>NZ_DATMST010000019.1:0-26192 GCF_035565275.1 Sphingopyxis sp.
CCACGCCGCCTCCGCCGCTTCGCTCGTGCCGTTTCCCCACTGCTCGCTCCACCGCGCGGCCGTGCCGGCGGGAAGGCTGGCGCGTTCGGGAAGTTTCCATTCCTCCTGCTGCGCGCGCGAAAGGATCGCATGGACCAGTCGTCGCGGCCCGCCGTCGACGAGCGGCAGCGCGGTCGAAACCACCGCGTGCCCGGGGCTTTTCAGCACCAGCAGCTGCGCCAGCGCGATCCGCAGCACCGCGCGCGATTTGACGTCGTCGGGAAGCGGCTGCGCCGTCGCGCTGTCGATCAGCGCATCGATGTCGACCATCCAGCGAAGCGCCTCGGACGCGATCGCGACGGCGAAGGCGCGATCGGGACCGGTCAGGCCCTGCGCGGCGGCATGCATCGCCACGTCCAGTGGATCACCGCGGCGCAGGATCGCATCGAGAAGTCGCAGCGCCGCGCGGCGCGGTGCCATGCCGGGCGGATCGGCATCGCGCGGCGAGCGACGATTCTGGCGGGGGCGACGGTCAGCCATGACGGAAACGGACGAGGTTGGCGCGAAGCATGGAAAATCCTATAAGGCCGACATCATGACCGACAACAGCGAAAACCGGACCATCGGCGGCACGCCGCGCGCAGCGAAACGGCCCGCGCACATCAAGGCGCCCGCGAACTGGACAAACAACCCGGTCCCGGTGCCGGCGGCGATCCGCGAAGACGAGGCCGAAGCGCAGCCGGGCGGACGCAATCCGGTTCGTTATGGCGACTGGGAGCTCAAGGGTCTCGCGATCGATTTCTGACGCTTCGGTACCGGCGGAGCAGCGAGCGTTGCGAATGGCGGTGATCGACGTCGCGTTCGTGCGGCTACCGCGACCGGCGGTGTGCGAAGGGGGCCGGACAAATCGACGGGCCCGCGCCATCCGGGCGCCGCGTGGCCGCCGCGCGAAATCCGCGACGGCGACCACAGGCATCGATTTTCTCAGACAGCCGGAACTTCGGTAATTTCCGGCACCTTGCCCGCCTTGACCTGTTCGGCGAAGATTTCGCGCATCAGCTGCAACGAGAAGAGATGGGCGAAGATCAGGCCGAGGATGCCATTCTGCATCATCTTGCGCAGCACGTCACCGCGAAGTTCGCGCAGCTTGTTTTCGTCGACCATCTGGAAGCCGCGATAGACGTACGGCTTGTCGTTGCCTTCCTGCTGGATGCTGACTTCGCCGTCCATCAGCAGATCGGCCTTTTTGAGTTCGTCCATGAACATGCCGGTGCGCTGGCCGGCTTCCTCGAAATTCTTGCAGAATTCGAGAATGGCCTGAACCGGCGCGGTGGGCTGGCCGCCCTCGAACAGCGCGTCGCCTTCGTCGAACTTGCCGATCGCGCCCGAGGTCGGGTCGAAGCACAGCGACAATTCTTCCGAATTCGGCTGGAGCCGGGCGAGGAGGAACGGATAGCGGCGGACATAGGCGGGAACATAAACCGGGTTGAGCAGCTTGCCTTCGTCGTCGACGAAGGTGTTCACGCCTTCATTGAGGCCCATCAGCGCCAGCGGAACCGGATTTTCGCCTGCCGAAAACACGATCGGGTAAAAGCGGCAGGCCGACACGAATTCGTCCGACGTCAGCGGAATCGCGTGCTGGCTTACGAGGAAATCGGCCTTGTCGAGCGCACGGGCGTGATAATCGGCATGATCGACGCTCGAAAGCGGCAGAAGATCTTTATAGAAAAGAGGCAGATTGGAAGGGACGGGCGCAGCGGCCATGATCGAACTCCGGCTAAGGGCTCCCGGTGGGCCGGGATAAAAGGGTAAAGGCGCGCCTTATTGACCCGCGACCCGCCGCGCAAGGGGCGATGGCGATCGATATTAATGTTCGGGCAAGGTCTCAGGCGATCAGCTTGCCCGGATTGAAAATCCCTGCCGGATCGAGACCCGATTTTACGCCGCGCAAGGCCGCGAGCCGTGCCGCGCTGTCGAGTTCGGCCAGAACTCCCCGCTTCATCTGCCCGATGCCATGTTCGGCCGAAATCGATCCGCCCAGTTCAATGACGTGCGAATAGACCAGTCGGCTTACGGCTTCGCCATGTTCGGCGAGCCATGCCCGGCCATCGATTCCCGTCGGCGGCTGGACGTGGTGATGCACATTGCCGTCGCCCAGATGTCCGAAGGACAAGGTACGCGCGCCGGGGAAAACATGTTCGAGCCGGCCCGGATTTTCAGCGATGAATGTCGGCATCAGTTCGACCGGGACGCTGATGTCATGTTGCAGCGCCGGGCCTTCGGCGCGTTCGGCTTCCGAAATCGAATCGCGCAGACGCCAGAAGTCCTCGCTTTCCTGGTCGTTCTTCGCGATCACCACGTCGCGGATCAGCCCGGCATCCATTGACGCGGCAAGTTGCCGTTCGAGCGCGTCCCCGAGCGCCCGGTCGTCCTCACCCACCAGTTCCGCGAGCACGTGCCATGGATGCGGTGTGCCAAGCGGCGCGCGCGTCCGGGGAATGTGGCGGAGCACGGCATCAAGGCAGCTCTGCGGAATAATTTCGAACCCTTCGAGCTCGCGGCCGATTGCCGCGTCAAGCCGCCGCAAGAGGGCGAGGGCGGTTGCAGGTGAATCGACCCCCAGCCATGCGGTGCGCCGCGCGGCCGCCATGGGCACCAGGCGCAGCGAAGCAGCGGTGACGATTCCCAAAGTGCCCTCGGCACCGCACAGCAGGTGGCGAAGGTCGTAACCGCGATTGTCCTTCCTGAGCGGAGCAAGGCCGTCGAAGATGCTGCCGTCGGGCAACACCGCCTCGATCCCCGCGACCAGCGCGCGCATCGTGCCGTGACGCAGAACCTGCGTCCCGCCGGCATTGGTGGAAACGAGCCCGCCGATGGTCGCGGATCCCTTGCCTCCGAGCGTGAGAGGAAACCGCAGCCCGCGGGCCAGCACGGCATCGTGAAAATTCTGTAGCACGACCCCGGCATCGGCGACCGCGATCTGCGCGTCCCTGTCGATCTGTCGTACCCTGTTCATCCGCCGCATACTGACGAGCAACTGCTCGCCGCTTGCATCGGGGGTCGCGCCGCCAACCATGCCGCTGTTGCCGCCCTGCGGCACGAGTGCGACGTCTGCCCCGGCGCATAGCCGCACCGCCGCGGCGACCTCTTCGGTCGACGACGGCGACAGCATTGCGGCCGCGCGGCCATGATATTTGCCGCGCCAGTCGGTCAGCCATGGCGCCATCATGTCGGGGTCAGTGCTATAGCCTTTGGGGCCAAGCAGGCGGGCGAGGGCATCGAGCAGCGATGCGGATGGTGGACGCGTCATGCCGTTTCCCTCCGGATATTTTCTGCGCGGCGTTGGCGCAGGGGGTGACAGCAGTTCATTTGATGTTCAATCATCCTTGTTAAAAGGGGCGTTGGACGAATAGTATCTTTTCGTCCAGCGGGCATGGACGCGGGAGCGACGGGTGAGCAGCATCTTCTGTCAGGACGCCGAAGGAGCGGCAGCGAGCCTGTGCTGACGGCGGCATTCCTGTGGTTCGCAGCCGCCGCACCGGTGGCCGACGGGACGGTGCCGGTGGCCGCGCCCGATCCGCTGGTCGCCGTCGTGGTGCCGGCACCCGACCAGGGCAGTTCCTTTTGGCAGGTGGTGATCGAACAGCAGCTCATCATCCGCGTTCCCGCCCGGCGCTCGCCGATCAACAATTTTGCGGCGGGTCCCGGATCGTCGGGACGCGACACCGATCTGCCCGTCGTCTGGAAAGAGAAAAAGGCCCCGAAATGCATTGCGATGCGCAATATAATGGGGATGCAGGCGGTGCAGCGCGACAGCATCGACCTGATCACGCGGCAAAAGCAAAGATTGCGCGCACAGCTCAATCGCGGCTGCCGCGCGCTCGACTTCTACGCAGGCTTTTACATGCAGGGCAGCAAGGACGGGCGACTTTGCGAGGATCGTGACCAGATTCACGCCCGGACCGGTGCAAAATGCGAGATCGACAAGTTCCGGTTGATGGTTCCGGTTCGCGACGACGACGACTGATCGCCTTTTTCGTCGCCTTTCCTTGACTTTTTATCGCCTTTTCCCCAATGGGCGCGGCAACGCTCGCCTGCGTGGGCGGCTGGGCGCTCTCTCTTTTCCGGACATGATACCCCATGAAATTTGCCGACCTCGGCCTTTCCGACGAACTTTTGCGCGCGATCGACGAGTCGGGCTATGACGAAGCGACCCCGATTCAGGCAGGTGTGATCCCGTCCGTATTGATGATGCGCGACATCATCGGCATCGCACAGACCGGCACCGGCAAGACGGCATCCTTCGTGTTGCCGATGATCGATATTCTGGCCCATGGCCGCGCCCGCGCGCTGATGCCGCGCTCGCTGATCCTCGCGCCGACCCGCGAGCTCGCCGCGCAAGTCGCCGAGAATTTCGAGAAATACGGCAAATATAACAAGCTTTCGATGGCGCTGCTGATCGGCGGCGTACAGATGGGCGATCAGGTCAAGGCGCTGGAAAAGGGCGTCGACGTGCTGATCGCGACGCCGGGCCGGCTGATGGATTTGTTCGAACGCGGCAAGATCCTGCTCACAGGTTGCAACCTGCTCGTGATCGACGAAGCGGACCGGATGCTCGACATGGGCTTCATTCCCGATATCGAAAATATCTGCACCAAGCTGCCCGCGAATCGGCAGACCCTGCTCTTTTCGGCAACGATGCCGCCGCCGATCAAGAAACTGGCCGACAAGTTTCTGTCGAATCCGAAGACCATCGAGGTCGCGCGTCCGGCAAGCCGGAACGAAAATATCGAACAGTTTCTGGTCAAGACCTCGGAACGGAGCAAGCGCGACACGCTGCGCGGCCTGATCGAAGCCGAAGACATCGGCACCGCGATCATTTTCTGCAACCGCAAGACGACCGTACGCGAACTGGCGAAGTCGCTCCAGCGCCATCGATACAAGGCGGGCGAAATCCATGGCGACATGGATCAGTCGAGCCGCATCGCCGAACTCGACCGGTTCAAGGCCGGCACGATCAACATATTGGTGGCATCGGACGTTGCGGCGCGCGGCCTTGACGTCAAGGGCGTCAGCCATGTCTTCAACTTCGATGCCCCGTGGCATCCGGACGATTATGTGCACCGTATCGGCCGTACGGGCCGTGCGGGCGCCAAAGGGCGCGCTTTCACGCTGGTGACGCCGTCCGATGGCGAGGCGATCGACAACATTCAGAAGCTGACCGGATATAAAATTCCGGTTCATGGCGGCGGCACCGCAGCGGTCGAAACCGCCGCGCCCGATCGCGATGGCGACGAAGGCGAGCCGCGCCGTGGCCGTTCGGCGCGCGGCGGACGCGGCAAGGGCGCAGCGAAGCCGGACAAGGATTCCGGGCGCTCCACGGATGCCGCGTCCGAAGCGAGACCGGCAAAGACGGCGCGCGGCGATCGCAAGCCGGCACCTGCGCCGAAACCGAAGCACGACGATATCGACGGTCCCGACGATGGCTGGAACGGTCCGATGCCGGATTTCCTGTCGGTCGGTTTCGGCAGCTGACCTCGGTGCGGCAACGGGAGGCAGTCAGAGCCTGACCAGCATTTTCCCGATATTGCGGCCCGCAAACAGGCCGAGGAATGCGTCGGGCGCGGATTCCAGCCCGTCATGTATCGTTTCGCGCATGGTCACCGCGCCGCTGGCGATCAGGCCAGCCATGTCCGCGTAGAATTCCTCCATGCAGTCGATGAACTGATCGGTGTAAATGAAGCCCTCCATGCGGATTCGCGCCGGGATGGCGCGCACCAGATACTTCATTTCCTGCGGCTTGGCGTCGTTATAGACGTCGATCATACCGCAGATCGCGAAGCGCGCGAAATTATTGGCCACCGCAAACGCCGCGTCGAGATGCTCGCCGCCGACATTGTCGAAATAGACATCGATCCCGGGTTTGCCGAGGCGTTCGAGCGCGGCGGCGAGTTGCGGCAGCACAGGTCCGGACTTGTAGTCGACCACGGCATCGGCCCCGAGATCTTCGACCCACTTGCATTTCTCTGCACCGCCGGCGGAGGCGATTACAGTCATTTCGCGGGCCTTGGCGATCTGGACGACAGCCGAACCGACAGCACCCGCCGCGGCCGAGACGAACACCGTATCGCCTGGCCGGGCCGCCGCAATGCGGAGAAGGCCGATCCAAGCCGTGCCGCCGGTCAGGCCCATATTATGAAGAAACGTCTGTGGCGGCATTCCGGCCGCCAGCGCGTCGACAGGCAGCTTGTTGGGCATCATGTCGAGGCCGATGATACCGCCGTCGCGCCAACCGCCCATGTGGAGTATCAGGTCGCCCGCCGCAAAACCGTCCATCGTGCTTTCGAGAATTTCGCCGATCGCGCCGCCGGTCATCGGCTGGTCGATCTGGAAACTCGCCGTGTAGCTTTTGGCGTCGTTCATCCGTCCGCGCATATAGGGATCGACCGAGAGCCACAGGTTGCGAACGCGCAGCTGGTCCTTTTCGAGCGGTGCGTCGGTTGCCTCGCGGAGCGCAAAATTGTCCATCGTCGGCAGCCCCTGCGGACGACTGGTCAAATGCCATGCCTTGGCCATCGGAATCCCCCATTCCTCGATTTTTCGGCGTGGCGGCGGCAATCAGCACAAAAGCCGTTGCCACTGCCAACCGGTGCCGTTAAGACCGCGCCGGTCGCGGGGCCGTAGCTCAGATGGGAGAGCGCTGCAATCGCACTGCAGAGGTCAGGGGTTCGATTCCCCTCGGCTCCACCAGCGACCTCCCGGACCATCAGCCCACAAGATCGCGAACCATATTCTTCGTGCCCCGACGATCGACGCAGGGCTGGAAGACGCCGCGAGCCCGGTCCTGCGCGATGCTTGGGGCATCGGACTTCGCCAGCGACGCCTCCCGACTTGTCAGCTTGCCGGGGTATCCGGCGCGGACTTTTCGCCCAGACGCCGGCGGATGGTGACGACGGCACGGCTACGCCACAGGCCGACGAGCAGCGCGAGGATAATACCCCACGGCAGGATCGCGGCGCCGAGCGTCAGGACGAACGACAATGCCGTGCTGCCGCTGCGCATCAGCGTTTCGCCCGCATTGGCGAAGGGGTTTTCATGTCCGATGCCCGGCAGTCCGCCATCGCTGACATAGTTGAACGCGACGCTGGTCCAGGCGATGCGCGCTTCGCCGACGCGCCGGCTCTGGCGCTCGTCGCCGATCTGGCCGCGGAGCTGGGCGATCTGGGCGAGCAATTCGGCGCGCTCGCGCTTGTCGAGACCGCCCGATTTCAGTCGTTCCTCCAGCCGGGCAATTTCGGCTTCGGAGCCCGCGCTGCGTTGCTGCGAGGCGAGGATTCCGGTGCCGACATCTTCGCCTGCGACGCTTGCGTCGGCGAGGACGCCTTCGGCTTTTTCGACGCTGGCGATTGCATTGGCGCCGAACTTGCGGGCGATACCGGGATCGAGCTTGAACTGCGTCTGCGCCTCGACGAGTTTTTCATCGGTCAGTTGATAACGGACATCGGCGATGCGGCAACGCTGGATGCCTAGCGTTTCGCAGGCGGCCGCATGCTCTTCCTGAATTTTCGAAATGCGGTGGTCGGCGAGGCGGAAGGTATAGGCGTAGTCGAAGGCGACGCCGGGGGCGGCTTCTATGCCGATCCGGGGGGCTGCTGCAGAATCGGCAGAGCTTTCTTTAGCAGCAGCGGTTTCGGCAGTGGAGGTTTCGGTTATCGCAGCATCTTCGGCCGATTTTTCCGAGCAGCCGATCAGGGCGAGCGCCATCGCGCCCGCCAAGAGCTTGTTTCGCATGCAGATTCTCCCAAAGCGCGACTCGTTGGCCGCGTGGGATGGCATATCATAACTAAAGTAGTAGACAATATAAAATCAGGCGGCCTTGACGAAGCTGTCGAGCACCCGCTTGCTGCCGGCCTGATCGAATTCGACCTCCAGCTTGTTGCCGTCGATATCCATGATTTCGCCGTATCCGAATTTCTCGTGGAACACGCGCATCCCGATCGCGAGGTCCGATCGCGCCTTGGCACCGACCGAAGCGGCGGGGCCGCGCTCGGACGGCGCCGGAGCGCGCGTGACCGTCGTGGACGCTGCCATCGCCCGTTGCCACGCCGGTCCGCGGGTCATCGTGCGCGCGGGTTGACGTTCCGCGACATGCGCGAAGGGATCGCCCTGCGCCGACCAGTTCGCGCGCCACAGGCTCTGGCCACCGCCGAAGCTGTTCTCGCTGTCGATATGTTCGGGCGGGATTTCGGCAATGAAGCGGCTTGGAATGCTGCTCATCCACTGGCCGTAGATCCGGCGGTTTGCGGCGTGATAGATGCTTGCGCGCTGCCGGGCACGGGTGATCGCGACGTAGGCGAGGCGGCGTTCCTCTTCGAGACTCTGCGTCCCGCCTTCGTCCATCGACCGCTGTGACGGGAAGACGCCATCTTCCCAGCCGGCAAGGAAGACATGGTCGAACTCGAGGCCTTTCGCGGCATGGATTGTCATGATGGTGACCGTTTCGGTCGTGTCGTTGTTGTCGCGGTCCATGACGAGGCTGACATGTTCGAGGAATTCCTCGAGCGTTTCATATTCCTCCATCGCGCGGACGAGTTCGGAGAGGTTCTCCAATCGTCCCGCAGCCTCGACGCTGCGGTCGGCCTGAAGCATCGCTGTATAGCCTGACTCGTCAAGGATTAGCTGGGTGAGTTCGGGGTGCGACAGCTGGTTCGCCTTTTCCTGCCAGCCGCGGACCTGCGCGACGAAGTTTGCGAGCTGACGCCGGGCCTGCGGGGTAAGCTCGTCGGTTTCGATCAGGCGCGCGGCAGCGTGGAGCAACGATGCCTGTTCGTGGCGCGCATATTGGTGGATGCGCTGGAGTGCCTTGTCGCCAAGCCCGCGCTTGGGGGTGTTGACGATGCGTTCGAAGGCAAGATCGTCGGCAGCCGAATAGACGAGGCGGAGATAGGCGAGCGCATCGCGGATTTCTGCGCGCTCGTAGAAGCGGAAGCCGCCGACGATGCGATACGGCATGCCGATCGCGATGAAGCGGTCTTCGAATTCGCGCGTCTGGAACTGCGCGCGGACGAGGATTGCGGCGCGATCGAGGCTGACCTTGCGATGCTGGAGCGTTTCGAGTTCCTCGCCGATCCGGCGAGCCTCTTCGGGGCCGTCCCACACGCCGACGACACGCAGCTTGTCGCCTGGTTCGAGATCGGTCCACAAGGTCTTGCCGAGCCGGCCCGAATTCTGCGCGATCAGCGCCGAAGCCGCGGCAAGGATTTGCGGCGTCGAGCGGTAATTCTGTTCGAGGCGAATCACGGTCGCACCGGGAAAGTCCTTTTCGAAGCGAAGGATGTTCGCCACTTCGGCGCCGCGCCACGAATAGATCGACTGGTCGTCGTCGCCGACACAGCAGATATTCTTGCGCGTCTGGGCGAGCAGGCGGAGCCAGAGATACTGGCTGGCGTTGGTGTCCTGATATTCGTCGACGAGAATATATTTGAAGCGTTCCTGATATTGTTCGAGCACGTCACGGTGCGTCTTCAGGATCACCAGCATGTGGAGCAACAGATCGCCGAAGTCGCAGGCGTTGAGCGTTTTCAGCCGCGCCTGATACAGCGCGTAGAAATGCTGCCCCTTGCCGTCCGCCCAGGATTCCCTGTCGGCGGCATCGAGATCGGGCGGAGTGAGACCGCGGTTCTTCCACTTGTCGATCAGGCCGGCAAGCTGGCGTGCGGGCCAGCGTTTCTCATCCAGTGCTTCGGCTTGTATCAGCTGCTTGAGCACGCGAAGCTGATCGTCGGTGTCGAGGATGGTGAAATTGCTCTGAAGTCCGACGAGTTCGGCGTGACGGCGGAGCATCTTCGCCGCGATGCTGTGGAAGGTGCCGAGCCAGGGCATGCCCTCGACCGCGTCGCCGATCATGCGGCCGATGCGTTCGCGCATCTCGCGCGCCGCCTTGTTGGTGAAGGTCACCGCGAGGATTTCGGACGGCCATGCGCGGCGGGTCGCCATGATATGCGCGAGGCGCGCGGTCAGTGCTGCGGTCTTGCCCGTCCCCGCGCCGGCGAGCATCAGCACCGGACCTTCGGTGGTGAGCACCGCCTGCCGCTGCGGACCGTTCAGGCCGTGCAGATAGGACGGGTCCGACGGGGCCGGGCGGGTCAGGTCGGGCAGGGAGGCAGGGGTATCGTTCACGCGCGAACGATTAGGGAACAGCGAGCAGGCTGTCCAGTGCAGTGAGGCGGTCCGAGGGGGTGGTTCCGCTGCGTTTCAATTCGTCGAGCGTGACGCGCGCCATCGCGCGATAGGCAGGCAGCAGGTCAGGGCTGTGGGCCCCGAGCGTGGCGAGATGTCCGGCGATCGTTTGTGCGTCGCCCCGCAACAACGGACCGGACAATCCTGCGAAACCGTGATCGAGGCTGTTTTCCAGCGCCGCGCGAACGAGGGGCGCGAGCAGGCCCGAAGGGTCATCGACCCCGGCATCGCGCAACGTGTTCGCAGCGCCGGCGATGAGCGTGACCAGATGGTTCGATGCGTGACAGAGTGCGGCGTGATAGAGCGACCGTCGATCCTCCGCGATTTTCACCGCAATGCCGCCCAGCAACGCAACGATCCGTTCGCCCCGTTCGGTCGCCTCGGGTGTCGAGCCTGTGACCGCAAAACGCGCTCCGCCCATACGCTGCGCTTCGCTCCGCGGATCGCCGGTGAAAGTCATGGCGGGATGAATCGCGGCGGTCAGGGCGCCGGCCATGCGCAATGGCTCAAGGATCGCGGCACCGCTGCGCCCGCTGACGTGAAAGACGATCGGCGTGGAACCACCGGGTAGCAAGCGGGTCAGGTCGGCTATGACGCTTTCGAGCGCATCGTCGGAGACGGCGATCGCAATGGCGTCGCACATGCGCATCAGGCCCTCCGCGTGCGCAGCGACGGCTATGCGGCCAATTCGGGCTGCGGCGGCGCGGGCATGCTCGGCGGTCCGGTTCCACAGCATGGGCGGTGCGATCGAATGCGGGGCGAGTGCAACGGCAAGCGCCTCTGCGACGCGGCCCGCGCCGACGATGCCGACCTGCCGGAATCGGAGTGTGTCCATGCATGGCCTTTACGCGGCGCAGGCCGTTTCGCCAATCGCGCCGCAACCCGCGACCGGACAGCTTACGGGGACTTTATCTTGCCAACCCCTGCATCTAGGGTCGAGGAATGCGGGATTATAAGATCATTCGATTGGCCGGCGCAGCAATTGCTACCCTGGCCCTCGCGGCGTGCGCAGGCGGCAATTATCGCCCCGTGGCCGATACGCCGATACGGATTGGCCCGGCCTACACGATCCGCGGCACGACCTATGTGCCCGCCGCCGCACCTGCCTATGACGCGCTCGGTTATGCGAGCTGGTACGGCAGCGAGTCGGGAAACCGCACCGCGAATGGCGAGCAGTTTCGGCCGGGCTGGATCACCGCCGCACACACGACGCTGCCGCTGCCGACCTATGTCGAGGTGACCGCGCTCGATACAGGCCGGCGGATTATCGTGCGGGTCAACGACCGGGGTCCGTTTGCGCTCGGGCGGGTCATTGATCTGTCGCGCGGTGCGGCGGAACAGCTCGGCATGAAGGCGCAGGGCCATGCGCCGGTTCGCGTGCGCAGGGTCGAACCGACGGAAAGGGATCGCGAGCGCCTGCGCAAGGGAAAACCGGCGGCTTCGCTGGCCCCGGTGTCGCAACGGGAGCTGCAGCGATTGCGGACACAGCTCCCTCCGCGGTGAGCATTCGCGCTTGCATGAAGCCGGGCAAGGCGTTCAAAGCGGCCCCGACATCAATCGGGGAGGGCGTTGCGTGGATCTGGCACCATATCGGGCGCACCGGCGCATCCTGACCGCGAGCCTCGTCGGCACTGCGGTCGAATTCTACGATTTCTATATCTACGGCACCGCAGCGGCGCTGGTGTTCGGCCCGCTCTTCTTTCCCGAAAGTTCGGATTCGGCGCAGCTGATGTACAGCTTCATGACCTTCGGGCTCGCCTTCTTCGCGCGGCCCGTCGGCGCGATCGTATTCGGTCATTATGGCGACCGCATCGGGCGCAAGTCGACGCTTGTCGCGTCGCTGATGCTGATGGGCGCCTCTACACTGCTGATCGCCTTTCTGCCGACCTATGCGATGGTCGGATGGATTGCGCCGTTGCTGCTCTGCATCCTGCGTTTCGGGCAGGGGTTCGGGCTCGGCGGCGAGTGGGGAGGGGCGGCACTGCTTGCGGTCGAGAATGCGCCACCGGGATGGGAATCGCGCTTTGGCATGTTCCCGCAGCTTGGTGCTCCAGTCGGATTCATCGCCGCGAACGGGCTGTTCTTGCTGCTGGGCCTTGGCCTCAGCGACGCCGATTTCGCGGCTTGGGGCTGGCGTATTCCGTTCCTGCTCTCGGCGGTGCTTGTCGGCCTGGGGCTGTGGGTGCGGCTGAAGATCGGCGAGACGCCGGACTTTGCCGAGGCGCTCGAGAAGGGCGCGCCGGTGGCGGTGCCGCTTGGCGATCTGTTCCGGCATCATCTGGTTGCGACGCTCGCGGGAACCTTCGCGGTCGTTGCCTGTTTCGCGATCTTCTATCTCGCGACCAGCTTCGCGCTCGGGCACGGAACAACGGCCCTTGGATATCCGAAGGAGCAGTTCCTGCTGATCCAGCTCGGCGCGATTCTGTTCATGGCGGCGGGGATCATCTTTGCAGGTTATGTCAGCGATGCGTCGAGCGCACAGCGCGTGCTGACCTGGGGATGCGGCGCGACGGTGCTTGTCGGATTCGTGTTCGGGCCGTCGCTGGCGTCGGGAAACTGGTTTCTCATCTTCTTCGGCCTCGCCGTGGCATTATTCGTCATGGGGCTTGTCTATGGCCCTCTCGGTAGCTGGCTGACCGGCCTGTTCCCGGTGCAAGTCCGCTATACGGGCGCGTCAGTCGCGTTCAATGCGGGCGGGATATTGGGCGGCGCGATGGCGCCGATCATCGCGCAGGCGCTAGCCGACCGGGGCGGGACCGCGGTGGTCGGGCTGTATCTGGCGCTTGCCGGGGTGCTGAGCTGGGCGGGTCTGGCTATGGTACGGCGGAGGCCCGGCTGAACTTCTTATCCGGTTTGCGCCGGACCCACCGGCCTACGGCGAAAGCGGTCGAAAAGCCGCCCGTCGATCGCGGCGAGCCCGGCGGCGATGAGCGCCATACCCGCCCAGTGGCGCGGACGCAGAACCTCGCCGAGCACGAGAGTTCCGAGCAATATGGCGGTGACCGGGATGAGCAGGGTGACGAGCAGCGCATTGGTTGCTCCCGCGCGCTGGATCAGGCTGAAGTAGAGGAAGTAGGCGACCGTCGTCGACAATAGCGCGAGCCCGGCCAGTGCCAACAATGTCTGCGTTCCCGGGAAGGGGAGGTGCCAGGGTGTTTCGATCAGCAGCGCGAGCGGCAGGATCAGAACCGTCGCGGCGATCAATTGCCCCGTTGCGACCTCCAGCGGGCCGACACCCCATGTGCGGAACCGGCGTCCGTAGACCCCTGCCAGCGCGTAGGAGAAGGTCGCCACGAGACAGGCAAGCTGCGCCGTCAAGTCGCCGTCCAGCCGGGTCCACAGGTCGCCGCCGATCATGATTGCGACGCCGACGATGCCGATCGATACGCCAGCAAGTTTCGCCGGAGTCGCCTTTTCGTCGGCGGTCAGGAAATGGGCGACGATGACGCCCCAGAGCGGCGTGGTCGCATTGAGGATCGACGCGAGGCCGCTGGCGATGTGCGTCTGGGCATAAGCGAAGAGCGAGAAGGGGATCGCATTGTTGAGGGCGGCGAGCAGAAATAGCGCCGGCCACAGTCCCCGATGCTTCGACATCGTCCTTCGCGTGATCACCATGAATGCGACCATGAGCAGGGCCGACAGGCCGACCCGGCACAGGACAAGCGTCAGCGGTGGCAATTCACCGAGCGCGACCTCGAGGAAGAAAAACGAGCCGCCCCACAGGATCGAGAGAAGGATGAGGATGCTCCATTCGCTGGCGCCCATCCGGAATCGTATCGGTTGCATCATGGGAATGCCCTAAGGTCAGGCGCCCGGCGATGACGTCCCGTTTCTTGCGATCAATGTCAAAGGGGTGTCAGCAACGTCAATCTTGCCTTGCCGACCTTGCGTTCGGCGTCGATGGCAAAGCCTGCGACATCAAGGGTTTCATTGTGCGCAGTTTCGATCGAGATCCAGCTGTCGGGGCCAATCCAGCCGAGGCGGTTGAGCTTGTCGAGCGCGACGCTGCCCGCGCCGGTGTCGTAAGGTGCATCGATCATCAGCAGATCGTACGTGCGCTTTGCGGGGCCGAGGCTCATCACCGAGCCGGCGCGGATATCGGCGCGCGCGGTGGCGTCCAGCGCGCCCAGATTTTTGCGCAGCACTTCCAGCGCATCGCGATCCTGTTCGGCGAACAGGCATTGTTCGGCGCCGCGCGACAGCGCTTCGATCCCGAGCGCGCCCGATCCCGCAAACAGATCGGCAACCGTCAGCCCCTCGAAACTGCCGACGCGGCTCGTCAGCATCGAGAAGAGCGTTTCGCGCGTCCGATCGGCAGTCGGACGCGTCGTATCGTTCCTGGGCGCGAGCAGCTTGCGGCCGCGCCATTCACCGGAGATGACCCGCATCAGCCGAGGTGCCGGCGGAATTTGAACAATTCGTCGCGCGGCACGACGTCGACCGCGCCGAGCGGCATGCCGCCAAGTTCGAACGCGCCGTAACGCGTGCGGATCAGGCGGCTGACCTGCAGCCCGAAATGTTCGAGCACCTTGCGCACTTCGCGATTCTTGCCCTCGGTCAAGGTCATTTCGACCCACTGGTTGCGACCCGTCCGGCGCTCGAGATTGGCGTCGATCTTGCCGTAGCGGACCCCGTCGATCTCTATCCCCATCGCGAGTTCTTCGAGCTGCGCCTGGCTGATGTCGCCAAAGGCGCGCGCGCGGTAGGTGCGCTCGACCCCGCTTGCGGGCAGTTCGAGCTGACGCTTGAATTCGCCGTCGTTGGTGAGGAGCAGCAGCCCCTCGGTGTTATAGTCGAGGCGGCCGACGGGCATCAGGCGCGGCAAATCCCTGGGCAGCAGGTCATAGATCGTCTTGCGCCCCTTGGGATCGCGCGCCGCGGTGATGCAGCCCGCCGGCTTGTTGAAGCGGTAGAGCCGCGTCGAGACAGGCTTGGCGACGGGGTTGCCATCGACCGTCAGCCCTTCGAGCGAGGTGAGCAACGGCGCGGGATGAACCACAACCTGACCGTTGAGCGCAATACGGCCTTCCTCGACCATGCGCTCGACATCGCGGCGCGAGCCGACCCCGGCGCGCGCGAGCAGCTTGGCGATGCGTTGCGGCCCGTCCTCGCGCTCGGTTTCGGCGGGCTTGATCTTCAGTGCCGAGGCGGCGCCGCGCGCGGCGCGACGACCTTTCGGGGCGTCGCGATCGCCCGAGGGTTTCGGCGCCAGGCGGGGCGAGGGGCGGGGTGGACGGCGTGTCGTCATCGGAACGGATGCGGCTTTCTTGTCGTTATTCGGAAAATAGTGTTGCGTTGTGATCACGCTCATAGCCGGAAAAGACCCGCTTCGTCGATGGCAGGCAGAAGCGATCTTGCAGGACGGCACGGAGCGGGTCATGGCGACGTTAAAGGGAGTCGTCATGCTCTTCGCCCATCGCCCGTCCTGTATCAAGCGGCTGCTGATCATCGAAGATGATCCGCTGACCGCGTTCGATAACGAGCACACGCTGAAAGCAAGCGGGTACGAGATCGTCGCGACGGTCGATTCGGGCGAGGCGGCGGTGGCGATCATGGCCGCGGAGCCGATCGATGCCGTCGTGCTCGATCTGGGTCTTGCGGGGCACATGTCCGGACGCGAAGTCGCTCGTCTGGCACGTGATCGCGGTGTTGCGGTCCTGCTGGTGACGGGCCAATGTCCTGCCGACGCCGAGGAGATCGCGGTCGCCTGCCTCGGCAAACCGCACAGCGCCTCTGCGCTCGTCGGCGCGCTGCGCGCGGTCGAAACGATGACGTGCAAGAACCAGGCGCCGCGCAAGGTTGCGGGCCTGACGACCTTCTGGCGCCCCGCCGCGGCGTGACGTGCGAGGGCCATGATGAGGGTGGCCGCTAACGACCGGTTGCGGACTTATCTCTCATCGTCATCCCGGACTTGATCCGGGATCCATGGCCGCACCATCGTATGGATCCCGGATCAAGTCCGGGATGACGAAGGAGAGGGAACGAACGTCCGCTTTCCACCCCGTTTCGGCCATTGGGCAAGCTCGCATCGTTGTCGGAAACCGGTCGGGCAGCTTTCCGGGGCAATTCGGAAAAAAGCGGCCTGCCTGCAACTGACCGGTTGCAGCCGTGAGCTACCAGCGTCGTCCGTCAATCTTTGCCCGGCAATGATAACATGCTGACTGAGTGTCATCATGGTTATACCATTCATGAACGCCGCTGGCCTGTTCGCAATCTGCGCCCTTAGGCGCCAACCCTAACGCCCAAAAGGGTAAGTGCTGTCGAAGCCATGTCCGACGCCTATAAGGCTGGCTTGAATAAAACGTCGCATCGACCATCGGGAAACAGTAGGCGCACCGCAGTTCGCTTTCCACCCCAATGCCGATCTTCTCCCCTGGTATCAAACGGCTCGCCGTGAGGCGCTAATTTAGCCGCTTCCAATTTGGAGCCAAGGCTCTAGGCCTTTGGGTTTGGCGATCCGCGCGCGCGGAAAGGGAGGTTCGCGATGCAGCTTGGGCTCGATTCGTTGATATTGGTGATCGTGCTCGGGCTTGTGGTCGGTCTCGCCTTCGTGATTCCAAGCTTTTCACCCTATCGCAAGCCGATGCCGATCGTGGCCTTTCTCCTCGGCATTTCGAGCGGTTTCCCGCTGACCCTGCTGCTCGGCACCATGACCTTCTGGCTGTCGAAGGTCGGGATCGAGAAATCGACGATCGGTTTCGCGATCGGCCTCACGACCCCCTATACGCTCAAATTCCTGTGGGCACCGCTTGTCGATCGCCTGCCGCTTCCTTTTCTGACGAAGGCGTTCGGGCAGCGGCGCGGCTGGCTGTTCTTTATTCAGGCGCTACTGGTCGTTGCGATCTGGCAACTCGGCACGAGCAATCCGACCAACGACAATCTGGCCCCCTTTGCCTTCTGGGCGATCGTCGTTGCCTTCCTGTCGGCGACGCAGGACATCGTCATCGACGCCTATCGCATCGAAATACTGAGTGACGCCGAATTGCCGCACGGCACTGCGATGAACCAGTTCGGATACCGGACCGGCAATCTGATTGCGGGCGTCGGGACGATTGCGCTGGCGTCGCCCGAAGGGTTCAACCTTGGCTGGGCGGCGGCCTATGGCTTCACCGGACTGGCGATCCTGCCCGCGCTGCTCGGCGCGCTTTATGCGGGACCCGGGCGTTTCGATCCGAACCGCGCGCGGGCCGCAGGCCAGAGTTTTGGTGCCTGGATGCAGGACACGGTGATCAATCCGTTCCGCGAATTCTTTACCCGCCATGGCGCGGTGCTGATCCTGCTCTTCGTGCTCGTCTACAAGGTCGGAGACGCGATGGGGCAGGGGATGCTCAACCCGATGATCGTCGAACTGGGATTCACCGACACCGAATTCGTCGCGATCAACAAGGGCGTCGGCTTTGTCGCGCTGATCGTCGGGTCGGCGGTCGCGGCGCCGTTCATCGCATGGCTCGGCATGGGACGCGCGCTGCTCGTCTCGGGGCTTTTGATGATGTTCAGCAACCTGCTGTTCGCCGTGCTCGCATCGGTCGGTCATTCGCCGTTGATGCTCGCGATCGCGGTGGGGACCGAGAATTTCACCAGCGGCATCGGGCTGACGGTGTTCGTCACCTACCTTTCGGGCCTGTCCAGCCTTGCCTATACCGCGACGCAGTTTGCGCTGCTCTCGTCTTTTGCCGCGGTCGGGCGAACGTGGCTCGCAGCGCCAGGCGGCTATATCGCCGAAGGGCTTGGCTGGGTCGGTTTCTGGCTGTTCACGGTTGTGATCGCGGTGCCCGGAATGCTGCTGCTCTGGATTCTCTGGAAAAAGGGCTTCGTCGTGCAGACGGTGCGCCAGCCGAGCACCGAGGACGACGGGCACGAGGTTGCCCATCCCGAAGAGGACAAGCCTATTCCGGCAGCTCCCGGTTCGCGCTGAGCACGTCGCCGGCGAGGTAGAGCGAGCCGGCGATCAGAACGATTTCGCGCGAAGGGTCGACATCGAGATCGCCCAGTGCGTCTGCAACCGAGGCGGCCGCCTTTGCATCGGCGCCAAATGCAGCGGCGTCATGATGCTCGTGCCCAGGTACGGGAACGACGGTCAGGCTGGCGAGGCGCCCGGCGAGCGGCGCGACGATCGCCGCGGGGTCCTTGTTCGCCAGCATACCCGTGATCAGGTGGATACGCCGCGGTTCGTGCTCGAACTGACGCACGAGTGCAAGACCCGCATCGAGATTATGCGCGCCGTCGAGCCAGATTTCGGTGCCGTCGGGAAGCAGGTCGGCGAGGGGGCCCGCGCCGAGCCGCTGCATGCGGGCCGGCCAGAAAGCTTCGGCGACGCCGCGCGCGATCTCCGCGTCGGTGGGCCGGGGACCGGGTGCGAGGCGCAGCATCGCGATGGCGAGCCCGGCGTTGCGCATCTGGTGCAGGCCGGCCATCTGCGAACGGAGCGGTAGCGCGACCGAACCCAGTTTCGAGCTCCAGCGGAAGGCATCGCCTTCGGCCTCGACGATCCAGCCGTCGCCTTCGGGAAAGAGCGTTGCGCCGACGTCAGCGACCTTGGCCGCGATGGTATCGCGCACGTGCGGCGGATAGGCGAGCGTCGCGACGGGCGTGTCTGGCTTGACGATCCCTGCCTTTTCCCACGCAATACGCATCGCCGGATCGTCGGGGGTTCCCGCTTCGGGTGAGAGCAGGAAGGCTTCATGATCGATGCCGAGCGAGGCGATGCCGGCGACCGCGGGCGGCGGGATGATGTTGGTGGCGTCGAGGCGGCCGCCGAGCCCGACTTCGATGATGCAATCATCTGCCGGGATGCGCGCAAAGGCGAGGAAGGCGGCGGCGGTGGTGACCTCGAAGAAGCTCGCCTGCAGGTCCGCGGCTTCATCGAGCACTTCCTCGAGCAGCGCGGCCAGCAGCGCGTCGTCGATCAGCGTGCCGGCAAGGCGGATGCGCTCGTTGAAGCGGACGAGGTGCGGGCTGGTATAGCTGTGAACCTTGCGACCGCTCGCTTCGAGGATCGCGCGGAGGTAGGCGCAGGTCGATCCCTTGCCGTTGGTTCCTGCGACATGGAAGGTGCGCGGGAGCTGGAGTTGCGGGTTGCCGAGGCGTGCGCACAGTTCGGCAATACGTTCTAGCCCGAGGATGTCGCGACCCGGCGACAGCGCGGCGAGGCGATCGAGCTGGACCTGCACCGCAGGGTCGGAACTATGAGCATGGTCGGCCATGATGGCGTGAGTTGGCTCAGGCCGCCTTTTCGGGCGCGAGATAGCCGATCAGGCGGCCGAGCGTTTCAGGCAGTTCCTTACGGTGCACGACCATGTCGATCATCCCGTGATCGAGCAGATATTCGGCGCGTTGGAAGCCTTCGGGCAGTTTCTCGCGGATCGTGTTCTCGATCACGCGCTGGCCCGCAAAGCCGATCAGCGCCTTGGGCTCGCTGATCTGGATGTCGCCCAGCATCGCATAGCTGGCGGTGACGCCCCCGGTGGTGGGGTCGGTGAGCAGGACAATATAGGGCAGGCCCGCGCGGCGCAGACGCGCAAGCGCCACCGTGGCGCGCGGCATCTGCATCAGCGACAGCGTGCCTTCCTGCATGCGCGCACCGCCCGCGGCGGTGATCGCGATATAGGGCACGCCGCGCCGGATAGCGTCCTCGACCCCCGCGACGAAGGCTTCGCCGACGGCGACACCCATCGATCCGCCCATGAAGGCGAAGTCCTGGACGCCGATCACCGCACCCTTGCCCGAGATGCGCCCGAACGCATTCTGATAGGCGTCACGGTCGCCGGTCTGCGCGCGTGCGGCCTTGATGCGGTCGACATATTTCTTGGTGTCGCGGAATTTCAACGGGTCTTCGGGCGCTGCGGGCGCGCTGATCAACTCGTGCAGGCCGCCGTCGAACAGTTGCGCGAAGCGTTCGGTCGCGCCGATGCGATCGTGATGGTCGCAGCGCGGGCAGACGTTGAGATTGTCTTCCCATTCCTTGACGAACACCATCTGCTGGCACTGGCGGCATTTGTGCCAGAGATTGTCGGCGGTATCGCGCTTGGCGCCGAAAGGCAGGGCGTTGCGGACGCGGTCGAGCCAGCTCATGCGGCGATCTCCTTTGCGCCGTGAATAGCATCGGCGAGCGAACGGGTGAAGGTTTCGACATGCGGCGCGGCGGCGTCGCCATGCGCGGCGATGATGTCGATGAAGGCCGATCCGACGACGACGCCATCGGCGACCTTGGCGATTTCGGTTGCCTGTTCGGGTGTGCGAACGCCGAAGCCGACCGCGACAGGAAGGTCGGTCGCCGCTTTCAGGCGGGCGACGGCTTCGTCGATGCTCGCCTGCGCGGCCTGCTGCAGCCCGGTAATGCCCGCGACCGACACATAATAGAGAAAGCCGCCCGCGCCGTTCAGGACGTCGGGAAGGCGCGCAGCGTCGGTGGTCGGGGTGGCGAGGCGGATGAAATCGATACCTGCGGCGCGGAGGCTCGGACCGAGTTCGGCGTCTTCTTCGGACGGGATGTCGACGCAGATCACGCCATCGACGCCAGCCTTCGCGCATTCGGCGGCGAACCATTCGCCGCCGCGGATCGTCATCGGGTTGGCGTAGCCCATCAACACAAGCGGTGTGTCGGGATGGCGCTGCCGAAACGCTGCGGCGATCGCGAAAATGTCGGCGGTCGTCGTGCCCTTGGCAAGGCTACGCAGGTTTGCGGCCTGGATCGCGGGGCCATCGGCCATCGGATCGGTGAAGGGCATGCCGAGTTCGATCACATCGGCGCCCCCCGCAACGAGCGCGTCGAGATTGGCGGCGGTGTCGCCGTCGCCTGCCGTGATGAAAGCGACGAGTGCGGGGCGAGGCTTGGCGAAGGTAGCGGCGAAGCGGGTCATTCGGCCCATCCCTTCTTCGGCTCCGGAAACTTCCGCTTAAAAAAGGGACGCGTGACAAGGCTCATGAAGAGATAACTCGGAACGAATGCGGTCAGGAATTTCCAGTTTTCAGACACAAGATCGCCGAGAACAAAGCGCAGGGCAAACACCGCAAGGACCAAGACCCCGAAATCAAGCGAAACCAGAACAAATTTGCGATTCACAGCTTCACCCCTAGCGCATCCGCTACCGTGAAGATGTCCTTGTCGCCCCGGCCCGAACAGTTGACGATGATCAGCTTGTCCTTGTCCAGCGTCGGCGCGATGCGTTCGGCGGCGGCGATCGCGTGCGCGCTTTCAAGCGCGGGGATGATGCCTTCGAGCTTGGTCAGCTTCTGGAAGCTCGCCAGCGCTTCGGCGTCGGTCACCGGCTCATACCGCACACGGCCGATTTCGTGGAGCCAGCTATGCTCGGGGCCGATGCCCGGGTAGTCGAGCCCCGCCGAGATGCTGTGCGCTTCGGTGATCTGGCCGTCTTCGTCCTGCAGCAGATAGGTCTTGTTGCCATGCAAGATGCCGGGACGGCCGCCCGCGAGGCTGGCGGCGTGCTTGCCGTCGAGACCATCGCCCGCCGCCTCTACGCCGACTATCTCGACACCTTCATCGTCAAGGAACGGATGAAACAGACCGATCGCGTTCGAGCCGCCGCCCACCGGGGCGATCAGCATGTCGGGCAGGCGGCCCTCGGCTTCCAATATCTGCGCGCGCGCCTCGTCGCCGATCACCGACTGGAAATCGCGGACGAGCTCGGGATAGGGGTGCGGGCCGGCGACGGTGCCGATGATGTAGAAGGTGTCGTGGACGTTCGCGACCCAGTGGCGCAGCGCCTCGTTCATCGCATCCTTCAGCGTCTTCGCGCCGCTCTCGACCGCGACCACTTCGGCGCCGAGCAGCTTCATGCGAAATACGTTCGGCTGCTGCCGCGCGACGTCGACTGCGCCCATGAAGATGGTGCAGGGCAGGCCGAAGAGCGCCGCGACGGTCGCGGTCGCGACGCCGTGCTGGCCCGCGCCGGTTTCGGCGATAATCTTCGTCTTGCCCATCCGCTTCGCTAGCAGGATCTGGCCGATGCAGTTGTTGATCTTGTGCGCGCCGGTATGGTTCAGATCCTCGCGCTTGAGGTAGATCTTTGCGCCGCCGAGATCGTTCGTGAGCCGTTCGGCGAACCATAGCGGGCTGGGGCGACCGACATAATTTTTCAGGAGATCGTCGAACTCGGCCTTGAAGGCGTTGTCCTGCTGCGCGGCGCGATAGTGACGTTCGAGATCGAGGATCAGCGGCATCAAGGTTTCGGCGACATAGCGGCCGCCAAACTGGCCGAAATGGCCGCGCTCGTCGGGGCCGGAGCGAAGGCTGTTGGAAAGCTGGGTCATCGGCCTGCCGCTTTAAGGAAAGCCGCCATCTTGTCCACATCCTTCACGCCCGGCGCACTTTCGACGCCTGTCGATACGTCAACCAGCGGCGCCCCGGTCGCCACGATTGCCTCGGCGACATTGTCGGGGGTCAGGCCGCCCGCGAGGCCCCAGTCCATATAATGGCGATAGTCGGCGAGCAGCGACCAGTCGAACCGCGTGCCGGTGCCGCCCGGAAGTGCCTGTGCGGGCGCGTCGAAGAGCAGGCGGTCGGCGACGCCGTGAAATTTGCGCGAGCGTTCGAGCGTGCCGGCGTCCTTGAGACCGATGGCCTTCCACGCCTCGACCGGAACATGCTGCTTGACCGCAGCAATCCATTCGGGCGTCTCGCCGCCGTGGAACTGAACGATATCGGGGCGCACGGTGCCATAGGCGAGCCCGAACGCCTGCGGCGTCGCGTTGACGAGCAGCAGTGCGACCTTGACCCGCGATCCGGCGCGCTGGCGCAGCGTCGCTGCAGTCTGGAGATCGACATGGCGCTGGCTCGGCTCGTAATGGACAAGGCCGATATGCGTCGCGCCCAGCCGGATGGCGTCATCGACGGCGTCGGGCGTCGTGAGCCCGCAAATCTTCACCAATGGGGGCATGATGGCCTCTAAAGCGTGGCTTCGATCGCGCGCGCGGCGAGATCGGGGTCGGTCGACTGGCTGATCGGGCGGCCGACCACCAGGATCGATGCGCCGTCGGTCATCGCCTGCGCCGGCGTCACGACGCGCTTCTGGTCGGCGGCGGTGCCGTTCGCCGGGCGAACGCCGGGGACGACGAAGAAGCCGCCTGGCCAGACCTTGCGCGCCGCCTTCACTTCCTGACCCGAACAGACGATGCCGTCGAGCCCGGATTCGCGCGCGAGTGCGGCAAGGCGGACGACCTGATCATGCGGGGTGCCGCCGACGCCGATGTCTTCGAGATCGGGCGCGTCGAGGCTGGTGAGCACGGTGACCGCGACGACCTTGGTGTTCAGCCCCGCCGCCGCCTTTGCCTCTTCGAGCATCGCGCGGCCACCCGCGGCGTGGACCGTCAGGATCGCGGGTTCGAGCGGGCGCAGCGCCTGGATCGCCTTGGCGACGGTATTCGGAATATCGTGCAGTTTCAGGTCGAGGAAAAGCGGCAGGCCGATCTTCGCCATTTCATGCACGCCGTGATGGCCGTTGGCGCAGAAGAATTCGAGCCCCAGTTTCAGCCCGCCGACATGGTGCCGCACCTTCTGCGCCAGCGTCAGCGCGGCGTCGAGGTGCGTCGTATCGATGGCGAGATAGAGGGGAGAGGTCATGGCTTGTCCGTGGAGAAGAGGTCGGTGGGCGCGGGGGGGATGTCGTTGACAGGTGCCGCCGCGGGTTCCGGGTTGACGGGCCGGTTCGCGAGCGCGCGGAGGTCGGCCGCCTGCCGCTCGCTCGCGTCGAGCCGGCGTTTCAGCGACCAGCGCGTGGTCCGCAGCGCGATCCACGTCGGAACCGAACCGATGAGGAAGGCGGCGAAGATCAGGACCGGCAATTTGGTGTCGAGGACCTGCCCCGGCCAGATCGTGACGGTCACCGGAATCCAGTTCGCCATGGCGAAGATGACGAGTATGGCGGTCAGCAAGACCCAGATGATCGTTCGCAGGATACCCACTTCGCTTGCTCCTCCGTCGGTCTTGCAGCCGACCCTATGACAGATTGCCGCGCGATTCCAGTCCGGGCTACGCCGCCCCGAACACGCGGTCGAAGATCGTGTCGACGTGCTTCATATGATAACCGAGGTCGAAGAGCGCGGTCAGGTCGTCGGCCGACAGGCGTGCGGTCACGTCAGCGTCGGCCTTGAGCAGTTCGAGCAGTGAAAGTTCGCCATCGCTTTCCCACACCTTCATCGCGTTGCGCTGGACAAGCGCATAGCTGTCCTCGCGGCTCGCGCCGGCCTGGGTCAGCGCCAGCAGAACGCGCTGCGAGTGGACGAGGCCGCCCATGCGATCGAGGTTCTTCTGCATGCGCGCCGGGTAGACGAGCAGCTTGTCGACGACGCCGGTAAGGCGCGCGAGCGCGAAGTCGAGCGTGATCGTCGCATCGGGACCGATGAAGCGTTCGACCGACGAGTGGCTGATGTCACGCTCGTGCCACAGCGCGACATTCTCCATCGCGGGGATCGCCGCGCTGCGCACCATGCGCGCAAGACCGGTGAGATTTTCGGTCAGCACCGGATTGCGCTTGTGCGGCATCGCCGACGAGCCTTTCTGGCCCGGCGAGAAATATTCTTCGGCCTCGAGCACCTCGGTACGCTGAAGATGGCGGACCTCGACCGACAGGCGCTCGATCGACGAGGCGACGACGCCGAGCACCGCAAAGAACATCGCATGGCGATCGCGCGGGATCACCTGCGTCGAGACGGGTTCGATGGCGAGACCGAGCTTCGCTGCGACATGCGCCTCGACGCGCGGGTCGATGTTGGCGAAGGTCCCCACGGCGCCCGAGATGGCACAGGTCGCGATTTCGGCGCGCGCGGCCTGCAGGCGGAGCTTGCAGCGCGAGAATTCGGCATAGGCTTCGGCGAGCTTGAGCCCGAAGGTGACGGGTTCGGCGTGAATGCCGTGGCTGCGGCCGATCGTCGGGGTGAGTTTGTGCTCATAGGCGCGACGCTTGATCGCCTCGAGCAGCGCGTCCAGGTCGGCGAGCAATATGTCGGCAGCCTGACTGAGCTGGACCGCGAGGCAGGTATCGAGCACGTCGCTGGACGTCATTCCCTGATGCATGAAGCGTGCTTCATCGCCGACATTTTCCGAAACCCAGGTCAGGAAGGCGATGACGTCATGTTTGGTGACCGCTTCGATCGCGTCGATCGCGGCGACGTCGATCACGGGGTTGGTCGCCCACCAGTCCCACAATGCCTTCGCAGCCGATTTCGGAACAGTGCCCAGTTCGGCAAGGGCGTCGGTCGCGTGCGCTTCGATCTCGAACCAGATGCGAAAGCGATTCTCGGCCGACCAGATAGCGGTCATTTCCGGCCGTGCGTAACGCGGAACCATTGATTTTCCTTCCTTTTCGGACACCCTGTCGCGGAAACCCGGCGGAACCACGACGGGGCGCCCCGTAGCAGGGACGGGGCGTTTCGCCAAATGCGGATGGCCCGCAACTTTGCGCAAATCGGGTGAGTTGACCCTATGCCCCATCAGAAGGCGACAGGTCGCACTGACATCCAGACGTCGCCGTTACAGGAGAAAATACGTGTTGAAACAAGTGCTTTTGATTGGCGCCGCCGCCGTGAGTTTCCCTGCCATGGCGCAGACCACTGCGCCGGCTGGCGAAGAACCGGCTCCGACGACGCAGTCACAGCCTGCGCCGACCGATACCACGGCGCCTGCGCCGGATAGCCAGCCGGACGACGCCACGCCGACGGATGACAATGCGCCGAGCGAAGACGCAACCCCGAGCGATACGCCCACGACGACCGATCCGGCCCCGTCGACGGACGAGCCCGCCCCGGAACCCGAGCCCGAAGCGGAGCCGCGGTAATTCCAGGCTTTCCCATACAGGAGTAAGATCATGTTGAAACAGATGCTATTAATCGGTGCCGCTGCGGTGAGCTTCCCCGCGCTGGCGCAGTCGACCCCGCCCGCCGACCCGACGACGCCGCCCGCGGCTGGTGAACCTGCACCGGGTCCGGATTCGACCACTCCGCCGACCGACACGGCTCCC
>NZ_DATMST010000020.1:0-8692 GCF_035565275.1 Sphingopyxis sp.
GCGGCGCTCGCCGCCCGAGGCGCTGGCGGCTGTGCGGGTCATGTCGATCCCGAGCTGGTCGGCGATCGCGGCGACTTCATAGGCTTCGGGCGCATTGGGCGCGGCGACGGCGAAATCCATCAGCGTCGCGAACGACGAGAAATCGGGTTCCTGTTCGAGCATCACGACATGCGTACCCGGCACGATCACGCGCTTGCCCTTGTCGGCGTCGATCTGGCCCGCGAGCAATCTGAGCAAAGTTGTCTTGCCCGCGCCGTTGCGGCCGATCAGCGCGAGGCGGTCGCGTTCGCCGACATAGATGTCGAGGTCCTGGAACAGCCAGCCGCTGCCCTGCACAAGGCCGAGGCCTTCATAAGATAAAATCGGTGCTGCCATGATGAACGGCGCGCTACCACACGTTCAGCATCATGCAAGCGCGCAGCGCACAAAGGCCGGAACGGGTCTGCTCCGTCTGCGTTACGGGGCGGAGATCAGGAACCACCGGAAGCCCGGTTCACAGGAGAATGAAATGACGAAGCAAATGTTCGCCGTTATGGCAACCGGACTGGCGCTGATGGCGGCAACGCCCGCGCTCGCGCAGCAGGGAGGTTCGACGGTGACAGCAGCAACGACCCATGGGCCGATCCTGACCTTTTCGGTCAGCGAGGAAGTGCGTTCGCGCCCCGACCAGGCAACCGTCGGTGCCGGCGTGACGACGACAGCGCCGACTGCGGTCGAATCGATGCGCGCCAATGCCGCCGCGATGGACAAGCTGATCGCCGCTGCGAAGGCGCGCGGGATCAAGGCCGAAGATATCCAGACGAGCGGCATCAACCTGTCGCCGCAGTACGATTACAACAACCGCGGAGATGGTCAGCCGCCGCGTTTCCTTGGTTATCAGGTGTCGAACAGCGTGCGCGCGACGACGTCGAAAATCGAGGATATCGGCCCGCTCCTCGATGCGCTGGTCGCCGCGGGTGGCACCAATATCGACGGGCCGTCGTTCGGCATGAAGGACCCTGACGCGCAGCTGGTCGGCGTGCGCGGTACCGCGATCAAGGCGGCCGAAGCGAAGGCGCAGGATTACGCGCGCCTTGCGGGCTTCCGCGGCGTCGAGCTGGTCTCGATCAGCGAAGGCGGCAGCTTCGGCCCGCAGCCGCCGATGCCGATGGTCCGCATGGCGATGGATGCCGGTTCGGCAAAAGCAACCCCGGTCGAGCCGGGCCGGGTCGCCAATACGCTGACGCTGAACTTCCAGTACCGATTGGTGAGGTAATCATCCCGTGCCCCGGTGAAAGCCGGGGCAAACTGGCAGGCGACCGGGCCGCGGCTTACGCCGGGGTCCGGTTCGCTTCAGGCGAGTTCGCCCTCCGCCCATGGCCAAGGGCGTTCGCGAAACCATTTCGTGATGATATATTTGCGCCCCTTGCGCACCTTCATCCCGTGGTGGAGCGTGTCCGGATTGGCGGTGCCGTCGGGACGGACATTGTTCCACGCGAGCAGTTTTCCTGTCTCCGGCTGATGCATCTTGCCCGTCGCGAGGAAGCGCGTCGCGCCGCCGGCGCCTGGTTCGTTGAGGTAGATCATCAGCGTCCAGCTGCGCTGGCCCGGGACTGCGCAATAGGTTTCCCAGTCGGCGCCATGCGGATCGAAATAATCCGTGTGCGCCTTGAACTCCTGCCCGACGTCGTAGCGCTGGCCCTGCATCGGCTCGCCATATTCGTGCGGGATGCCGGTGAGGTCGTGGAGACGGTTGTTGACGGCGACGACCAGCGGATCGCGATGGTCGAGGTCGCAGGTCGTGCTGGTCCGGAACGCGTCGTCGCCATTGGGATCGGCGATCGTCGATGGCCGCACGTCACGGTCGATCTGTGCGATCAGCGCCACGCAGGTTTCGCCATCGAGAAAGCCCGAGAGCATGAACTGCTGCAGCTTCGCGGTCGGCGCGCGGCGGATGCCCGGGACCGCGGCGAGCCGCTCGGCGGTGCGGTCGGCGCCCGAGGCCCTCATGTCGACATGTTCGTTCCCAGCCATGCCGCGCTTTTAGTGGCGTCAGCGCGCGCGAACAATGCTTGACGAAGGGGGAGGGCGCGCCTATCGCCGCGCGCTGTCGCAGGCGGTTTCGCCCGACATGTGGCGACCATAGCTCAGTTGGTTAGAGCGCCGGTTTGTGGTACCGGAGGTCGCGGGTTCGAGCCCCGTTGGTCGCCCCATTTTTCTATCTTCACGCACATGCGGGATTTGGGGTGACTCTCAGTCTCTATCGGATTATTGCGTTTGGACGTAATTTTCTAATGCGAGGATGAGTCTATGTCCGCTGTCTGGGATTTCGCCGATTTCGACGATCATGAACATGTCCACATGTTCCGCGATCGCGCCAGCGGACTAACGGCGGTCATTGCCGTCCATTCGACGCATCTTGGCCCCGGCGCGGGCGGCGTGCGTTACTGGCATTATCCGCAGCGCGCGGCAGCGATCACCGACGCGCTGCGCCTGTCGCGCGGCATGAGCTACAAGAATGCGATGGCCGGCCTGCCGATGGGCGGTGGAAAAGGCGTGATCCTCGCCGACGAGAATGGCGCGAAGACCCCCGAACTGCTCGCGGCGTTCGGCCGCGCGGTCGATTCGCTTGGTGGCGCCTATGTCACCGCCGAAGATGTCGGGATCACTGACGCCGACATGGTCGAGATCGCCAGGCAGACGAAGCATGTGAGCGGCTTGCCCGTCGCGAGCGGCGCCGACGCCGGCGGCGATCCGGGCCCGTTCACCGCGCTCGGCGTCTATCTGGGCATCAAGGCGGCGATCCTGCAGGGTCTCGGCACCGATAGCGCCAAGGGCGTGCGCATCGCGATTCAGGGCGTCGGCAGCGTCGGCGGCGGCGTTGCGCGCCGGCTCGCGGCGGAAGGTGCCAAGCTGACCCTCGCCGACGTCAATCTCGCGCGTGCGAAGGCGCTGGCCGAGGAACTGGGCGCCGACCTCGCCGATTCGGCGGCGATCATGGAGATCGAGGCCGACGTGCTGAGCCCGAACGCGCTCGGAGCGATCCTGACCGAAGCGAGCATCGAAAAGCTGCGCGTGCCGATCGTCGCGGGCGGCGCAAACAACCAGCTCGCGACCGCGGCCGACGGCCAGCGCGTTCACGACCGCGGTATCACCTATGCTCCCGACTATGTGATCAACGCGGGCGGAATCATCAACGTCGCGCTCGAATATCTCGGGCAGGGGAGCCGCGAAGAGGTCGAAAGCCGTATCCACCAGATTCCCGGCCGCCTTGCCGAGATCTGGGCCGAGAGCAAGGCGAAGGGCACGCCGGCTTCGGTGGTCGCCGACCGGATGGCGCAGAAGCTGATCGGCCGCGGTTAGGCGCTTCGAGGGCTGGCGCGGGGCTTGATTTGCGCTAAGCCAGCCCCCGATGAAACGGCATTTCTATCTGGTCGCAGGCTGGGCCTCGCTGGGACTCGGCGCGATCGGCGCGTTCCTGCCGCTGCTTCCGACGGTGCCGTTCGTGATCCTCGCGGCCTTCTGCTTCGCGCGCTCGTCGCCGCGGCTCGAAAACTGGCTGCTGACGCACCCGCATTTCGGACATCATATCGTCGCGTGGCGCGAGAAAGGTGCGATCAGCCGCAAAGGCAAGATCGCCGCGACTGCCGCTTTCGCATTCAGCATCGTACTGGCCGCGATTTTTTCGCCTTGGCCGTGGGTCATGCTGCCGGTCATCGCCGCTGCCGTCACCGGAAGCTGGATATGGACGCGGCCGGAGGGATGATTGTTTGCTTGGGGGAGGAGAGTTGACGTTCGCTCCCTCTCCTTCGTCATCCCGGACTTGATCCGGGATCCATAGCCGCACCATCGTATTGATCCGGATCAAGTCCGGAATGGCGATGAGAGACAGGTCCGCAACCGGTCGAAGCGGCGCCCGCCATCCTGGCCCGTAACCCGCGCTGGCTGACCTAACCCGTATCACATTTGTTCAAGAAATGCGGCGCGCCGCCAGGTTAGGCAGCCGGCATGACCAGTCTCTCTCCCGCTTCGCCGCGCCCCTTTGCGGCGCTTTCCGGTTTCCGCTTTCGCTTGTGGCCGATCCTGCTCGCCGCGCTGCTGATGGAAGGGTTGCTCGATCTCGGGCGTATGTCGGCGCGGGTGGTCTACCGCGCGGGCGAAACGCTGTGGGCCGATCATATCTCGGTCTTCCTGCTCCTTGCTATCGCCTTTCAGGCGCTGCTCGGCCTGATTGCCGTTCTGATCATGCGCCGGCTGCTTCCTGCCGCCGACGACCATCTGCGCTGGCCGCCGGGACGCAGCTATGCCGGGCTCGCTTTCCTGATCGGGATCGGCATGGGACTGGTGATGCTCGTCGCCGACTATTGGCCCGCGCTCGCGGCGCAAACCGCGCCCGACATGAGCTACTCGAAATATCCGCTCGATTCGGCGGGTTATCTGCTCGGCATGATCACCACCGGGCTTGCGGAGGAGACGATCTTTCGCGGGCTGCTCGTCGGCATGCTCGTGGCGCTGGTCCCGGGGCGACTACGGGTCGGACCGCTCGACCTGCCCGTTGCGGCCTATATCGTCGCGCTGATGTTCGGGTTCGCCCACTGGTGGTCGTTCACTGTCGATCCCTTTTTTCAGGCGATGGCGCAGCAGATTTACGCCTTTGTCTGGGGGCTCCTCTATGTGTGGCTGATGGAGCGGTCGCGCAGCCTGCTCGCGCCGATGGTCGCACACGGGATGGGAAATTTTACCGAAGTGGCGATCGTGATCGCGCTCAACGCGATGTGGGCCTGACACGGCAAGGGCGACCCGAAGGCCGCCTTTGCGCGTATTTCCGAATATCAGGCCGCGAGGGGACGGCGGCTCGCCTTGACCGCTATATTTCCAAAGAAGATTGCGACGAGGAGGAGCGCGGCCTGCGCTGCGACGAACGGGGGTTCGGTTCCGTTGGGGGCGAGCGCGTTGAGCGCGGGCACTTTCAGGAACGATTGTACGACGAGAACGAAGAGGTTGAGGTAGAGCGCGGCGGTGGCGCTGACCGCATAGACGATGGCGGCGCGACCGGCGAGCTTGCGGCCATAATAAGCCGCGAATGCGAAAATGAGGATCAGCGTCGAGAGGATGCCCGTGCCGAGCGCCGGCGTGAAGGCGACGATCGGGAAGAGGAAGCCGGAGAGGCTGGTGAGCAATGTCGCCCAGAGAAAGATATCCGTCGTGCGGCGGAGAAGGCGCCCGCGTGCGAAGGCGGGAAGGGCGATGAGACCCGCGCCGATGCCGATCAGGCTGATCGCGACATGGAGTGCAGTAAACTGCGGAATGGTGAGACCGAGGATCATGACACGTCTCCTTAAAGAGCGGAGGCGCGGTCGGGGGCCCGCGCCTCTTCAATATCAGCTGTTGATGAAATCGAGAAGATCGGCGTTGAAACGGTCCTGTTCGGTGACGGTCAGGCCGTGGCTGCCGCCCTCGTAGACCTTGAGAACTGCCTGCTTGACGATCTTGACGGTCGAGAGCGCCGCGGCGCCGATCGGCACGATCTGGTCATCGTCGCCGTGAAGGACGAGCGTCGGCTTGTCGAATTTCTTCAAATCCTCGTTGAAGTCGCTTTCCGAGAAGGCGCGGATGCTGTCGAGGAGGCCCTTGAGGCCGCCGTTCATGCCCTGCCGCACGAATTCGTCGCGCACCGCTTCGCTAACGACCGCGCCGTCGCGGTTGTAGCCGTAGAAGGGCAGGGTCAGGTCCTTGAAGAACTGCGGGCGGTTGTCGAACGTGCCCTTGCGGATGCCGTCGAAGACGTCGAGCGGCAGGCCGCCGGGGTTGGCTTCGGTCTTGAGCATCAGCGGCGGGACGGCGCCGATCAGCGCGACCTTGGCGACGCGGGCGGTGCCGTGGCGGCCGATATAGCGGGTGACTTCGCCGCCGCCGGTCGAATGGCCGACAAGGATGACGTTTTTCAGGTCGAGCTGTTCGATCAGTTCGGCGAGGTCGTCGGCATACTGGTCCATATTATTGTTGTCCCAGACCTGATCCGACCGGCCGTGGCTGCGGCGGTCGTGAGCGATGGTGCGGAAACCCTGGTTGGCGAAGAAGACCATCTGGGCGTCCCAGGCGTCGGCCGACAGAGGCCAGCCGTGGGAGAAGACGATGGGCTGGGCGTCCTTCGGCCCCCAATCCTTGAAGAAGATGTTGGTGCCGTCCTTGGTGGTGATGGTGGTCATGATATGGTTCCTTTCGATGAGCTTGGCGTCTTGGGCGGGGTGTCCGTCCCGGTGCTCTGGAAATAGGTCGGGACGATCTTGCGCGGGATTGGCGGACGCGACATTATGCGGGTCAAATCCGACATATGTGCAATTGGGGGACGCGACATGCCCAAGTTGAAGGTGCCCGATGCCCCGCCCGCGTTGGTCGAGGTCGGGATGATGCTGTACCCCGACTGCCAGACCGGGATGGTTCACGGCATCACCGACCTCTTCCACGTCGCCGGCCGTTTCGCGGTCGATCACGGCCGCCGCCCGATCCGCGTCAGCCACTGGCGGTTGCAGGAGGGCGGGGGATTTGCCCGCTGTTACGACAGTCATGCCGAGGAACGCGCCGCCAACTCGCCGGCGGTGCTGATCGCGCCCGGGAGTCTGCACAAGCTGCTCGAGCCGGGCGAGGTCGAGCCCTATGCGCGCTGGCTGCTCGACCGGCATGCGCAGGGCACCGTGCTCGCGTCGAATTGCGGCGGCGCGTTTGCGCTGGCGGCGACGGGATTGCTCAGCGGCCGGCCGGCAACCACGCACTGGTTCTTCGCCGAGGAATTTCGCAGCCGTTTTCCCGACGTGCGGATGGAGGCCGACCGGATGGTGGTCGACGATGGCGATATCGTCACCGCGGGCGGATTGATGGCATGGACCGATCTCGGACTACGTATCGTCGAGCGGTTGCTGGGGCCGACGGTGATGATGGAGACCGCGCGTTTCCTGCTGATCGATCCCTCGGGGCGCGAGCAGAAAAATTATGCGAGCTTCGCGCCAAGGCTCAACCATGGCGACGAGGCGATATTGAAGGTGCAGCACTGGTTGCAGGCCAAAGGCGCCGGACCCGTCGCAGTGGCCAAGATGGCGGACGAGGCGGGAATGGAGGAGCGGACGTTCCAGCGCCGCTTCAAGGCCGCGACGGGAATGACCCCGGTCGAATATGTCCAGCATCTGCGCGTCGGCAAGGCGCGCGAGTTGCTGGAATTCACCAAACGCACCGTCGATCAGATTGCGTGGAGTGTCGGATATGAGGACCCGGCGGCGTTCCGCAAATTGTTCCACCGCCTGATCGGCCTGTCGCCGCACGAATATCGGCAGCGTTTCTCGACCCCGCAGTCGCTGGCGGAGGTCGCCTGAAATTTATTTCGTGACCGTGTCGATTTGACCGTGGCTCGCTCGTCGTCTGGATGCGAGCCAATGTCGGCCGATCGAAAAGGAGATGGACGATGCGTGTAATGGTTTTTGTCAAAGCGACCGAAGACAGCGAAAAGGGTCTGCCGCCGACCGAAGAGATGACCGAGATGTTCGAGGCGATGGGCAAGTTCAACGAGGAGCTCGTCAATGCCGGCGTGATGGTCGATGGCGACGGGCTGAAACCCTCATCGGCGGGCAAGCGGATCGCGTTCGACGGTCCGAACCGCAGCGTGATCGACGGGCCTTTCGCCGAGACGCGCGAGCTTGTCGCTGGCTATTGGGTGTGGGAAGTCAAGGATATGGACGAGGCGGTCGCGTGGGCGAAACGCTGTCCGAACCCGATGCCCGGACCGAGCGAACTCGAGATTCGCCCGTTTTACGAGATGGAGGATTTCGGCGACGCGATGACGCCCGCGCTTCTCGAACAGGAGCAGCGGCTGCGCGAAAAATTGAGCGGCGAATAAGCGATGCCGGTCGCCATGCTTGCCTCGCCGGCCCCCTTGGCCGACAAGGCGGGCATGGCAGCCGACGAAACCCGCGACCAAACCAACAGGGCGATCGAGGCGGTGTTCCGGATCGAGCGCGCACGGTTGATCGCCGCGCTCGCGCGGATGACGCGCGACGTCGATCGTGCCGAGGAACTGGCGCAGGAGGCCTTGCTGGTCGCGCTCACCGAATGGCCGAAAACGGGCGTGCCGGGCAATCCCGGCGCCTGGTTGACCGCGACAGCAAAACGGCGCGCGATCGACGGTATCCGGCGCGGCGCGATGCAGGACCGGAAACATGCCGAAATCGCCCGCGAACTGGACGAGGAACGCGACATGAGCGCAGAGGCCGTTGAATCGGCGCTCGACGATCCGCTGGGTGACGAACTGCTGGGGCTGATCTTTGCCGCCTGCCACCCGGTAATTTCGCCCGAAGCGCGTGCGGCGCTTACGCTGCGGCTCGTCGGCGGACTGACCGTCGAGGAAATTGCCCGGGCTTTCCTGTCGAACGACGCGGCGATCGCGGCGCGGATCACGCGAGCCAAGAAAGCAATCGCCAAGGCCGGTGTCGCGTTCGAGGTACCGCGCGGCGCCGAACTCGCGGCAAGGCTCGGATCGGTGCTCGAGGTCGTCTATCTGATTTTCAACGAAGGCTATGCCGCGACCGCCGGACCGTCGCTTGTCCGCGCGCCGCTGTGCGCCGAGGCGCGGCGATTGGGACGTATCCTCGCCGGGCTCATGCCTGCGGAGCCCGAGGTGCTCGGCCTGCTGGCGCTGATGGAAATTCAGGCGTCGCGGCTGGCG
>NZ_DATMST010000021.1:0-3183 GCF_035565275.1 Sphingopyxis sp.
GCCCGGTCCGTTTCGATTCCAGCTCCCACATCGCCGCATCGACCGCGTTGCGCGCGCCGCCGGCGGGCAGGATCGTGCGCAGCTCGGCGCGCGACGGCCCCGCCTCGATCGCGTCATGCGCGATCTCCAGCTCGGCGAGCATATGCGCAAGGTCATCGCCCAGATAATAGACCCCCGTCGCCTCGCCGCGTCCGACGTGAACGCCGTCGTCGAGCGTGACGACGATCGCATCGGCGCAGTCGAAGGTCCGGCTCGCGATGCGGAAGGGCTCGGCCAGCTTGAGCTTTTCGACCGAGACCCCGAGTTTCAGGCGTGCCATCAGTAATTCACCGTCATTGCGATCAGGCCAAAGGTCCACGCGACGTAAAGCGTCAACAGCATCGCCAGCAGCACCAGTACCGCCCACAGTGTGCGGAACCAGCCACGCTTTTCCTGGCGAACGAGGCGCAAATTCCATGCCGCGAGCAGCACGCCGCCGACGAAGATGATCAGCCCTGCGATCTGGAGCAGCCACAGCCACGGATCGAGCGACGGCAGCGCCTTCAGCGTCGACAGGCTGACCACCCACGCGGTCACCACCGCGAGCACCAGCCCAGCCGCAATGCGGACGCCGCGATACGCCAGTAGCGCGCGGCGCTGAAGCATCAGCGGCGCCTTGTAATGACGGCGGACCAGCGCCGAAACCGGCCACTGGAGCAGGGTAATCAAAAGGACGGCAAAGCCCAGGTAAAGCGCCGGCTTGATCCACCCCGCCGATTTCGAAGCGGGCGCACGATCGAACACCATGAAGGGCGATATGCCGTCGATGCTCCAGCGCACGACCTTGCCGTCGACGACCTGCGCGGCGAGCCGGCCGTGACCGTCGGCATTGTGCCAGACGAACGGCGCGGTCTCGACCCACTTCGCCGGCTTTCCATTGAGGTCGCGCCCCGCCGGAACGATCAGCTGGCCCTTGGCATCGACGCTGACCGTCACCTGCCCGATGAGCGAGGCGAGCGCGTAGAAATTCGATTCGGAACGGCGGCTGTTGAGCCAGCTCCCCGCCAGCATTTTTGCATGCTCGGCCGACGTCTTCGCATCAACCCGGGTCGCGGGCATTTCATTGCCGGGAAGATAGCGATCGGCGAATTTCTCGAACAGCGCGCGGCGCACGGCGCCGACCGAGGCCTGCTCGCCGGTCGCGTTGAACGACATATAGATGCCGATATTCTCGTTCATGAACAGATGCAGCGCGGTGTGGAAAAGCTGCGTATCGCCCAGATGCGCGATCACCTGACGGCCGTTGATATTGGTTTCGAAGAATCCCAGCTCCATCCGGTTGAGCGGCGGCAGGATGGTGAGCGGTGTGTCGTGCATCATCCGCGCGGTTTCGGGTTTCATCAGACCCGCCCCCTGACCCAGGTGCGCGATCATGAACTTGCCCATGTCGGCGCCGGTCGAAGAGAGGCCGCCGGCCGGCGACGGGCCGACAATCTCGAATTTCGAGGGGCCGGCCGAAAGCTGGCGATACCCCGTCGCCATCCACGGCGCGAAGGCCCCCGGCAGCGGCTGGCGAAAGGTCGATCGCGCCATACCGAGCGGCTGGAAAATCCGCTGCTCGATATAGGTGTCGAACGGTGTCTTCGACACACGCTCGACGATATAGCCAGCGAGCGCCGTGCCATAGTTGGAATAGGAGGGCGTCGTCCCCGCCGCAAAGATGCGCTTGGGCGGCGTCTTCACATAATCGCCCAGCGAGATCTGGAATTTCGGATCCTCGAACATGGTCCGCTTGCCATGTTCCTCGAACCCCGCGGTGTGCGTCATGAGCTGCCGCATCGTGACGGGCTTGCCCTGATACGCCGGAATCCTGAAATCGAGATAGGCGTTGACGTCCTTGTCGAGGTCGATCCGGCCCGCCTCGACCTGCTGCATCACCGCGGTCCAGGTAAAGAGCTTCGACACCGAACCCGGACGGAAGAGCGTCCTGTCGGGATCGACCGGCGTGCGTTTGGCGGCGTCGGCATAGCCGAAGCCGCGCTGCGTCAGCACCTGCCCGTCCTTGACCACGACGATCACCGCGCCCGCAAGATCGCCGCGTTCGAGCGCGAAGGGCACGAAACCGTCGAGCCATACATCGACATTTTCCTTGGTGAGCGCCGCGGCAGGTCCGGGGAGAGTGGTCGCCGCCGCGGCGCCGCCGGCATCCGGCCGCGCGCTTTTCGGCGCGGCGGGCGCGGGCGTTATCGCCTGCCCCGATGCTCCGACGCCCAGCAGCAGGACGAACGGCAACAAGGCAAATTTCATGATCGATCGCATCATCACTCTCCCGGCACGTCTCGCGAGGCGAAACGGCCCGTCATCTGTCGAAAAGGATATCCGGGCTCAGTCGCCCGCCGGCCGGACGACCGCGCCGCCCTTCATCACGAAATGCATGGTTTCGAGCTGTTTCACATCATCAAGCGGATTGCCGCGGACCGCCACGATATCCGCCGCCTTGCCCGCAGCGATCGACCCGACCTCGCCTTCCAGCCCGACATGCGTCGCACCCCAGACCGTCGCGGCACGGATCGTGTCGAGCGGGGTCAGCCCCGCCTTGGCCATCAGCGCGAATTCGCGCGCATTCTCGCCATGTTTCGAAACCGCCGAGTCGGTGCCGAACGCAATTCGCACGCCGCCTTCATGCGCGCGCCGCAGCGCATCGACCATCAGCGGCCCGACGGTGCGCGCCTTGGCGCGAACGGCATCGGGCATCCAGTCGGCGGTCTCGGCCTGCTGCGACACGGTGTCGCCGGCGAGCAGCGTCGGGACGAGATAGCTTCCCTTTGCCTTGAACAGGCGGATCGATTCGGCGTCGATGTACGTCCCGTGCTCGACCGAATCGACACCGGCGCGCAGCGCCGCGTTGACCCCGTCGGTGCCGTGCGCGTGCGCAGCGACCTTGCGGCCAAGGCGATGCGCGGTTTCGACGATCGCGACCAGTTCGGCGTCGCTCATCTGCTGGCCGAGGCCCGCGGCGGTGTTCGACATCACCCCGCCAGTCGATGCGGTCTTGATGATGTCGGCGCCCTGCTGCACCGCGAGCCGTACCGCGCGCGCGCAATCGTCGGCGCCCGAACACAGCGTCGGCGCACGGAACAGGTCGAGGATTTCCGGCCGATAGCCGTGGACGTCGCCGTGCCCGCCGTGCGCGGCGACTCCGCC
>NZ_DATMST010000022.1:0-4103 GCF_035565275.1 Sphingopyxis sp.
GCCAGCCGCAACCACGCCGCCCGGCCGAGCGCAGGCGCGCCGGGGTGCGAGCGGGTGACATGGAGCGGCGAGATGAATACGGCATTGGCCAAGGCGCCGCGCGCGCGGAGTGCCTCATACGTATCGTGGACGGGCATTGTCAGGAACAGGCCAAGCCGGTGTGCCTGAGCGGCATGGCGCGCGTCGCGCTGGCGGAGGTGGACCCCGCCGGCACCCCAGCGTGCCGCTGTCGCGGGTAGCCCGGCAAGCAGAAGCATGAGCCCCCGCGCCCTTGCTGTCCGCATCAGCCGTCGGAACAGATGCCAGCGCGCGCCGGGTGTAAGATGGTCGTGGCGAAATATGATCCCGCTGCCCGGCGGCAACAGCGCCGCCAGATCGAGTATTCCAGTCTTCGCGCGCGCGTCGCTGAACAACCATTGCCGCGGCAATCTGGAGGGCAGGGGGTGGCGCGCGGTCATCGCTCTTCCTATAGGCGCGTCGCGAGAGCGCGCAACGCGCGGAACGGGACAAGACGATGAGCGAAGCAGCAGAACGGCTGGCAGAGGTGCAGGCGCATATCGCAGGCGCCGCGCAGCGCGCGCAGCGGAAGCCCGGAGATATCCGGCTGATTGCGGTATCGAAAACGCATGAGGCGGATATGATCCGTCCTTTGATCGCCGCGGGCCAGCGCCATTTCGGCGAGAATCGCGTGCAGGAAGCGGTGGCCAAATGGCCCGGGTTGCGCAGCGAAACGTCCGATATCGTGCTTCACCTGATAGGCCAGCTGCAATCGAACAAGGCCGAGGAGGCCGTCCTGCTGTTCGACGCGATCCATTCGGTCGACCGCTCGTCGCTGGTGCAGGCGCTCGCGAAGGCGTGCGCCAAGACGGGCAAGCGGCCGCAGTTGTTCATTCAGGTCAATATCGGCGACGAGGAGCAGAAGGGCGGCTGCAGGGTCGCCGATCTCCCGGCGCTGCTCGCCGAGGCGAAGGATGCCGGGCTGGCGATCGACGGGCTGATGGCGATCCCGCCCGCCGATGTCGAACCCGCGCCCTATTTCGCGCTGCTCGACGAACTCGCCGAACGCCAAGGTCTAAAGCTGCGCTCGATGGGCATGAGCGGCGATTATGAAACCGCGGTGATGCTGGGCGCAACGCATGTGCGGGTGGGAACTGCACTGTTTGGAACGCGGAGCTGACCCACGCGAGGCGTGTCTTATACCGCTTCCATATTGCCTTGGCGCACGCGAGCCTTTAGCCTGCCTTCGATGAAGACCGCCCCGTGTACCACCTGCATCGGGTTCCCGCCTAACTGACGCGAGGAACTGTGAAGGCGCGCCGCGACGGCCGCGCCTTGCGACGAATGTCGTCTTCATCTCTCGCTGGCCGATCCGGCCGGCGACACCGCAGGTATTTCCAATGGACAATTTTTTCGAAAGTCCCTTCAAAGGGATAGCGCTCGACAAGCAGGTCACGCAGCCGAACATCCGGGTCGGACGCTTCAGCTATTATTCGGGCTATTATCACGGCCATAGTTTCGACGATTGCGCGCGTTTCATCCTTCCGGACGAGGATGCGGACAAGCTGATCATCGGCAGCTTCTGTTCGATCGGGTCGGGCGCGGCTTTCATCATGGCGGGCAATCAGGGCCACCGGAACGACTGGGTCAGCACCTTTCCCTTTTTCTGGATGCCCGAAGTCCAGGCGTTCGACGGCGCCCGGAACGGCTTTTGCGCAGCGGGCGACACGGTGATCGGCCATGATGTCTGGATCGGTTCGGAGGCGGTCGTCATGCCGGGGGTCCGCATCGGCGATGGCGCCGTCATCGGGACACGGGCGGTCGTGACCCGCAACGTCGAACCCTACACGATCGTTGGCGGTAATCCGGCTGCCGCGATCCGCCGCCGTTTCGACGATGGCGCCATCGCGGCGCTTCTGGAAATGCAGTGGTGGCACTGGTCCGAAGACCGGCTGCGCGACGCGATGCCGATGTTGTGCAGCGGCGATATCGCCGGCCTGCACGCGCTGTGGAACGGCTGGCAGCCGCTTTGAACCGTGGAGCGGAAAGCGGTCATCGCTTTCCGCCTTCGGGGTTTTGACGTCGACGCGTAACGGTGCCTTGCCCTGACGAGTCGCGATGCCGACATCCGCCCGAGGGAAGAGGCGGATTCGCGCGTGGCGCAATCGCCCGGCGTGGTTCATCCCGGGTAAAGCGGCGCGGGCGCTAATCGCTGGCCTGTCCCCCGCTTTTCGGCCACATGTGCGCGATGAAGACACCCCCGCCGTCTGCTTGGCTGAACGCCCTCGCCACCGCGGTTCCGGGGCACGATATCCATGCTGCCTTCATCGACTGGGCGACGCCGCGTCTTGCCGACAAACGCCTGCGCGCGCTCTTTGCACGAATGACCGCACGGTCGGGGATTGCGCATCGCTGGTCGGTGCTGCCTCCCACGGCGGCGGGCGGGTCGCCCGTCGCGGCGGGCGGCTTTTACGACGTTCCCGGCTTGCCTGCGACCTCGGCGCGCATGGCCGCCTATACGGAGCACGCTCCTGCACTGGCGATGGAAGCGATCGCTGCGCTTGGCCATGCGTTCGACCCGGCGCGCGTGACGCATATCGTCGTCGCGAGCTGTACCGGTTTCGTCGCGCCGGGGATCGACCAGATTCTCGCGCGGCGGCTGGGGCTTCCCCCTACTGTAGAGCGCGTGCTGATCGGCTTCATGGGCTGTTACGCCGGCATCACCGCGCTACGCACCGCGCGGCATATCGTGCGGTCCGAAGGCGACGCCGTCGTGCTGGTGGTCAGCGTCGAATTGTCGACGCTGCACCTCAGCCTCGCCGACGAGCCCGAGCCGCTGCTCGCGATGCTGCAATTCAGCGACGGCGCCGCAGCCGGTATCGTTTCGGCCGTGCCGCACGGGTTCGAACTGGGCGAAGGGCGCAGCCTCGCGCTCGACGACAGCGATGACCTCATCCGCTGGACCATCGGGGACAAGGGATTCGAGATGGTCCTGTCGGGCGAGGTGCCGGGGAGGCTGCGCGAGGCGCTCGCCGAACCGCGGGTGCAGCACGCTCTGTTCGGCGACGCCGGTGCGCCGCCACTTCTCGCGGTGCACGCCGGCGGCCGCTCGGTGCTCGATGCGGTCGAGCATGCGTTCGGCGTTCCGGCAGAAGCGCTCGCCGAAAGCCGCGCGGTGCTTGCGCGCTTCGGCAACATGTCGTCGGCGACAATCCTTTTCGTCCTCGCCGACATGATGGCGCGCGGCGCGCGCGGGGAAGGGATCGCGATCGCTTTCGGCCCCGGCCTCGCCGCCGAAGCGATCCGTCTCACCGGGTCATGACCCCCTTCGCCAGCCTTCGCACGCCGATCGAGGCGGAGGAGGAGATGGACGCCGCTGATCTGCCGCCCGCGCGCTACGCGAAGGTGCTCGCCGACCTGTCGCGCATCAACGGCCTGACGATGGCGCCGCGACCGACGCTCGGCTTTCTCGACCGCGTGCGAAAGCGCGGGGTGGGCGAGCGTCCGTTGCGCATCCTCGACGTCGGTTTCGGCGCGGGCGACATGCTCGCGCGGATCGCGCGCTGGGGCGAGCGGCGTGGGGTCGCGCTCGATCTTGCGGGCGTCGACCTCAATCCGAAGAGCGAGAAGGTCGCAAGACCGCGGCTTGACGGGCGCGCAAAGCTGATCACCGGCGATTATCGCGATCTCGCGGGGCAGCGATGGGACGTCGTCGTATCGAGCCTCGTCACCCATCATATGACCGCCGGCCAGCGCCGCGAATTCCTGCATTTCATGGAAAGCGAGGCGGCGCGCGGCTGGCTGGTCAACGACCTCCACCGCCAGCGCCTGCCCTTTGCCGGCTATCCGTTGCTCGCAGCCGTGGCATGGGTCGACCCGATCGTGCGCCGCGACGGGCAATTGTCCGTCGGGCGCAGCTTTCGCCGCGACGAGTGGCGGGCGATGCTTGCCGTCGCGCTACCCTTAACCGCGGGCGAATGCCGCATCTTCCGGAGTTTCCCCTACCGGCTCTGCGTCGAGCGCATCCGGTGACCGCGCTGCAGGCGATCGTCGTCGGCGCGGGGCCTGCGGGGGCAGCGGCGGCGATCGGACTGGCGCGAACGGGC
>NZ_DATMST010000023.1:0-3647 GCF_035565275.1 Sphingopyxis sp.
CGCCGTCAGCTGCCCCGCAAGCCCCTCATCGTCGCGCGGCAACCCGGTGGTCACCGCGCGTTCGGCCACCAGCCGGTCGTAGCAAATGCCGACATCATCGACGACCGGTGCAAGCGCGGCGAGCAACGCAGCGCCATCCGCCTCGCCATCGAGGCGCGCGACGCAGTCGAGCGCGGCCCCTTGGGTCGGCAGGCTGTGCGTCTGCTGGTCCTCGATCATCTGCAACCGATGCTCGATCCGTCGCAGCGTCGCATAATGGTCCGCCAGCCGGACGGCAACCTCGGGTTCGACGCGTCCCGCCGTAGCGAGCGCTGCGAGCGCGTCGACCGTCGCAGGCACGCGCAGCGACGGATCGCGCCCGCCATAGATAAGCTGGTGGACCTGCGCGAAGAACTCGATCTCGCGAATGCCGCCACGCCCGCGCTTCAGATCGAACCCCGGCCCGAACGCCTGCCCCTGCGCGAAATGGTCGCGGATGCGGTCGCTCATCGCGCCGATTTCCTTGAGCTGCCGGAAATCGAGGCTGCGGCGCCAGATGAAGGGCTGGATGGCGGCGAGGAACTGCTCGCCCAGCGCGCGGTCGCCCGCCGAGGCACGACTGCGGATGAACGCCGCCTGCTCCCATGCGAGCGCTTCGGATTCATAATAGGAGATCGCCGCGTCCACGGGCAGCACGATCGGCGTCACTTCGGGATGCGGGCGGAGGCGGAGGTCGACGCGCAGCACATGCCCGTCGCCGGTACGCGCCGACAAAATCTCGGTCATCCGCCGCGCGATCCGCACTGCCGCCTCGCCGGGATCATCGCGCGACCGGCGTGGCAGCGTTTCGGGGTCGAAGATCAGGATCGGGTCGATGTCTGACGAATAGTTGAGTTCGTGGCTGCCGAGCTTCCCCAGCGCGATCACCGCGAGCCCGCGCGGCTCCTCATCAGGCACACGCTCGGCAAAAGCCGCGGCGAGTGCGGCGTCGCAAGCCGTATCGGCAAAGCCCGACAGCAACCGCGTCGTCGTGGCCACATCGTGCTCGCCCGCGAGATCGCCGAGCGCGAGCAGGAGCGCCGTCCGCCCGCGCCACTGGCGAAGCGTCCGCATGATGTCGTCATCGACGGGCGGCGCAGCGACGGCCGCCAACGCGGCGTCGGTGCCGCCGTCCAGATAGCGCGCCACATCGCCGGGGTTGAGTTCGGCGAGGCGCGCCAGGAACGGCGCGTGGGCGAAAAGGCGGTCGAGTGCCGACTGGCGGCGGGAAACGTCGGTGGCGGTCATCGCCCTGCCCTATCACCCGCCCCGCAAGAGCTGGCAAGAGCAGCGGCGCGATCGCGTCAGGCCGGAACCGTCGATTCGTCGAAGAACAACACTTGCGAGATCGCCGCGCGCAATGTCGCGGGCTGATAGGGCTTGGTAAGCAGGAAGGCCGGCTCGGGACGGTCGCCGGTCAGCAATCGTTCGGGGAAGGCCGTGATGAAGATCACCGGAACCGTGAGATTGGTCAGGATTTCCTGCACCGCCTCGATCCCCGAGCTGTTGTCGGCAAGCTGGATGTCGGCGAGCACGAGACCTGGCTGATGCTTCTGCGCCTCCTCGACCGCCTCGCGGTGTGTGGTGGCGACGCCGACGACTTCATGACCGAGTTCGCGGACGATCATTTCGATGTCCATCGCGATGATCGGTTCGTCCTCGATGATCAGGATTCGCGCGCGCGTCTGACGGTCGATCTCGTCGGTTGCATCGGCGATCAGCGCGTGGACCGCCTCGGCATCACGGCCTATGATGCGGCCGGTATCCTCGGCACTGAAACCCTCGACCGCGGTCAACAGCAGCGCCTGCCGTGCCAGCGAAGGAATACGGCGCAGGCGGGCGTCCGCAATCGCCATGTCGCTGGGCGCATTTTCGTCGTTCGCGGCGGCGCGTTCGGTCATCAGGCCGAAATTGTCATGAACCATCCGGTAAAGCTGAATCCGGAGGTCGCCGCCAACGTCGACCGCGCCGGGATTCGCAACCAGCGTTTCGAGCAGGCGGGCGACCAGCGCGTCACCACTTTCCTGACTTCCCGAAATGGACCGGCCATAGCGCCGCAGATACGGAAGATGCGGTGCAACTGCCTGACCCAATGACATATTTTATCTCCTGATACCGGCAAAAATCGGGGCGGACCTGTCCGGGAAAGGGACAAATCGCCGTGCCTTTCCCTCCAGTTCCGGTATATTTCGACGTTAGGGAACGATTTAGCCGTAAATTAGTTTCATATGGAAGAAACAAACGCGCCATTGCAACTTGGTGTATGCGCGGTTAGCAAAAGGCCCCATGTCCAGCGGATGCCCCGATAATGTCGTCTAAAACCGGTTCGCCGCGCGGCGTGAGTTCGGGAAAGGACGCGGAGAAAAAATCTTCCGCCAAGGAGCAGGACGTGAACAGCGCCCTGCGCCGGGCCTATGAGTCGACGGTTGATGAGTCGATTCCCCAATCCCTGCTCGATCTTCTCGGCAAGCTCGACTGACATCAGCGCTTGTAGCGTGCGTCGAAATCGCGCTGGAACGCGGTGAATGTGCCCGCGCCGATTGCATCGCGCATCCCCTGCATCAGATCCTGATAGAAGTGCAGATTGTGGTGCGTCATCAGCATAGCGCCCAGCATCTCGCCCGAACGGACGAGGTGATGAAGATAGGCGCGTGACCAGGTGGTGCACACCGGGCAGTGGCAGTCGACATCGAGAGGCCCCCGGTCCTCGGCGAACTTTGCGTTACGGATGTTGATCGGTCCGTCGCAGGTGAATGCCTGGCCGTTACGTCCCGACCGCGTCGGCAATACACAATCGAACATATCGACCCCGCGCGCGACCGCGCCGACAAGATCGTCGGGCTTGCCGACCCCCATCAGGTAACGCGGCTTGTCAGCGGGAAGCTGGCCCGGCGCATAGTCGAGCACGCGGAACATCGCCTCTTGCCCCTCACCCACCGCGAGGCCGCCGATCGCATAACCGTCGAAGCCGATGTCGGTCAGCGCCGCCGCAGATCGCGCCCGCAGCTTCTCGTCAAGCGACCCCTGCTGGATGCCGAACAGCGCCGAGCGCGCCGCGTGCTCCTCGCCGGCATCGAAGCCCGCGCGGCTGCGCGCCGCCCAGCGCATCGATCGCTCCATGCTCGCCTCGGCGCGCTTCATGTCAACGCCGTTCGGCGGGCACTCGTCGAACGCCATCACGATGTCGCTGCCGAGCAGGCGCTGGATTTCCATCGAGCGTTCCGGGGTCAGCAGGTGGCGCGAACCGTCGAGGTGGCTCTTGAACGCGACGCCTTCCTCGCTCTGCTTGGTCAGCGCCGACAGGCTCATCACCTGATAGCCGCCGCTGTCGGTCAGGATCGGCCGGTCCCAGCCCATGAAATCATGCAGGCCGCCGAGCCGCGCCATCCGCTCGGCGGTCGGGCGCAGCATCAAGTGATAGGTGTTGCCGAGGATGATATCGGCGCCGGTGTCACGCACCTGGTCGAGATACATCGCCTTGACCGTGCCGACCGTACCAACAGGCATGAAGGCCGGCGTGCGGATCGTGCCGCGCGGCATGGACACTTCGCCGAGGCGGGCACCGCCGTCGGTCTTTTTCAATTGGAATTGAAAGCTCTCGCTCATCTCGTCCTAGTCTTTCCGGTAGA
>NZ_DATMST010000024.1:0-2764 GCF_035565275.1 Sphingopyxis sp.
GTCGAGCGCGCCGACGGCCGGGTCGAGCATCTCGCCGCCACCGGCAGCGCCGAGCTTGCAGCGGGCGACGCTTTCGTGATCGAAACGCCGGGCGGCGGCGGTTACGGGGACGCAAGGGAGAGATAATTTGGTAACAGCACTGTCTACCCCGCGCGGGGACGACGGAGTGAAAGGATACCGGTCATGCTCGTCCTGATCGGCATCCTCATCATCATCGCGGGCTTCCTGCTCCGCTTCAATCCGCTGCTCGTCATCATGGCCTCGGCGCTCGCAACCGGGCTCGCCGCGGGGCTCGACGTCACCGCGATCATCGCCGCCTTCGGCAAGGCGTTCAACGACACGCGCTATGTGTCGATCATCTGGATCGTCCTCCCCGTCATCGGCCTGCTGGAAGCGTACGGCCTGCAACAGCACGCACGCAACATCATCGGCCGGTTGAAAGGCGCGACCCTCGGCCGCCTGCTCACCGGCTATCTTTTCCTGCGTCAGGCCTTTGCCGCGGTCGGCCTGACCTCGGTCGCGGGCCACGCCCAGACCGTGCGCCCGCTCGTCGCGCCGATGGCCGAGGCGGCCGCCGAGGCGCAGAAACCGACGCTTACCGACGACGAGCGCGAGGAAGTGAAGGCCTATGCCGCCGCGACCGACAATGTCGGCGTCTTCTTCGGCGAGGATATCTTCCTCGCCTTCGGCTCGATCCTGCTGATGCGCGGCATCCTCGAAGGCTATGGCTACCAGATCGAGCCGCTCCACCTTTCGCTCTGGGCCATCCCCACCGCGATTGCCGCCTTCCTGATCCACGGCTTCCGTCTCCGGCGCCTCGACCGCAGTATCCGCACGATCGGGGAGCGCGGCGCATGATCACCCTCGGCCATGCCTATCTCCTCGCGGGCACCATCTTCTCACTCTTCGCGCTGCTCGGCCTCCTCGACCGCAGCAACTCCAAACGCTTCGGCAACGCCGCCTTCTGGGGTCTGGTCGCGACCTCGATGATCGCGGGCGACTGGCTCGGCGATTTCGGCAACGGCCTGCTCGTCCTCGCGCTCGTCGCGATTGCGGGTACCGGCCAGATCGGCCGCGCGCCCGGCGGTGAGGTTCCCGCCGAGGTCCAGGCCGAACGCGCCGCCAAATATGGCAATTTCCTCCTCCTCGTCGCGCTGATCATCCCCGCGGTCGCGCTCATCGGGACCTTCCTGTTCAAATGGGTGCCCGGGCTCGCCGATCCGAAGCAGGCGACGCTCATCTCGCTCGCCTTCGGGGTCCTCATCGCGCTCGCGGTCGGCATGGCGCGGCTCAAACCTCCACCCTTGCTCCCGCTCCAGCAGGGTCGCCGCCTTCTCGACGCGGTCGGCTGGGCCGCAATCCTGCCGCAGATGCTCGCCAGCCTCGGCGCGGTGTTCGCGCTCGCGGGCGTCGGCGAAGTCGTCGGCGGCCTCATCGGTACCACGATCCCCGAGGGGAGCCTGTTCGGCGCGGTGCTCGCCTTCGGGCTCGGCATGGCGCTCTTCACCATGGTGATGGGCAACGCCTTCGCCGCCTTCCCGGTGATGCTCGCCGCGGTCGGCATGCCCTTGCTCATCAAGCAATATGACGGCGACCCCGCGGTCGTCGCCGCGATCGGCATGCTCGCGGGCTTCTGCGGCACGCTGATGACCCCGATGGCGGCGAACTTCAACCTCGTCCCCGCGGCACTGCTCGAACTCAAAAACCCCTATGGCGTGATCAAGGCGCAGATCGGGACCGCGCTCCCGCTGCTCGCGGTGAACATCGTCTTCATCTGGCTCTTTGCCTTTTAATCGTCATCGCAAGGGGCGAAGCGACGCGGCAATCCAGAGTGTGCGTAAACCGCTCTGGATTGCTTCGCTTCGCTCGCAATGACGACCGCAGGATATGGAATGACCCACCTCACCCCCGACCACGCCACCCGCTTCGCGACCGCGACGCTCGCCCACCTCGGCCGCGAATATCCTTACAAGATGGACCTCGTCCTGAACGGCCCCGAGGATGCAAAGCCCCCGCGCGAACATCATCCGATCTTCCACGGCAGCTTCGACTGGCACAGCTGCGTCCATGGCTGGTGGCAGATTCTCCGCCTCGCGCGCCGCTTTCCCGACTTGCCCGTCGCCACCGAAATCCGCGCGCGCGCCGACGCCATGCTCGTCCCCGAAAAGGTCGCGGGCGAACTCGCTTTCTTGGGTCGCCCAATGTCGGCAGGTTTCGAGCGCCCCTATGGCTGGGCGTGGCTGCTCGCGCTCCATGCCGAGACCGAACGCCATGACGCCCCTTGGGCGGCCGCGCTCGAACCGCTCGCACTCGCCTTCGCCGCGCGCTTCCACGCCTTCCTGCCCAAGCTCACCTATCCGCTGCGCGTCGGCACCCATTTCAACATCAGCTTCGCGCTCCTCCTCGCGCGCCGCTGGGCCGAAACCCGCGACCCCGCCCTCGTCACGCTGATCGACACCCGCGCCCGCGACTGGTTCGCCGCCGACCGCGACTGTCAGGCGTGGGAGCCCGGGGGCGACGAATTTCTCTCGTCAGCGCTCACCGAAGCCCATCTGATGGCGGCCGTCCTCGGCAGTGATTTCCCCGGCTGGTTCGACGCCTTCCTCCCCCGCGCGGCGCAGGAACAGCCCGCCACCCTCTTCACCCCCGCCACCGTCTCCGACCGCAGCGACGGCAAGATCGCGCATCTCGACGGCCTCAATCTCAGCCGCGCGTGGAGCTGGCGCGCGATCGCCAGCTCGCTCGGCGCGGCCCACCCGGTCAG
>NZ_DATMST010000025.1:0-21920 GCF_035565275.1 Sphingopyxis sp.
GCTGCGCACCGATCACGAGCGCGCGCCCGGCACGCCCGATACGCTTCCCGCCGGCGTGGTCGCCGACGACTGGCTGGAAGAGGACCCCGCCCGGAAGCGCGTTCTCCGCCTGACACTGAGGCTTGGCCGCCTCGTCACCCGCGATCCGATGGCGCGCCGCGCGGTCCGCCAGCGCCGCCTCGCCGAATGGCGGCTGCAGCGCGGCCTTGCGATGCTGGCGGCCGGCGAACTCGTCGTCACCGACCGGCTTCACGCCCATATTCTTTCGTTGCTGCTCGATATTCCGCACGTGCTGCTCGACAACAGCTATGGCAAGGTCGCCGGCTTCGCCGACCAGTGGACCCGCGATTACAGCGGCCTGATGCACGCGACCACCCGCTCCGAAGCCTTTGACACCGCGCTCGCTTGCCGCGCGCCGCAGATCGTGGACGGCTGAATGGCGGCCCGGCCTCGTTCAATAAGCGTTACGGTGCACCAATACCTGCGCGGTGCGCGCCAGAATTGAAATGTCGCGCAGCAGCGACCAGCCGTGCTGATATTCAAGGTCGGCCTCGAGCCGATTCACGATATCGCGCTTGGTATTGGTCGCGCCGCGAAAGCCGCGAATCTGGGCAAGGCCAGTGATCCCGGGCTTGAGCGCATGGCGGCGCCAATATTGCCGGTCGACCCGCCAGAACAGTTCGTTCCCCGCGGTCGAGCCCAGTGCGTGCGGGCGCGGCCCGACCAGGCTCATCTCGCCGGACAGCACGTTGATCAACTGCGGCAGTTCGTCGATGCTCGTCGCCCGGATGAACCGTCCGACGCGCGTGATCCGGTCGTCGTCGCGGCTGGCCGAACGCGCGCCGGTCGCATCGGTCGTCTCGACACGCATGCTGCGGAACTTCAGGATCCGGAAGATCCGGTTGCCGCGCCCCATCCGTTCCTGACGGAAAAAGACCGGTCCGGGCGAATCCAGCTTGATCGCGAGCGCCACGATCACCAGCAAGGGCGTCAGCACGAACAGCGCCGGAAGCGTTACCGCCAGATCCAGCGCGCGCTTCTTCACCCTGTTGGCCCGGTTGAGCGGCCCCCACGATACCACCAGCGTCGTCACCCCGCCCCGTTGCCGCGTGGTCAGCGGCCCCAGTTCGGCGATCTCGGGCATCACGATCTCGCCGACGATGTTCACGCCCTTCAGCGCGCGCGCCCATTCGGCTTTCCGTTCGGCCGCGCAAACGATCGTTACCCGATCGTAATCCTGCAGCACCGTGCCGAGGCGGTCGAGCATATAGGGGTCGTCGAGATCGGTGCGGAGGCCGGACACGCGCGCATCGATAATATCATGCTGAAGGTAGGAGGGCGGCAGACTGGCGCCGTCGAGGATGACGAGCTCGGCCGTCAGCTGCCCCAAGGCCCTGCGCACCGCATAGCAGATCAGCAGGCGCTGCGCGACCAGCAGCCCCACCGCGGTGACCATGCCCATCCCGATCGCAAAGCGCGGCATTTTGCCGGTCACGCGCAACGAAAAGGCGACGAGCAGGAAAACGAGCAAAGTGGTTGCGAAGGAAATCAGCGTCTGACGGCAGCTCTTGACCGGCCGGGTCAGGCATCGCGGGTTATAGGCCTGGTTCTGAAAGGCGATAGCGGCGTGGACGAGCAGGGCGCCCAGCATCGCCGTCAGCAGGCCATCCGAAATGCCGCGCGGCTGCTCGATGATCAGCGTCACCGCAAAGCCGCACGCCAGCGCGAAGGCGTCGAGGGCCATCAGCCCCAGACAGAGCCAGATCTTGGCATTGCGCCGCGCCGCTTTTGCCAGCGGCGTTCGAACGGGCGCGCCTTGGAGCGCCAAGTCGATCTTGGTCATGGGATGGGGGACTCCCTGGGTTCTCGCGATATTGTTGCGATGCAACATGTCCGGGACGGCCGGGAATACAAGCGGACAGCGCGAGCACGTGCCGGATACAGGATGATCCGTGCGGAAGCCGGCGCCCCCCCCCCGCCCGGCACATCGCTTTCTGCGGCTAAACGTCGCGACCGGCGCGCGGTGAAGGCTGGCCCGGCGTCCGGACGCCTGAAAGAAAGGCTTCAAATTCGCGGGCCGGAAGCGGCTTCGCATAAAGCCATCCCTGCGCGAACGGGACGCGGGCGCCGCGAAGATAGTCTTCCTGCTCCGCTGTCTCGACGCCTTCGGCCACGATGTGGAAACCCAGGCCATGCGCCATGTCGATGATATGCGACGTCACCACGCTGATCGCCGCGCCTTTCGCGATGGCGTCGATGAAGGATTTGTCGATCTTCAAGGCGTCGAGCGGCAGCTGCTCGAGCAGCGACAGGCTGGAATAGCCGGTACCGAAATCGTCGATCGTCACCATATGCCCGGCCGCACGCGCCGCCGCCACGGCAGCGGATGCGGCCTCGGCATGAATGAAGCCGCGCTCGGTCACCTCGAGCCAGATCTGCGACGCCGCGATCCCCGATCGCTTCAGCGCCCGCGCGAGTACGGGAAGAAAGCGCCCGTTTTCCATATCTTCGCCCGAGATGTTTATCGAGATGTGAAGATCCCGATCGGCCCGCAGCAACCGCCCCATATCCTCGACGACGCGGTCGATCATCAGATCGGTCAGCCCCGCGATCAGCCCGGTTTCCTCGGCCAGCGGGATGAAGCTGTCGGGCGGAATCCAGCCGCCGTCGGGGTCGTGCCAGCGGAGCAACGCTTCGGCGGCAACGCAGCGGCCCGTCGCGATTTCGATAATCGGCTGGTAATGCACGACGAACTCGCGTTTGCGGATGGCGATGGCAAGCCCCGCTGCGGGCGAAAGCCGCTGCCGCGAAAACCATATCACCATCCCGATCAACAGCGCCGACAGGCCAAGACCGACCGAAAACAGGACGACATTGTCCTTGCCGTTCCGTCCCGGGGCATCGTCGCGATCGCTGATGGCAAAGGCGATCAGATCCGCGCTGCGATGCGACGCGAAAATATGCCGATCGTCCTCGCGGGCCATTCCGGGCTGCAATAACCTGCGGAGCAACCCGGCGTCGACCGGTCCCGACAAGGCGATCGACCGACCGGACGCGGTCGCGATGCCGAGCGTCATATGGCTGTCGGTCAGCACGTCGATCAATTGCCCTGGCTGGATCAGGACGGCGTAGTCGCCATGCCCGAGCGCCATCATCGGCTGGCTTTCGAACAAACGCGGTTCGATACGCAGCGCGAGCCTGTACCCGCCGGACAGGGTCGCATCGGGCCTCGGCCGCGCAATCGGGCGTTCGATCATCCCCAAACTCGTGCAAGCCAGCCGGCCATCGCGGAAAAAGCCGACGTCCTTCGCATCCTGCGCGTCCATCACGATGGCCCGCATCCCGGCGATATGTTCGCGCGAACAGTCCCGCCGGCCCAGCGCTTCCGCGCGGCCCAGAATTTTCCGGGCGTCGGCGAGCGTCCGGTCGGCCCGCAACAGCGTCCATCGGGCATATTCGTCCAGATGCTGTTGCTCCGCCTCCACCGCACGCGCGCGCAGTAGCTGCGAAATGGTGATCGGCGGCAGCAGGCCGGCGAGGACCGCTGCGCAGATGGTGACAAGGAGTATCGTCCGTCTTCGCATCCGGTGTCCCAGCAACGCCGATGTCATTCACCAGTCGGGCTGTCTGCGCAACGGCCTTTTGCGAAAGGCTACCGGCGATCCGGAACCGAAACGATCCGATTTCAGCCGGACGAGCGATGTGCCCGCCGATGCGCGTGAGCACGCCGCGTCAACCCTCAGAGAGTAAAACCGCCGTCGATCGTGAGGCTGGCTCCGGTCATATAGCCAGCTTCATCATTAACCACATAGGCGACGATACCCGCGATCTCCGCAGGCCTGGCCACGCGCTTCAGGGGGCTCATCGAAGACAGGGTATCAATCCCGCCGGCGTTGATGTCGGTATCGGTCGGACCAGGCTGGACATTGTTCACGGTTATCCCCCGCGGTGCGAGGTCAAGCGCCACCCCCTTCACCATCGCTGCCACCGCAGCCTTCGTCATCTGATAGACGCTAGCGCCCGGAAAGCCGGTTCGGATAGCCACATTGCTCCCGATCGTGACGATCCGGCCGCCATCGTTCATCTGGCCGGCGGCCACCTGGATCGAAAGGTAAACACCGCGCACATTGATCCGGAGCATTTCGTCGAGATCGGCCTCGGTCACCGCATCGATCGTCGCGGTCCGAAAGATTCCGGCATTGACGACGACGGCGTCGAGCTTGCCGAAGCTTTCAACGGCTGTCGATACCGCGGCGCGGATGTCATCGGCCTTGCCGCTGTCAGCCCGGATCGCTTTCGCCCGGCCGCCGCGTGCAATGACTTGTTCCTCAATCTCATATGCGGCGGATTCGCTCGATACATAGGTGAAAGCCACTGCATAGCCTTCGCGCGCAAGCCGTTCGACAATGGCTGCGCCGATTCCGCGTGAGCCGCCAAAGACCAGCGCCACTTTTTCAATATCATCACTCATCGCATTTCCTTTCTTGAATGTTTATTCCATAATCGAGCAAATTTTTTGGCGCGCGCAGCGCGGCGCATGACCATCCCGTCACGGTCGTGCGGCTGGCCGTCAGGGAATGAGGAGCAGCTTGCCGGTGCTCCGGCGGCTTTCCATATCGTCATGTGAGCGCGCCGCGTCGGCAAGCGGATAGACACCGCCTATTTCGACGCGCAGCTTTCCTTCGATTATCCATCGGAACAATTGCGCCGATCGCTCGCGCAGCAACGCGGGCGTCGGGATATGGTCGGAGAAGACGGCGTAGCCAAGCTTGATGCTCTTCGGCAGGCTCATGATTTCGATCGGTCCCGGTCCGCCGAGTACCGGCCCGAACCAGCAGAAGGTGCCCGAGCGTCGAAGTGATGCAAGCGAGCCTGCAAAGGTCGCGGGGCCCGAGCCGTCGAAAACGACGTTGACGCCCTCGCCGCGCGTTAGAGCGAGAACCTGATCCGCAAAATGCCCCTCTGCATCGACAATGACATGATCGGCGCCGGCGCTGCGCGCGACGTCAGCCTTTGCCGTGCTCGACACGCGCCCGATCACCGTGCCGCCGCGCAGCTTGACGAGCTGCGTCAGCAGCAGACCGAGACCGCCGGCGGCGGCATGGACGAGCGCCACGTCGCCCGGCTGCACCGCATAGAAGTCGGTCGCAAAATGGCTGGCGGTCAGCCCCTGCATCATGATCGCCGCCGCCGTGCGATCGTCGATCGCGTCGGGCACCGGGACCAGCGCGCTCTCGGGCACCTCGACCTGCCCGGCATAGCTTCCCGGAGCATAGACCCACGCGACGCGGTCGCCGATCGCGAAGCTCGCGACGTCCTCACCGAGCGCTGTGACCCGGCCCGCACCCTCTACCCCTATCACCTTGGGTTCCGGAACATCGGTCCACGCCATGCCGCGGCGCACCCCGATATCCATGAAATTGACGCCTGCGGCTGCGACCTCGACGACGACCTTTCCGGCGCCGGGCGCCGGCTGGCGTGCATCGATCAGGTCAAGGTCGCCAGCGGGCGACATCATTGCAATTGCTTTCATCTCGTCTTCCTTATTGAATGATCGTTCCATAACTAGTCAAAAAAAGGGGTCATCGCAGGGCGCGAAGCGTCAACTCTCCCAAGCTGGTCAGATGTTCGGGGCTTGCTCCGCCACGTGCGGCAATCCTTGTTCCGGCAAAGCTCGCCACGAACCAGGTCGCGATGACGTCGGGATCCAGGTCGGCGGCGATGTCGCCCTCGGCCTGCGCCGCCGCCACCTGCGCCACGATCGCGGTCCGCAGCGAAAGGTCGGCCGCGGCCCGGATTTCGTTGAGCGCCGGCCATGACGTTCCCAGTTCGGCAATCGAATTGACGCCCAGACAAGGTCGACCCGCTTCGCGAACGACCCGATCGACCATCGCGCAGATGCCTTCGATCGCGCGGTTGCCGGTCCTGAGCGCTTCCCGGTGCGCGTGCGTTTCGGCTATTGCGTAGCGTCGTACGGCTGCGCTGTAGAGGCCTGCCTTGTCGCCGAAGCTGTTATAGAGGCTCTGCCGACCGATCCCCATCGCATCGACGAGCATCTGGGCAGACGTGCCCTCATAACCGTGTTCGCGGAATACGCCGATCGCCGCATCGAGTGCGACATCATCGTCAAAGCTTTTCGGTCTCGCCATGTTTCGCACATAGCAATTGTGGAACGAACGTTCAATAATTATTTTCGATGCCTGCCATCCTGTGCCGACGGCATTTTCCCGATGCGATCCTGCCACACGCGAGCCCCTTGCCGACGAGCGAGCGAAACGGCGTCGCGTATCAATGTCGCGCTCGTGGTGCGGTCGTCATCGAGCCGCTCGACGAGATCGGCCTTGATCCGCAAAAGTTCGGGCATGGCGAAGAGTTCTCCCAATTCCTCGCAGCGGGATATCGCGCCCTCGACAAGATCCTGCGCCTCGCGAAGCCGCGCGGCGCGCAGCAAACCCCACAGGAGCATCACGGTGAACGGCGTTACGAGCAACTCGTATCGCGCGGCGCGGAGGCTGGCGATGCTCTTCTCGAGGGCGAACAAAGCTTCTGCCCGATGGCTGCGCTCGAAATCAAGCGCGCCACGGAAACCTTCAGCCGCGACGATATAGGGCGCAAGCGCGCTGGCCTCGGCGCGTGCGGAAAGGGCGTCGACCGCTTCCTCCGCCGCCTCGGGATCGTCGCTCCACAGATGGATGATGGCCGCCCACACCAGCGCGATGCATTGCGTGATGCCGTGCTCAAGCTGTCCGGTCTCGCGCACCGTCTGCCGAGCCAGACGGTTCGCTTGCTCCGCTTCGCCCGCAAGCCAAAGCGTATAGGCGAGCGCGATCCCGGTCCGGCTGCGGTTGTCAAAACCATAACGGATCGTTCGGCTTCGAAGCGTCGGGCCGCTCCGCGTCATGGCCTGTTCAAGTTCCTCGCGCGCGCGCGGGAGATTCCCCGCAAGATAGTGCGAGATTCCCGACAGGGAATAGGCGATGCCGAATGCCTCGTCGTCGTCAATTTGCGCCGCGACTTCCACAGCCAGTTCGGCATGCGACCGGGCGGCCGCATAATCGCCAAGCCGCTTGTTGAAGATGTGGAGACGGGCGAGCATCCGCAACTGGTTCCAGCTGTCTGCCAGTCGCGTCGCGAGGTCGAGCGCACGACCCAGCGCATCGCCCGCCCCCGCTCTGTTGCCCTCTGTAAACATCAGCGCCGTTCCAAGCGCTCCCTGAAGCTCCAGTTCCACCTCGGGCGCGATCCCGCTGTCGCCATTTCCTGACGCAGCCTTCGCATCGGCAAGCGCCCTGCCGCACCAGTTCCGGCACTCGAGCAGATGCGACAGGTTAAGAAAGACCGGGGCGCTTGCCGCTGCAAGGCGCACGCCTGTTTTCAGGTCGCCGTCGTCACCGAAGCTGAAATCCAGCGCGCTACGAATGTTGCCAAGTTGCTGACGGAGCGGCCCGGTGTCTTCGAGCGAGCTCTCGTCATGGTTGGCGATCCCCTCCAGTTCGGCAAGATAATAGCTGGCGTGCCTGCGCGCCGCGGCAGCATATTCGACGCCCCCCCGGACGCGCAGTTTCTCCCGGGCATAGGCACGCGTCATTTCGAGCAGGCGATAGATGCAGGCGCCGCCGGTGCGATTTACCGAAACGAGCGATTTCGAAGCCAGTTCGTCGAGCGCCAGTGCAGCTTCGTCCGTGCCCAAGCTTTTGTCAGCGGCGACATCAAGCGCGGCATCGATCGAAAATGGGCCGACGAAAACCGAGAGCCGCTCGAACACGGTCCTTTCGGCCGCGGAAAGCAGATCATAGCTCCAGTCGAGTGTCGCCTGAAGCGTTTGCTGGCGCCGCTGGGCAGTTCGCCGGCCCGACCAGCCGAGACTGAAGCGCTCGCCCAGCTGGCGCGCCGTCGCCGGAATGCCGTGGGTCGCCGCACGCATGGCGACCAGTTCGATAGGCAGCGCCATGCCGTCGAGCCGTCGGCAGATATCGGCGACAAGGCGCACGGCCTCCTCTTCCCGGGCGAAGTCGCTGTCGGCGGCGGCAACGCGCGAGCAAAAGAGTTCGACCGCCGGATAGGCAAGGATTTGTTCGAACGTGAGGTCGACGGTATCTTCTGGATAAGACAGGGCACCCAGACGATGCACATGTTCGCCGCGCACCCTGAGCGGCTCGCGCGATGTGGCGATGACGCGCATGAGAGGCGCCTCGTCGATGAAGCGCTCGACGATCGTCGCGGTTGGTTCGATCAGATGCTCGCAATTGTCGAGGACGAGAAGGAAGCGGCGGTCACGCACATGACCCAGGATCACCGCGAGCGGATCGTCGCCATCGACGGCGATCCCCATCGCACCGGCAATCATCGACGGCACGATTGCCGGATTTTCCAGCATCGCGAAGTCCACGAAAGCGATATCGCCGCCGAAGTCGGAAACGTTCCGATGCGCAATTTCCACCGCGAGCGATGTCTTGCCCACCCCTGCAGGACCGACGATCGTGAACAGGGGCGTCCCGGCAATCCGCTCGCCGAGCAGTTCCACATCGCGCTCGCGCCCGACCAGATGCGGCTGCGGAGGCAGATTGGGTGATCGAGCGCCGCGACTGCCTGCGCGCGCCTCGACCGTCGTTTCGGCCGCAAGGAAAGAACTGTCCGGAGCCACCCGCCGTTCCACGGGCGCGACAAAGGCATAACCGACGCCGACCTGCGTCGCGATGTAGCGCGCACCGTCCCGGCCATCGGCCAGCAATTTGCGGAGCCCCGCCATGTGAAATCGAAGGCTGCCGTCTTCGACGACGACGTCGGACCACACGCGCTTCAGAAGATCGCGCTTGGACAGCACCGCTCCGGGCCTTTCGATCAGGGCGACGAGCAGATCGAACGAGCGTCCGCCGATAGGGACCGGCTTGCCGTCCCTCGTCAGCAGCCTTTCGTCCGGCCACAGGCGGAATGGCCCGAATGCCAATTGATCGCCGAGTCTCTCGCTGTCCGTCACGCTACGCTTTTTCCCCGCGCCTTTGGCTCCGATACCGTTGCGGCATCGGGTTGGCGCTCCGACCTGTGGCAGAAAGCTCTCGTCTGTCCAAGCCGCGGGGATTACAAGTTTCGTGCGTCCGCTTTCCGGTCGGCGCCGCGCTAGCCGAAGGTGAAGACGTAAGCCCGTACTCCCGGGCGCGAAAACTCGACCGTCAGCGTACGGTCATCGATCGCACCGCTTTGCCGGACGAGTTGGTAAAGACGATCCTCGCGGACCTCGCCCCAGCCCCCGGCGTCGACGTCGGCGCCATGATCGGCGCCCGGCGCAGCGCCGTCGATTGTGATCCGGAATCGTACCGGCCGACCATCGCGGGCACCGCCGAGGACAAGATGGGCATCGCGGGCATGAAAGCGAAAGCGGATCGCGCCTGCCGCGCCGTCCAGCGCCGCAAACTCACCGCCGACCGACCATTTGCCGGTCAGATCCCAGTCGTTGAGTCCCAGAGCTCCGACGGGGGCATAGCTGGTCGACCTGTCCTTCCGCAGCCCGCCGGGTGACCGGAAATTCGCCGCCTTGTCATAACCGACATAGGATTCGGGCGACCCCAGATGGACCCAATCTGCTTCGGCCTCGACGCCTGTACCCATGACCGGAGATGCGGGAACGGTCGCAGGATCATGGCCGGCCTCCACCAGGAGCTTGCGGATCAGTTGCTCTGCGCTGGCATATTCGCCTTCGCCAATACGATAGCCGCGGACGCGCCCCTCCGCGTCGATGAAATAAAACCCTGGCCAGCCTTGGTTCGCGAAGCGCTGCCACACCGCATAATCATTGTCCTGAAGGTTGGGATAGCCGACCTTGAGCTGGCTCGCCGCCAACCGGACCCTGGCGGCATCATGCTCGAATCCGAATTCGGGCGCGTGGACGCCCACCACGACCAGGCCCTTGTCGCCATAACGCTCGTTCCAGGCGCGAAGGTAGGGCAGCGCGCGCAACGAATTGATGCATGAATAGGTCCAGAAATTCACGACCACGACCTTGCCGCGGAGCGCCTGCGGACCGCCCGGAACGGCAGCAAGCCAAGGCTTTGCGGAAGCGAGCACCTCCACCGGCCGCGAGGTCGTACCAAATGGTGCGCCTTGTGCATGGGCCATACCGAGCGCGTCGCCGAAACAGACCGTGGTGACCGCGCCCGCCGCGGCAAGTGCCGCTGCGATAAATCCGATCGATCGTCTTTTGCTCATGATGTCTGTCTCCGTTGCCGCCGGCTTTCCAGCTGCACCGACATAAGGCGTCCCGGGCGCCCTGCGCGTTAGTCGGCGACCTCGCCCGTTAGTTTTTGTGCATGGGCCGGCTAACAGCGCCTCACCGCGCCTAACGGGCGGCGACCGGCGATATCGCTATCTCTCCTCCCGATCCTTTCCACTCGATCAGGAGACGAGATTTGCCTGGAGACTTCACCCCCTCACGCCGCGGTTTCGTGACTGGCGCCGCCGCGCTCGGCGCGATCGCCGCGACCCCGACCATTGCCCGTGCGGCGAGCGCCGCGATCCGGCCGTTCAAAATTGCGATCCCCGACGCCGAACTTGCGGCAATGAAGCGCCGCGTCGCCGAGACCCGCTGGGCGGACGCGCAGCCGGTCGGCGACGACAGCCAAGGCGTGCGCCGTCAGACGCTCGAGGCCATGACGCGCTATTGGGCGGGTGATTATGACTGGCGCAAGGTCGAGGCCCGGCTGAACGCGTTGCCGATGTTCCTCACCGAAATCGACGGGCTCGATATCCACTTCATCCATGTGCGCTCGCGCCATGACAAGGCGATGCCGATGATCCTGACGCACGGCTGGCCGGGCTCGATCCTCGAATTCATGCGGGTGATCGATCCGCTCACCAATCCGACCGCGCACGGGGGCAAGGCGGAAGACGCCTTCCACCTCGTCATCCCGTCGATCCCGGGCTTCGGCTTTTCGGGCAAACCGACGGTGCCCGGCTGGGGCTCCGACCGTATCGGGCGCGCCTGGTCGACGCTGATGCTGCGTCTCGGCTATGATCGCTACGTCAGCCAGGGCGGCGATTGCGGCTCGGTCATCTCGCAGCGCATGGCGCTCCAGCATGTGCCGGGACTCGCCGGAATCCACCTCAACATGCCTGCCGTGGTCCCCGCCGATATCGCCCGCACGCTCGCGGCGGGAGATCCGGCGCCTGCAAGCCTGACAGCCAAGGAGCGCGGCGCGTTCGACCAGCTCGAAGCCTTCTACCGCGACAATTCGGCTTACGCGGCAATGATGAACACGCGGCCGCAGACGATCGGTTATTCGCTGGTCGACTCGCCGGTCGGCATGGCGGCGTGGATGTATGAAAAGATCGCGCAGTGGGTCTATGCCGACGGCCAGCCCGAGCGCGTGCTCGGGCGCGATGCGATCCTCGACGACATTTCGCTTTACTGGCTGACCGGCACCGGCGCCTCCGCCGCGCGCATCTATTGGGAAGACCATTCGAACAATTTCAACGCGCGCGGCATCATCGACATGCCGGTCGCGGTCAGCGTCTTCCCCGGCGAAATCTTCCGTGCGCCCAGAAGCTGGGCCGAGCGCTGCTACACCAACCTCCATTATTTCAACGAAGTCGGCAATGGCGGTCATTTCGCTGCCTGGGAACAACCGCACCTGTTCGCCGAAGAAGTCCGTACGGCCTTCCGGCCGCTTCGCTGACGCCTACAACCCTGAAGGAGAACCCGAATGTCCGCTACCAAGACCCTTTATACCGCCGCCGTCCATGTGACGGGCGGCCGCGACGGTACCGCCAAGAGCAGCGACGGCCGCCTCGAGGTCAAGCTGTCCACCCCGGGCGGTCCCGGCGCCGGAACCAACCCCGAGCAACTGTTCGCTGCGGGCTGGTCCGCCTGCTTTCAGGGCGCGATGGCCATCGCCGCCAGGGCAAAGGATATCGTGCTGCCCGCAGACCTTGCGATCGATGCCGAAGTCGAGCTTCGCCAGGGCGACGACGGCTATTCGCTCGCCGCGCGCCTCAATGTTCACGTGCCCGGGATCGATCCCGACATCGCGCGCCAGATCATCGAGGCCGCACACCGCACCTGCCCCTATTCGAAGGCGATCAAGGGCAACATCGACGCCGTCGTAGCCCTCGCCTGAGCCCATTTCAGATATCAGGAGACGCATATGAAAAAGAAAATCATTCCCGGCGGGTTGATGCTCGTGGCGGCGTTGCTCGCCACGGGCGCGCAGGCACAGGCCGCACCCGCCAAACCGACCATCGTTCTCGTCCACGGCGCCTTCGCCGATTCATCGAGCTGGAACCGCGTGATCCCGATCCTGCAGCAGGATGGCTACACGGTCGTCGCGGCCCCCAACCCGCTGCGCGGCGTCCGCGCTGACGCCGATGTCATCGCCGAGGTCGTAAAGACAATCAATGGCCCGGTGGTGCTGGTCGGCCACTCCTATGGCGGCTCGGTCATCAGCGAAGCCGCCGAAGGGCTGACGAACGTTAAGGGGCTGGTCTACGTCGCTGCCTTTGCGCCCGACACCGGCGAGACCGCGCTCGGACTGACCGGCCGGTTCCCCGGCAGCACCCTCGGCTCCGCGCTTGCACCGCCGGTCAGGCTGACGACCGGGGGCAACGATCTCTATATCCTGCAGGCGCGCTTCCACGATCAGTTCGCTGCGGACGTGCGGGCCCCCGAAGCGCGGCTGATGGCCGCCGGCCAGCGCCCGATCGCAGAAGCAGCGCTGTCCGAGACGTCGACCGCGCCCGCGTGGAAACATCTGCCGTCATGGTTCGTCTACGGCGACGGCGACAGGAACATCCCGCCCGTCGCCATGGGCTTCATGGCCGAGCGTGCGAAGTCGCGGAAGACCGTCGTGGTCAAGGGCGCATCGCACGTCGTGATGGTGTCGCATGCGCCCGAAGTGGCCCGCCTCATCGAGCAGGCGGCTACCGCCCCCTAGGAGCGCGCGCCGGCTCTCCCCTCCCCCGACGCACCGGCGTGCGCCCCCGGCCGGTCGTGTCCGCGACATGACCGGCCGTTCCTGCTTCGGGATATATGCGGGTCCCGCGCAGATCAGCGCGAATAGGCGGTGAAGACCAGATCCGTGCCGGGGTCGAGCACCTCGAGCTTCTGGTGACAGGCAAAGCAGGAGCGGGCGAGCGCCTCGTCGGGGTTCGGCCGGCCGTCCTCGAACTGGCCGTAACCCCAGCCGCCGGTGGCGGCATAGCGCTTCGCATTCTTGACGCTGACCTGCACATTGGTCGGCGCCCCCGCGACGAACGACTGCGGCGCCGGAAACACCTTGTCGTTGCGCGGCGAGGAGTCATATCGCCAGGCGAGCCGGACGATGACCGCCCCGTCGGGAAAGGGCCGCTTCCCGTCCCGGAAAGCCTTGACCGCGATATCGTTGCCGAGAATGGCGCGGATATCGTTGTTCCGGCCATTCTCCTGCGCGACGCTGATCAGTTTCCAGTCGCGATACCCCTTGGGCAGTTTCACGCCATCGATCGGTGATGCGCCTTCGTCCGCCCGCGACACGGCGACGCCCGCCGACACGCCGAAGAGCAGCGCCGAGGCGATCAGCACGATGGCGCCCGGCTTTCGTACCCCGCTCATCGTGCGAGCTTCGCGACGTCGAGCACCGCCTGCGCGAACGCGGCCGGCGCTTCCTGCGGCAGGTTGTGGCCGATACCGCCCGTGATCAGGCGATGGGCATAGGGGCCGGTGAATTTGGCACGATACTGGTCCGGCTGCGGATGCGGCGCGCCGTTGGCATCGCCCTCCATCGTGATCGCCGGAATCGATATGGCGGGCGCCGCCGCCAGCTTCGCCTCGAGCGCGTCATATTGCCGCTCGCCATCGGCAAGGCCCAGCCGCCAGCGGTAATTGTGGATCACGATCTCGACATGGTCGGGGTTGGCGAACGCAGCGGCCGAACGCTCGAAAGTGGCGTCGTCGAACGCCCATTTCGGCGAGGCGAGTTGCCATATCTGCTTGTTGAAGGCGTCGGTGTTCGCGGCATATCCGGCCTTGCCGCGCTCGGTCGCGAAATAGAACTGATACCACCATTGCAGTTCGGCCGCCGGCGGAAGCGGCTTGGCGTTCGCCGCTTGGCTGCCGATCAGATAGCCGCTGACCGAGACGAGCGCGGTGCAACGCCCGGGCCAGAGCGCCGCCATGATATCGGCCGTCCGCGCACCCCAGTCGAAGCCGGCGACGATCGCCTTCGGTATCCGCAGCGCATCCATGAGCGCGATCCCGTCGGCGGCGAGTGCCGCCTGCTGCGCATTGCGCGGCGTCGCCTCCGACCTGAACAGCGTGGTGCCGTGCCCGCGAAGATGCGGCACGATGACGCGATAGCCTCGCGCCGCGAGCAGCGGCGCCACCCCGGCGAAGGCGTCGATGGCATAAGGCCAGCCGTGGAACAGCAGAACCGGGGTGCCCGATGCGGGTCCCATCTCGACATAACCGATGTCGAGCACGCCTGCATCGACCTGCCGGACCGGGCCGAAAGAAGACGGAGCCGACGATGGCGCGATACCCGATGCGGTGCGCGTGCGGGCTTGCGCCACGCCGCCAACGAGCGTGGCAGCGATCAGGGCGCTACCGCGCAAGAAGCCCCGCCGGCCCGGCGCGGCAGTTTCTGACGAAAAATTGTTCATGGCTTGATCCTTCGGCTCATCGAGATGCGAGAAGCCTAAGCGTCCTTCGCGCCAAACGCTTGTTAGCTGTTGTGATGTGCTGTGAAGGGGACATTATGCGGCAAAATCGCTGGAGATGCTCAGCGGCCGCCAGCGCTCAAGCTCGTCGAGCCGTACCTGATCGGACCGGGCAATCGCAGTCACCGCGTCGCTTCCGAGCGGCAGGCGAAGCGGCGGTTTCTTCATCGCCACCAGCTTCAGAATGGCCGCCGCGCCGCGGTGCGGGTCGCCCGGCTGGTTGCCATGATAGGCGGCCTGCATGCGCGCTGCCTTGCCGACCACCGCGTCATATTCGGGACGCCCGCCGTCGAGGGTCGACGACGAGCCGGCAAAGTCGGTCCGGAATCCTCCGGGCTCGACGATACTGACCTTGACGCCGACAAGCTCCATTTCGCGGGCCAGCACTTCCGAAAAGCCTTCGACGCCCCATTTGGCCGCCGAATAGGCGGCGCGCCCCGGCGCGCCAAGCCGCCCGCCGACCGAAGAAAATTGTACGATATGCCCTTTCCGCCTCTCCCGCATGTGCGGGATGGCGGCCTTGGTCATGATGATGGTGCCGAACAGATTGGTTTCGATCTGCCGCCGGAAGGACGCGATCGGCGTGTCTTCGACCGATCCGATGTCGCCATAGCCGGCATTGTTCACCAAGGCTTCGAGCGATCCGAAAGCGGAGATCGCGGCACGAATTGCTCCCGACGCCTGTCGCTCGTCGGTAACGTCGAGCGGTGCCGTCTCAAGACGACCAGGCTTTCCGGCCCCGAGCCCTTCCAGCGTTGCGGGATCGCGCGCCGTCGCCAGCAAATTGTCGCCCGCGTCGAGAATCGCTTCGGCCAGCGCGCGCCCGAAACCGCGCGAACATCCGGTGACCAGCCAAGTCCGTGCCATATCATTTCCTTTCAGACCGTCGCCCCGCACGCAACCGCTGCGCCGGGTGTCAAATGCCGGGTCGTCTGAAAGCAGATGGAAGTCACGTTAGTCGCTGTGAAATGCCATTGGTGCTGCTTGCGCGGCGAACTTTGGCCAAATTCAGTGTTGGCGCTCACCCAACCAGCATCCTCGTTTGCTGCATCCTCGATCTGAAGAGAAAGTCATGAGGAAAGCCGAGCCGTTCGCTTGCCTGGCATGCTGGCGAGGTGCGATCGACGCGCCGGTCTGCAAGACGGCCCGCGGTCCGCAGCATCAAGCGGTCAAGCCGGCCAAGGTCATATTGGCCCCCGAGTTCCAGCCGCTGGCGGACATGTCCGGGAAGCAGCGACACTGCGGCGCGCGCGATCGCGCGATGCAGGAAGCGCGGCGCACCGGGGGCGGCACGGCCGGACTGGATGATATCTAGGAATTCCAAAAGGATGGGATGCGGCTCGAAGCGCGGTTCGAGCTGTGCCATCATCACCATAAACGCATCGAGCGTCGGTGGCGCGTGGCGCGCCCCGAACTCGCGGCCGATCATGTCCCCGTCGCGCATGAAGCGGTCCTTGTCGGCGGCGCATAGCGGATGGACGAAGCGGTCGTAGGCCATCAGAAAGCCGTAAGAAGCAGTCGCCGCGACCCAATCGAGCAGGATCGGGTCGAGCGCACGATATTTTTCGCCCGCCGGCGTCGAGCCTTTGACTTCGCCGTGCAGGCGATTGACCTTGCCGATCACTTCCTTCGCGGTGCTCGCCGGGCCGTAGCAGGCGAGCATCGCAACAAGGCCGGTGCGACGCGCGCGTCCTATCGGGTCGGCCTTATAGGTCGAATGATCCCACACGCCCGAGCGAATGCGCGGCTCGGCAAATTCGAGCAACACCGCGGCGATCCCCCCGATCCCGAGCGCAATCGGATTCTTGTAGATGCGCCACTGGACGCTGTCGGGTGGCAGCAGGGCGGGCTCGCCGACGGGAGAGGAAAAGTCGATTATCGTGCCAAGGTAATTTTCGAGTTCGCGTTGCTGCACCCGTTTCGCACTCCTCAGAAATCAAAGCCCAAGGTCAGGCCATAGGTCCGCGGCGGGTTCGGGAAGCGAACCACGACGTTTGCGTTGCTGGCGACGGCCGACCAATAATATTTGTCGAACAGGTTCTTCGCCCAGAGCGACACCGACCAGCCGCTCTCGCTTCTCACGCCGAGGCTGGCGTTGACGGTGCCATAGGCATCGACCTTGTAGAGATCGAGATCCTCGAAAATCGTGTTCGACTTGCTCTGGTAACGTGCGCTTACGGCGCCCGTCAGGTTCAGCGTATCGCTGACCGGCGTATCATAGGCGAGCGTCAGGCTGCCCTGAAACTCCGGGCTGTAGATGAATTCGGCGCCGTCGAAATTCTGGGGCTGCCCCGCGGCATTGGTGCCATTGTAGTCGTTTATCCGCGTCTTCAGCCACAGCGCGTTCGCCGCCAGCGTCAGGCCGGTTGCGGGGCGGATCGTCAGTTCGCCCTCGACGCCATAGGCTTTCGACTTCGGCACATTGTCGAGCCGCGAGAGCGCGGTGTAGATCGGGTCGGCGAAATAGGTGCTGATCTGCTTGTCGGCATAATCATAATAGAAGGCCGACAGATTGGCCTGTACCGCGCGGTCGGCGAGCGTCGCCTTGAGCCCGACTTCATAGGCGGTCAGCTTTTCCTGCGTCACTGGCGCATTCTGCCGCGCGAGGTTTGCCGCGTTGATCGGCGTCGTCCCCGATTTATAGCCGCGCGAGACCGAGGTGTAGAGCAATGTGTCGCTGTTCGGCGACCAGTTGAGCGCGACGCGCCACGCGACATTATTCTCGTCCAGCACCGAGCGCACCTCGCCGAAGGTTCCGGTAACAGGGTCGAAGGTGTTGCACTGCCCCTGCGTGATCGGCGCCGCGAGTACGCCATAAGTCTGAAGGTAGAGCGCGCGGTTCACGACGTTGACGTTCGGCAGCATGTTGCCGTTGAAGTCGCGCGAGCAGCCATTGTAGTGCTGCTTGTCCTCGGTGTAGCGGAGGCCTGCGGTCAGCTTGAACCGGTCATCGATCTCCCAGTCGGTGTTGGCGAAGACGCTCCACGTCTTCGTCCGGATACGCCCGAAATCCTCATAGGTGCGAAAGGCCTGGCTGAGCTCCGCCGGCGTATAGCCGCCCGAATTGAAAATCGGGTTCGCGAGCAATGGAGCCCCGGCCGCACGGATCAGCCCGACATTGGCGTTCTGGCCCAGCATCGTGCGGTTTGAATCGATGATCCGGTCGTTCGCGTAATAGGCGCCGACCAGCCAGGTCGCTGGGCCGCTCTCGCCCTCGACATGGAAATCCTGCGCGAAGCTCTTGATCCGCCCGACGGTGTTCTGGAGCAGGACTTCATACGGCGCACCGCTCCAGTCGGACAGCGCGTTGCGCTTGAAATCATTGTAGCTGGTCAGCGAGACGAACTTCATCGTATCGCCCACATCCTGATCCCAGCGCAGCTTCAGCCCCCAGAAGCGATTGTCTTCGGCCAACGGACCATCGAGCCCGAGCCCGGTGCCGATATCGGTCGAACGCTGCGCATAGGGCGCCCAGTCAGCCTGCGTTGCCTTGGTCGGAAAATTGCTCGCGAGATAGGCCGCGAGCCCCGGCGCGTTGAAGAAGCGCGAATTGCTGGTGCCCGTCGCCGGGTCGGTCGCGGGCGTGAAGCCGATCCCCTGCCCGACCACGGTGTCGGACTTGTTCTGCCACCAGGTCACCGACAGGTCGAAATGCGTCCCCTCGGCGGGATCGATGGCCAGCGCCCCGCGGATGCCGAGCTTGTCGACCTTGCCCTGGCGTTCGCCGCGGCTGTTGCTGACCTGCCACCCCTTGTCGCTATTCTCGCTGCGGAAGGCGATGCGCGCGGCGATGCCCTCGCCGAGCGGGCCCGAGAGGTGGCCGGCGAAATTATAGGTCTGGTAGTTGCCGAGATCGGCCTTGATGCTGCCCTCAAAGCTGTCGGTCGGCTTGCCCGTGATGAAGTTGATCAGGCCGGCGGTCGTGTTGCGGCCATAGAGCGTGCCTTGCGGACCCTTGAGGACCTCGACCCGTTCGAGGTCCATCACCGGCCCGGTGTTCATGATCGGGTAGGCGTAGGCGACCTCATCGACATAGGTGCCGACGGTCGAGGTCGACGAGAGGTTGATCGTGTTGAAGCCGATCCCGCGCAACGTATAGGTGGGCACGCCCTGATAGCTTTGCGACACCGTGAAGCTCGGTGCGACCGCGGTAAGGTCACGCATGTCGGTGACGCGCAAGCTTTCGAGCGTGTCGCCGTCGACCGCCTGGATCGCCATGCCAACGTCGTTGATCGATTCGGCACGGCGCTGCGCGGTGACGATGATCTCGCTCTGCGCCGATGCCGTGTCAGCGTCGGCGGCGGCTGCGTCGGCCGCCCACACGGGCGCCGCGAGCGCCAGGCCGGTGCCGGCGAGCAGAAAAAACCGGATTGCCTTCATCATTTATCCTCCCTCAAACGGCTTGCCGCTGCGTTCGTCTTCGTGCGAACGTCGCTTGGCCGGACCCTGCCAAAGGAGAGAATTGCAAGGCTGCAGACAAGCTGGCACCCGTGGCAGGATGGGATGGAGGATGGGTCGGGTGACGGATTATCGAATGCAATGCTGGGACGCGATGCCGTCAATGATCGCCGCGGTACAGGCTGCGGGCGACGCGATTGGCCTGCCCTTCATCGCGGCGCAGGCCGACCTTGGCGATCCCGAGCCGATGGGCGACGTGGACGGACGGCCCTATGCGGAGACCAGCTTTCGCTGGATCGACCCTGACCATGCCTATTGGCGCGACCGCAAGCTGGCGCTGCATATCGCCTTTCTCACCGCCGCGCGGCTCGTTGCCGAGCCCTTCTTCTATAGCGACGGACGTCTCCGCACCTGGCGCGCCTCGCAGTTGCTCGAAGCCGTCGACTGCGAGCAGGCGAAGAACACCCCCAATTTCGGAGAAGCGATTGTCGCGCCGGTGCACCTGCCGCGTGGCCTTGTCGGCGCCGTATTCTGGTGCTCGCGCGAACCGGTCGGCGTAGAGACGCTGTTCGCGAAGCACGCGGGAGACCTGCACAATCTCGCGCTCAGGCTGGTGGCCACGCACAATGAAGCGCGCGGCCGGCCACGCAACGCGGCGGTGCCGCAAATGCTGACGCGGCGCGAGGTCCAATGCCTGCGCTGGGCAGCGGCAGGCAAGACCGACGGCGAGATCGGGATCATCCTGTCGCTATCGGTATCGACGGTGCGCTTTCACCTGCGCAACGCCGCGGCGAAACTCGGCGCGACCGGCCGCGCGCAAACGATCCAGATCGCAGCGGGACTGGGTTTCGTCGGGGCGCGGGCCGCCTGACGCATCCGCCAGCTTGGCCGGTCCCCCGTTCGATCGATAGATGCGGCGAATGGACATGCTGAACGATCCGGCGCTGGACGTCTTTCAGGACGAAGTGCGCGCCTTTCTGGAAGCCGCGCTGCCCGACGAGCTGCGCCGCGCCGCGGCCCGCGCGACGAGCGTCTTCATCGACCCGGCGATTTCCCTGCCTTGGCAGCGCATCCTGAACGCGCACGGCTGGGCGGCACCCGACTGGCCGGCCGAATTCGGCGGCCCCGGGTGGAGCGAAGTCGAACGCTATATCTTCGCCGCCGAATGCGCGCGCACCGGCGCGCCGGCGCTGGCGCCGATGGGCCTCAAGATGGTCGCGCCGGTGATCATGCATTTCGGCACGGCCGAACAGCGGGCCCATTATCTGCCGCGCATCCTGTCGGGCGAGGATTATTGGTGCCAAGGCTTTTCGGAACCCGGCGCAGGGTCCGACCTCGCCTCGCTCCAGCTTCGCGCGACCGCCGATGGCGACGATTATGTGCTCGACGGCTCGAAGATCTGGACGACCCACGCGCATTTCGCCAACCGCATGTTCGCGCTCGTCCGGACGTCGAACGAGGGCAAGCCGCAGGCGGGAATCAGCTTTCTGCTGCTCGACATGGCGGCGCCCGGGATCAAAATCGAACCGATCCGCACGCTCGCGGGCGATCATGAATTCAATCAGGTCTTCTTCGACGATGTCCGCGTGCCGCAAGCGAACCGGCTTGGCGGCGAAAACGAAGGCTGGTCGGTCGCCAAGCATCTGCTGACCTTCGAACGCGGCGGCAAATATGCGCCGTCGCTGATCGGGCGGCTCGAACGGCTGCGCGAGCGACAGATTGCCGATCCCGTACTCAGTGCGCGCCTCGGCCGCGAAGCGGTGAAGCTGCTGGCGCTGCAGACGCTCGAACTGAAGGCGATGCGCGGGATTGGCGGCAGCCCGGCGCTCTACGCATCGGCGCTGAAAATCCTCGGTACCGAGACCACACAGCGTATCGACGTGCTCGCCTGCGATGTTGCGGGATACGCGGCCTGGGCGGATGCCGACGGCCAGACGCCCGCCGAGCTGGCGGTCGCGGTGCCGCGTTACCTCAACGACCGCGCCGCGAGCATCTATGCCGGATCGAACGAAATCCAGCGTGACCTGATCGCAAGACTGATGCTGGGCTAGGCAGTCGCGTCGGCAAAGCGCGCCAGAATGTCGGCGCGCGGTCCCATTGCGGCGGCGATCGCCAGCGCGCGCTTGAAATGTGCGCCAAGGCGCAGTTCCTCGGTTAATCCCATCGCGCCATGGATCTGCACCGCGCCTTCGCCGACGATCCGCACGGCATCGGCGGTTTCGACGCAGGCGGCACTGACCATCCGCGCGCGATCGGGTCGATCGTGCTCGACCGCAGCGATCGCCGTTTCGGTCAGGGCAACCGACTGCATCGCCGCGAGCTGCATGTCGGCGACCCGGTGACGCAGCGCCTGGAACGATCCGATGGCGGTCCCGAACTGTTTGCGCTGGCCCAGATAATCGACGCTGTCGGCGATCATCCGCTGCATCAGCCCGACCGACTCGGCACAGCGCGCCGCAAGGATCAGGTCGTTCGCATAGTCGGCCAGCGCGCGGGCGGCGGCACCGGTGGCCAGCGGTTCGGCGTCATCGAGCTTCAGCAGGAAGACAAGATCGGCCGACACGCTACCGTCATGCATGATGCGGTGGCGCTGCTCGACTTTCCGCGGGTCCGCCGGGATGAGCAGAAGCGCGCCGCTGCCGAACAGCAGGAACAGATCGGCCTCCGCCGCCCCCGCCGCCAGCGACGCCGTGCCCCTGATCACGCCGTCGTCTTCGACTGTCGGCATCGACAAGGTCGTTGCGGCGCAAATGGCGGCGATACGAAGCGCGCCCGACGCCAGTCCGGCCAGCGCGGCATGATCAGGCGCGGCGCGCGCGAGCAGCATGGTCGCCGCGGCG
>NZ_DATMST010000026.1:0-22001 GCF_035565275.1 Sphingopyxis sp.
AGCGCGAGCACCTTTGACGCGGCGCGCGCGCGCGCGCCCATGTCGGCTATCAGGGCGGGGGTATCGCCGGGCAGCGGCGGCGCGGTCAGGGCTTCAGCGTTCATGGCGCCGCCACTATCACGTTTCGCGTGACTCTCGAAAGCCCCGTTGCGCCCCGCGTCGCGCAGCTTTAGGCAGGGCTCCATGAGCGGGGACATCGAAGGTATAGGGGCGGCAGTGACCGCCGGCCTGGCGGGGCGTGCGGTCGAACCGCGGCACGGCGGGACGGGCGGAGTTCACGCCGACGCGCGTTGCCTGAATTGCGGCACCAGCCTGAAGGGGTCGCACTGCCACCATTGCGGCCAGCGCGCCGACGTCCACCGCAGCTTCGGCGCGATCGGGCACGACCTCGTCCACGCGATCTTCCATTTCGAAGGAAAGATCTGGAACACGCTGCCTTTGCTCAGCTGGCGGCCGGGTGACCTGACGCGGCGCTATATTCATGGCGAGCGCGCGCGCTTCATCTCGCCGCTCGCATTGTTCCTGTTTGCGGTCTTTCTGACCTATGCCGTGCTGGCGATCGTCGGCAGCGGCGGCGGCTTCAGCGACGGTCTGAACAAGGCTGCGGCCGAACAGACGCGCGCGACGGCGATCAAGGACAGCATGCAGGAGGAAGTCGACCGGATCGACGCCGAACTGGCGACGAGCGGGCTCTCCGCCGATGACCGGCGCAAGCTCCAGATCGAACGCGACGTGCTGCAGAAAAGCGCCGACTATCTTGGCGTCGCGCGCAGCCGCAGCAAGGACGAGCGCGCCGCCGATCGCGTCGCAGGGCCGCCGGTTCTCGAGAATCCGATCGATCAGTTGACGACGAGCGCCGATTTCATCTCGCAGAACAAGATCGATACGGGCGTTCCCTTCATCGACCATGGGCTCAAAAAGGCGTTCGCGAACCCGGCGCTCGTCCTATATAAACTCCAGGCGAACGCCTATAAATTCGCCTGGGCGCTAATCCCGTTGTCGCTGCCCTTCATGTGGCTGCTCTTTCCGTTCAGCCGGCGTTTTCACACCTACGACCATTTCGTCTTCGTAACCTATTCGATTTCGTTCATGCTGCTGCTGTTAGTCGTTGTGCGGCTTTTGAACCTGACGATCTTTGGCGACCTCGCGATCTTTTTCGCGATGCTCTACGTCCCGTTTCATATGTACCGGCAGCTGCGCGGCGCCTATCGATCGTCGCGCTTCGGGTCACTCGTGCGCGCGACGCTGCTCCTCTTTTTCAGCCTGTTCGCGGTGATCTGGTTCATGTTGCTGCTGCTTGCGGTCGGGATCAGCGGATAGGCGCGAATCTGTAACAAAGACGGGCCACAGACCCGGCAACGCGGGAGGACATGCGATGCATCAGCTGTGGAACGAAATCGATCGCCGTTTGCTCATCAAGCTCGGCACCGCAGGGCTCGCCGCGCTGTCGCTGCCGGGTGCCGCGCGCGCTATGATGGCGCAGGGCTTCACCCACGGCGTTGCAAGCGGCGAGCCCGGCGCGAATTCGGTATTGCTGTGGACGCGCTACGCTGCCCCGAACGACACGGCGCTGACCGCCGAGCTGTCGGAGAGCGCCGACTTTGCGCGGATCGCGGGCGGCGGTAGCGTCACCGCAACGGGCGAACGCGACCACACCGCAAAGCTGGTGGTCCGCGGCCTCGAACCTGGCCGTTGGTATTTCTACCGCTTCGTCACGCCCGACGGGACCCGATCGGTTACCGGCCGCACGCGCACGCTGCCGGCGGGGCCGACCAGCGCCTTCACCATCGCGCTCTTCTCCTGCGCGAACCTGCCGTTCGGCTGGTTTAACGCCTATGCACACGCCGCTGCGCGGAACGACATCGACCTCGTCGCGCATGTCGGCGACTATCTCTATGAATATCCGATCGGCGATTATCCCTCGATCAAACAGGCGGTGCCGGGCCGCGATATCCAGCCGGCGCACGAGATTGTCGCGCTAGCCGACTATCGCCTGCGCTATGCTGCCTATCGCAGCGATCCGGACCTCGCGCGGTTGCACCAGCTGTTCCCGATGATCGCGCAGTGGGACGATCACGAATTCACCAACGACACATGGAAGGGCGGCGCCGAAAACCACAATGAAGGCGAGGGCGAATGGGGTGACCGCGCCGCGGCGGCAGAGCGCGCCTACCGCGAATGGATGCCCGTCGCCGACACGCGCTGGCGCGACTATCAGGTCGGCGACCTCGCAACGATCTTCTTGCCCGAAACGCGCGTCACGGGGCGTGACCGGCAATTCGATGTCGGGGAGATCGTCGCGGGCGGCGGTGATCCCGCTGCGAAGCTCCGGCAATTCGCCGAAACCGCCTATCGCGATCCGGCGCGACAGATGATGGGGAGCGAACAGGAAAAATGGTTGTTCGATGGCCTTGATGCTTCGACAAAAGCGGGAACGCGCTGGCAGGTCTGCGCGCAGCAGGTGGTGATGGGCAGCCTGTACACTCCGCCTGAGACGCGCGAGTGGTTCGGTGCCAATATGGCCGAGAATGTACGCCGCCGCGTTGAAACATCGCTCCTCGCGGCGAAGGCGGGTCTGCCGTTCAACTTCGACGCGTGGGATGGCTATCCTGCTGCCCGCTCGCGGCTGCTTGCCGCCGCGCAGCGCGCCGACGCCGATCTCGTCACCCTGACCGGCGATACACACAATGCCTGGGCTTTCGACCTTGCGGAGGATGGCCGCCCGGCCGGGATCGAGATCGCAGGGCAGAGCGTGACCTCGCCCGGTTACGAGAACTACACGCGCGGTATCGCGGACGCGCAGCGGGTCGCGGCGCTGCGCGGCTCGTCACCCGAACTCAAATGGGCGAATACCCAGGATCGCGGCTATGTGTCGGTGCAGCTGACGCCTGACCGGGTGACAGCGAACTGGCACAGCGTCGAGACGATCCGCAGCCATACCCCGGCGCTCAGGGGCACGCACAGCATGACCGCGGAGCGCGGGCGGCGCGTCTATAACGCTGCCTGATCGCGGCAGTCGGGCGGCCACGACCGGTCGGGATTGGCGACAAGGTCGATCAGAAACATCTCGCCCGACCGATCGCCGTACCGCTGTGCGAAAAGCAACCGGTCGCTCTTGGGCGAGAGCAGCGGGCCGACCTGGAACTGACCGGGATCGGCGGGAATGCGCCCGACCTCGATCCAGCGGCGCCCCTCGCGGCGATAGCGATAGAGATGCGAGCGGTCGCCGCGGTCGGACACGGTGATCATCGTCTTGCCGTCGCGCGAAATCTCCGCCTCATATTCGTAGCCGCTCGCGCTGACCGGCGGGCCGAGATTTTCGACTTTCCATTCGCCGAGGCGGACTTCGGTCGCGACATAGATGTCGCCGCCGCCCGCGCTACCCGCGCGGCTTGATCCGAAATAGAGGCGTCCGTCGGAATCGGTGCGTGGCAGCAGCTCGGCCGACGGCGAATTGACCGGTTCGGGCAAGCGCTGCGGTTCGCCCCAATCGCCCGTGTCAGAGCGCTCGACATACCAGATGTCGAAATCCTCCTTCGCAGGTGCGTGGCGCGACGAGATATAATAGAGCCGCTTGCCGTCGGGAGTGACGAAGGGATCGGCTTCGATCACCGGCAGCGGCATCGCAAAGGGTGGAGGCACAGGTTGGCCCCATGCGCCATTCCCGCACCGCGACTGCATCAGGCGATAGGCGCCAAAATCCTTGTCGGCCGCGACATATACCATCGTCCGTCCGTCGGGGGTGAAGGTCGGCGAGGATTCATAGCCCGGTCCCGAAATGGCAGCAGGGGTCCACAGCTTCGCGCCGCCCGGTAGGGGCGTACCCGCCGCCGCGGTGCAGCCCGCAAGCATCGCGAGGCAGACGAGGGTAGGCGCGCGGTTGGCAAACATCATGGACTTTCCCTCCGGCAAGACGTTAGCAGGCGTGCCGTGAATTTTGCCGGAGTGCAGGCGCTTGGCCATCGTCCGATCGGCGGCGGCGGCGCCGAAAGGGCGGCGGGGGAGAGGATATGGACGCGATCGACCGGCAAATCGTGGCGATGTTGCGCGACAATGCCCGCCTGCCGCTCAAGACGATTGCCGCGACCGTGGGTCTGGCGCGTAGTTCGGTGCGCGAGCGACTGTCGAAGCTGGAGGCTGCGGGAACGATCGGAGGCTATCACGCACGCATCGTCGACGAACGCGGGATTGCGGCGATCCTGCAGCTGCGGCTCGCGCGCACGCCTTCGCCCGACATCGTCGCGGCGGTGACCGGCATGGCCGAGGTCGCGCGCTGCTATTCGCTCAGCGGCGAGATCGACCTGCTCGTCGAGATCGAGGCGGCCGACGCGGCCGGGCTCAACGCCGCGCGCGACCGGATCGCGCTGATCGCGGGGGTTGAGGATACGACGACCGCGCTGATCCTGAAGCGCGACAAGGATCGCTAGGCTGCGGCGATCGCCTCGATTTCGAGCAACCACGCCGCGTCGTAAATTTCCGCGATGATGATCGTCAGCGCTGGCGAATGGCCGCCCAGCACCTCGTGCCTGACCTTGTAATTCGCCTCGCGATACTGGCGGTCCGACAGGAATATGGTGACCTTGACGAGGTCCTGCAGGGTCATTCCGCCGGCAAGGAGCTGTTTTTCGATATTGCGCCAGACCAGCCGGCACTGATCCTCGAACGCCGCCGGCACCTCGTCCTTCGCATCGACAGGAATCTGGCCGCTGACGAACAGCCAGCGCGCCGGATCCTCGACAAGATGCGCCTGCGCGTAAGAGACGCCGGTGGGGTTGATCGCGCGATTGGGCATGCGGGGCCTCGTCATTCCGATGAGCGGGACGGTCATTCCCGCCAGCACCCCTGCGCAGACCGAGCGACGCGAAAGGCGAGGGCGAGGAGCGTCCGGTGAAGTCACCGCAGTATCTAGCGCGGACGCGGTGGCGGGCTCCAGCGTCCGATGGGCGGCGCGCCCGGCATAAAGGCGGCGCTTGACACTCATAACTATATGGTTATGAGAAATGCATAGCCAGTGAGTTATGAATTATGACCGACACATCGCCCGACCTTCTCTTCAGGGCGCTCGCCGATCCCAGCCGGCGCGCGCTGTTCGAACGGCTGTGCCTCGACGGCGAGCAGACGGTCGGCGCGCTCACTGCCGGTGCGGGCATCTCGCAGCCCGCGGTGTCGAAACATCTCGGCATTCTCAAACAGGCCGGGCTGGTGCTCGACCGGCATGAGGGGCGCCAGACGCATTACAGCGCGCAGCAACGCGCGCTCGCGCCGCTGGTCGACTGGACCGGGCGCATGAACCGCTTCTGGGAAGCGCGGTTCGACGATCTCGAAGATTTGCTCAAAAGGATGGATCAATGACCGATACCGACGTGCGTAGCGTGACCGTGGAACGCGAAATCCCGCATGCGCCGGAAAAGATCTGGCGCGCCCTGACGACGCAGCATCTGATCGAGGAGTGGCTGATGAAGAACGACTTCGGGCTCGACCTCGGTCATCGCTTCCAGCTGCGCGGTGACTGGGGCAATGTCGACTGCGAAGTCCTCGACGTCGATCCGGGCCGGACGCTGACTTACAGCTGGAACTACGCGCACGACGATCCGGCTTACCGGCTCGACAGCGTCGTCACCTTCACGCTCGAGCCCGCGGGTGCGGGCACCTTGCTGCGCATCGAACAGGTCGGCTTCCGTCCCGACCAGAAGCAGGCCTTTGGCGGCGCCAAGGGCGGCTGGCGGATCCACCTCGAAAATCTCGAGAAGGTCGTGGCGACGCTCGACTGAAGGTCAGACAGGGAGAATCCTATGAACTGGAGCCTTTGGATCCGGCAGTTTCACCGCTGGGTATCGATCCTTTTCTCGGCGATCGTGCTCGCCATTTTCGTGACGCTCGGCCTCGGGCATCAACCGGTCGAGTGGGTCTATTACCTGCCGCTGCCGCCGCTCTTCCTGCTGATATTCTCGGGTCTCTACATGTTCTTCAGGCCTTATTTCAGGAAGCGCGGCGGCGTCGCGAGCTGACGTTTAGCTGTACGGCGGAGTATCCTCGAACTCGCCGAACCACGGATAGTCGTTAGCAACGCTGACGGTGAAGTTCGCGGGGCGCTTTTCGAGGAAGCTCGACACGCCCTCGGCGGCGTCGGCGCTGCGCCCGCGCGCAAAGATTGCGCGGCTGTCCCAGCGATGCGCGCTCATCGGGTGCGGCGCGCCGAGCATCCGCCAGAGCATGTGGCGAGTGAGGGCAACCGACACCGGCGCGCTGTGATCGGTGAGCTCGCGCGCCTTGGCGATCGCGGCATCGACAAGTTCGCCGGGGGCATGCACCGACTGCACGAGTCCCTTTTCATGCGCTTCGGCCGCATCGATCAGGCGGCCCGAATAGCACCAGTCGACCGCATTCTGGATGCCGACGAGGCGCGGCAGGAACCAGCTCGACGCCGCCTCGGGCACGATGCCGCGCCGCGCGAAGACGAAGCCGTAGCGCGCGGTCTCGCTGGCGAGGCGCGCGTCCATCGACAGCGTCATCGTCGCGCCGATCCCGACCGCCGCGCCGTTGATCGCTCCGAGTACCGGTTTCTTGCAGTCGAAGATGCGCATGGACACACGGCCGCCCGAATCGCGGATCAGCGGGTGCGACCAGTCGATCGTGCCGTCCTCGGCGACGGGGCTCGCCGACATGCCATCGGGCAGGATCGCCTGCTTGTCGGCGCGCTTGTCGTAATCGAAGGTCGCGGCGCCCTGGCCGAGGTCGGCGCCGGCGCAATAGGCGCGGTCGCCCGATCCGGTGAAGATCACCGCGCGCACGCCGTCGTCGGCGTCGCACTCGTCGAGCGCGGCGACGATCTCGAGCATCATTTCGGTGGTAAAGGCGTTCATCCGGTCGGGTCGGTGCAGCGTCAGCAGTGCGATGCCTTCGTGGCGGTCGAGGCGAATCTGGTCGAAGCTCATCCATCTGTCTCCTTGGTTCGCGACCATGGTTGCAAGCGGTGTCGGGGATGGCAAGCTCTAGTTGACGTAAACGTAAGGAGGCAGAGTTCCGCGCGGGGATGACGCGCCCGACCTTTGCCGCTATAGGCGCCCCGTCGCCCCGGCGCCGCGCCTCGTCCTGAGTCGCTTGCCGGGGTCATTCATTTGGTTCCGACAGAAAGTTTGCACGCCATGTCCCGTCGCCGCCAGATCTACGAAGGCAAAGCGAAGATCCTGTACGAAGGCCCCGAACCGGGCACGCTGATCCAGTATTTCAAGGACGACGCGACCGCGTTCAACGCGCAGAAAAAGGGAACAATCAGCGGCAAGGGCGTGCTGAACAACCGGATTTCGGAGCATGTCTTCACGCTGCTCGGCAACATCGGCGTGCCGACGCACTTCATCCGCCGCCTCAACATGCGCGAGCAGCTGATCCGGCAGGTCGAAATCGTGCCGATCGAGGTGATCGTACGCAACGTCGCCGCGGGCACGCTGTCGAAGCGTCTCGGGATCGAGGAGGGAACGCAACTTCCCCGCACCCTGATCGAATATTGCTACAAGGACGACGCGCTGGGCGATCCGCTGGTTGCCGAGGAGCATATCGCCTGCTTCAACTGGTGCAGCCAGGACGAGCTTCACGACATCCAGGACATGGCGATCCGCATCAACGACTTCATGTCGGGCATGTTCGCCGCGGTCGGCATTCGCCTTGTCGATTTCAAGCTTGAGTTCGGCCGCCTCTATGAAGGCGATTTCAGCCGCATCATCCTCGCCGACGAGATCAGCCCCGACGGCTGCCGTCTGTGGGACATGACGACGAACGAAAAGCTCGACAAGGACCGCTTCCGCCGCGATCTCGGCGGCGAGGTCGAAGCTTATCAGGAAGTCGCGCGCCGGCTCGGCCTGATGCCGGAGGGCGGCGAGAATGCCGTGCTTGATCTCGACAGCCACCGCAAGAAGCGCGACAAATAGGCCTGCGCCGCAGGGCGGCATGCGGAATTATCCGCTTGGTAACCATCCCTGCGCTATCCGGTTCCCCTGACCTAGGGGGGATATGGCATCATGGATGTATCGAGTGGCCAGCCGCGGCCGGTGACGAGCGTCGTCAATTGGGATCTTTTTGAAAAGGCCGTCGTCGTTCTTCTGCTGGCGACGTTGGCGATGCGGCTCATCCCTTCTGCGATGGCAACCGGCCATTATCAGAACTGGCTGGTGTTTTTCTCCGAAAGTTGCGTCGTCTTCTTCGTCCTCTTCCGTCGTTCGACGACCAGCATCTCGCGTCGTCCTCTCGACTGGGCATTGGGATTTGGCGGAACCTTTGCACCGTTGCTCGTCATCGGTGCGGGTGACACGCCGCTCGTACCCCTTGCCGCGTGCGTCTTCCTGATCGTTGCGGGCATGTTGTTCCAGCTCTACGCCAAATTCACGCTACGGCGCAGCTTTGGCGTTATCGCCGCCAACCGCGGCGTCAAGGTCAGCGGTCCGTATAATCTCGTGCGCCACCCCATGTACGCCGGGTACATGCTGACCCATATCGGTTTCTTGCTCAGCGGACCGAATTGGTGGAATCTTGGCGTCTATGCGCTTGCGCTTGCGCTCAATATCGCGCGGCTTCTGGCGGAAGAGCGCGTGTTGATGGCCGATCCCGCATATCAGGACATGTGCCGCAGGGTACGTTACCGGCTGGTTCCGTACCTCTTCTGACCGGGCGGCGGCGATGGACTATCTTCTGGGGTTGATCAATGTGAAAGGCGCCTTGCTGGTGGCCCTCATATTCGTTCCGATCGAACGTCTTTTGCCTGCGCGCCGCGAGCAGCGCACGCTACGCCGCGGCTGGTTCAACGACACCATCTATTTTCTGTTCAACCGGATCCCGATCGGGATCGGGCTTCTCTGCATGGCGATGCTCGGGTTGATGATCGGCGATGCGTTCGTCCCGTCCGAAGTCCGGGCGATTGTCGCGCGGCAACCGGTCTGGCTCGAGGTTGTGGCGTTGATATTGATCGCGGACCTCAGCTTTTATGCGGTTCATCGGCTGTTCCACACGATCCCGGCGCTGTGGCGCTTTCACGCGATACATCACAGCATCGAAGAACTCGACTGGCTCGCCGCGCATCGGGTCCATCCCGTCGATCAGATACTGACCAAGGGGGCCGCGCTCGTCCCGACCTTCGCGCTCGGCTTTTCGGATGGCGCGTTGGCGATCTTTTTCATCCTGTATCAGTGGCATTCGCTGATGCTGCACGCCAATTTGCGGATCGGGTTCGGCCCGCTTCACTGGGTGATCGCATCGCCCTGCTTTCATCACTGGCATCATGCCGACCACCCCGAAGCGTGGAACCGGAATTTTTCCGCCCAGCTTCCGGTCTGGGACATGGTGTTCGGTACGGCGCATATGCGGCGCGACGCCCTGCCGACCCGCTATGGTATAGAGGAAGACGTTCCGCCCACCTATGCCCGCCAGCTGCTTTATCCATTCCGCCGCAGGGTCAAGGACACGTCTGACCGACGGGTGACGCCGCCGGTTCGGGGCGGGGCGCGCCCGCAATCGCCGGATGTGGTTAATATTCCGCAAGTCGTGGGCGAACGCGAACCGTCTAGGCGCATGAAAAACCGGGGTTTCGTTCCTTAACTCCTGTTTTACCCCGGCTTGCTATCCCGCCTTTATGACGGGGGTCTATCACTGGCTGCGTATGCGCTTCTTTCCGCCGATTCCGGACGCGATCCGGGACGACATCGCGTTGCTTCGCGCCAATCGCATCGAAACGCTGACCCCGATGCTGTTCCTGATGCTGGCGGCGACGACGCCGACCGCGATCTATGCCGGGGTCGATACCGTCCACCCGATTGTTCGCATCGGCTTTCCGGTGACGCTCGCCGTTATCGGCGCGCTCGGTTTCCTGTTCCTGATGCACAATCGCGGGCGACGGATGAGCGTGCGCCGCGCCCGGCGGATGATCGCCGAATCGACCTGGCTGTCGGGCACGACCGGGGCGATGTGCAGTAGCTGGACGGTGGTCAACTGGCTCGCCGCTCCGCCCGAAACGCACAGCTATTATGCGATGATCATGGCGATGGGGTCGCTGGCGACCGCCTATTGCCTGTCGTCAATCCGCTTCGCGACCTTCGTCAACCTGCTTATCGGGCTCGTTCCGATCTCGTTCCTGATGCTGACGTCGGGGATCGCTGCCGAAATCGCAGCGGGCACCAGTCTCGTCGTCGCGACGATCTTCCTCCTGCGCATGATCCTGCAACAGCACGACCAGCTGATTGACCTCCTCGAACTCCAGCGCCAGATGCGCGACCTCGCGCACACCGACCCGCTGACCGGCCTTGCCAATCGCCGCGAATTCGACATGCGGCTCGACGAAGAGATCGCGAGGGCGGGCGAAGGCGGGGGGCCGTTTGCCATCGCGCTGCTCGACCTCAACGGGTTCAAGCCCGTCAACGACCAGCATGGCCACGCGATCGGCGACGGTGTGCTGTGCGAGCTGGCCGCGCGGCTGCGCCGCGCTTGCGGTGATCATGCCATGGTCGCACGGCAGGGCGGCGACGAGTTCGCCATCCTGGTGCCCGTCGGATCGCCGCTGCTCGAAACGGGGATCGCCGACCATATCCTCGCCGCGCTTGCCGCGCCTTACTGGATAGACGGACGGCCGATTGCGGTGGGCGCGGGTATCGGTACCGCCCGCTGGCCCGAGCATGGTGACAGCGCGCGCAAGCTGCTCGAAGTCGCGGATCGGGCGCTTTATGCGGCGAAGGCGGTTGATCGCGGCCAGACGTCGTCGGTCGAAAGCGTCAGCCGGATCGCGTGACCATGGCTTGACCGCCCGAAGGGCGGTTGCCAAATCGGTCGTCATGACCATATCCATCGTCCGGCGCGCTTCGACCGCCCTGTCGCCCCTCGTTCTCCTGATCACCACCGCCGCCACGGCCCACGCCGGCCAAGCGCCTGCCAAGGCGGCCGTGGCGACGACGGTCAACCCGCAAAGCGATGCCGCGAAGGCGTGGAACTTCGCGGCAAGCGACGTGCCGGTCGATCCGAACATCGTCTTCGGCGTGCTGCCCAACGGAATGAAATATGCGCTGCTGAAGAACAGCACCCCCAAGGACAGCGTCGTGCTGCGCATGCGCTTCAATGTCGGCAGCTTCGCCGAGGCCGACGATCAGCGCGGCCTCGCGCATTTCCTCGAGCATATGGCATTCAACGGATCGAAGGGGGTGCCCGAGGGCGAGATGATCAAGCTGCTCGAACGCAAGGGGCTTGCGTTCGGCGCCGACACCAATGCATCGACGGGCTTCGATCAGACGGTCTATCAACTCGACCTTCCCAATGCCTCTGACGACCTGATCGATACCGGCCTGATGCTGATGCGCGAGACGGGCGGCGAGCTTACCATCGATCCCGCCGCGGTCGACCGTGAGCGCGGCATCATCCTGTCCGAAAGGCGCGCGCGCGACACCTATCAACTCCGCAGCCTGATCGATCAGCTCGACTTCCAGATGAAGGGAATGACGGTCGCAAACCGCATTCCGGTCGGCACTGAAGAGGTGATCCGCACTGCGCCCGCCGCGCGTATCCGCGATCTTTACGATCGTTACTACCGGCCCGAGCGCGCGACGCTCGTGATGGTCGGCGATTTCGACCCGGCGGCGGTCGAAGCGAAAATCAAGGCGCGCTTTTCGGACTGGAAGGGGCGCGGTCCCGCGGGCACCGATCCCGATATCGGCCAGGTCGATTTTGCCCGGGCCGCGGCCGCCGACGATTTCATCGATCCCGCGATCCAGGATTCGGTGACGCTCGCTTCCTTCAAGCCGTGGATTCTCGAACCCGACACCAAGGCCAAGCGCGCGCGCACGCTGGCCGAAGATATCGGCGAAGCGATCGTCAGCCGCCGACTGGCGAAAATCGCGCTCGATGAAGATTCGCCGATCCTCCAGGGCTATTTCAGCGAAGCGACGGGGTGGAAGAAGTTCGAGCAGATCACCGTCGGCGCGGTCGCCAAGGAAGGCGCGTGGAAAGAGGCGCTCGCGCTCGTCGAGCAGGAACAGCGCCGGGCGATCGAACATGGTTTCACGCAGGCCGAGGTCGACGAGCAGCTCGCGAACCGACGTACCGCGCTCAAGAATGCCGTCGCGGGCGTGACGACGCGGCGCAGCGCTACGCTTGCCGACGCGCTGGTGAGCGCGGCCGAAGGCGATTTCGTCTTCGTCCGGCCCGAAACCTCGCAGGCCCTGTTCGAGGCGACGGCGCCGTCGCTGAATGCCGCGTCGGTCACCGCCGCCTTCCGCGAGCGTATGAAGGGCCTTGGCCCGACGCTCGCGCGCGTGACTGCCAAAAAGCCGATCGAGGGCGGGACCGATGCGATTCTCGCGAGCCTGCGCGCGTCGCAGCAGGTCGCGGTTACGGCGCCGACCGAGGCGGCGAGCGCTGCGTTCGCCTATGACGATTTCGGCGCGCCCGGCAAGGTCGTCGCCGATGACCGCGTCGAGGACCTCGGCATTCGCCGCATTCGCTTTGCCAACAATGTGATGCTCAACATCAAACGGACCGATTTCCAGAAGGATCGCGTGATGATGTCGCTGCGCGTCGACGGCGGCAATCTGCTCGCGACGCGCGAGGACCCGACGAAGGTTTCGCTCGCGGGATCGATCATGCTCGGCGGGCTGGAAGCGCATAGCGTCGACGAGCTGCGTTCGATCTTCGCGGGCAAGACGGTCAGCCCCGCCTTTGGTTCCGACGCCGACGCGTTCGGCGGAAGCGCTCTGACGTCGCCTGAAGATTTCGCGTTGCAGGCCAAGCTGATGGCGGCTTTCCTGACCCATCCGGGGTATCGCCCTGATGGACTCGCGCTCATACGCCGTGTGCTGCCGCAACAATATGCCGCGAACGATGCGACTCCGGCGGCCGTCATCGGCCGCGACGCGGGCGGCATCCTCGCCAACGATGATCCGCGATCGCAGACTCCGCCACTCGACAAGCTGCTGACGCTCGACTGGGCGCAGCTCAAATCGGCGGTTGCGGACAGCTTCGCGCACGGCGCGATCGAGATCGGCGTCGTCGGCGACATCGACGAGCAAGCGGCGATCGACGCGATCGCGGCGACCTTCGGCGCGCTCCCGGAGCGCCGCGCCGCGTTCGACCCGCGCGCCGATGCGCGCATCCGCCAATTCGCAGCCGATCGCAGCGAGCGGACGCTGATCCACAAGGGGCCGGCCGAGCAGGCCGAACTGCGCGTGTATTGGCCGGCGCGCGACGACAGCGACCTTGCCGAAGCGATGCAACTGAACCTGCTCGTGCGCGTGATGCAGCTGAAACTGACCGAGGAACTGCGCGAGCGGCTCGGTGAAAGCTACAGCCCCGGTGCGGCCGCCAGCCTGTCCGACGAGTTCCCGGGCTATGGTCACCTCTTCGCTGCCAGCAACGTCGACTACAAGGATCTGGCGACGACCCGGGCCGCGATCTTCGCCATCGCAAAGGAGCTTCGCGATGCACCGGTCGACGCCGACCTGCTCGACCGCGCGCGCAAGCCGCTCGTCGAGGCGATGACCAAGTCACGACGCGAAAACAGCTATTGGCTGAACTATGTCGCCGAAGCCGCAAGCCACGCCGACCGGCTCGACCGCAGCCGCAAGGGGATTGGCGAGGTCGAGGCGACGACGCCCGCCGACCTGCAGGCGCTCGCGCGCCGCTATCTGGTCGACGACAAGGCGCTGGTAATCAAGGCGGTCAGTGACAAGGCCGCAAAATAGTCGCTCGGACCAAGGGGATGTTGCGCATGAGTATCGGCTCGATGGGGCGATTTGCAGGGGCAGAAAGGGTGGGCGTGTTGCGTTTCGGCGCGCCCATCCTGCTGGGGTACGCCGCCGCATCGGCTCCGGCTGCGGCGGCGGAGAGCTCCGATCAGGATCAGACTGCGCTCGTACAGGACATTGAAATCCTGAAGACAGTCGAGACCGCACCGCTCACGCCCGACGAGGCGCTCGAGGAACGGCATATCGGCAAACGCGTGCGCTGGGCAGGCGGCATCTACGGCATCAACGGACGCTGCCTGACGATAAACTTCGCGCGGAGCGGCGATTTTGGTGAGCCGCACTGGACGCCGGAACCGACGTATCAGAGCTTCGTTGCGTGCGGGGCCGGCAGTTATGACGCCGAACTTGTGCACCCCTACACCAATGTCACGATCATCGGCCGGATAACAGGCAAGCAGTATATCGGCATGGGAGGCGGGGGATCCGACGGTCCCGCCATCGCGATCGAGCGGTTGTATCGCTGGTCCGACTGCCTTGCGGGCGACAACAGCCCCGTCTGCAGACAGGGCTTCCTGACGGCGGAGCCGATTCCCGCCGACTGAATCCCGTTGGGGGCGAGCGATCACGCCCGCTGTTGCTCAGGGCGCGATTGCCAGCCCGTCGCCATTTTTCCCGGCAGCGATCCGGCGCAGCACCTTGCCGGTCGCGATATCGATCTCCGCAACCTTGTCGTGCCCCGTCTCGGCGGCATAGAGGCGCTTCGAATCCGCGCTGAACAGCAATGTCACCTGGCCCTTCGCCTGTTCGCCCGACACCCTGATCGTTTGCACGGGCGCGCGCGTTTCAGCGTCGAACAGGCTGATAGTGCCTGACGCGATATTGCTCGTCGCAATCAGCTTGCCGTCGGGGCTTGCGAGCACCCGGATCGCGACCGGATCGACCGGCTGCTCGGCGATCCTCACGCCCGTAGCGGTATCCCAGATCGACACCCGCGGCGCGTCGAGATCGCCGACCCACAGTTCGCGTCCGCCCTTCGCCAGCGCAAGCCCCTCGGGCTTGCCGCCCACCGCAAGGTCGCGCAGCTTCTTCGCGTCATCGAGGTCGAGCACGCTCACCGTCCCCGACGCGATATTGGCAGTATAGGCGGTCCGGTTGTCGGGCGCGACGACGATCATGTGCGTGCCCTGCTGCCCGGTCGCAATCGACGTGACCGTGCCGTCAGGCGCGACCACCGCAACCGACTGGCTCCCCTCGGTCGTCGCAATCAGCCGTCCGTCGGACAGCCAGAGCAGCCCGTGCGGCCGCTCGTTCGGGCTGAGATCGATCGTCTTCAGCTTTGTCCGCGCCGCAACATCGAAGACGTCGATCGTCGTCCCGCCATAGGCGACCACCGCCGCCTGCTTGCCGTCGGGCGAAATTGCAATTTCGTGCGGCATCTTGCCCGTCGGCAGGCGCGCGAGTTCCTCGCCCGAGGCCAGCGCGATGATGCTCAGCGTGTCTTCGGCCTTGTTTCCGACGAGCAATGTTTCGGCGGCGACCGCGCCGGCCGGCAGAAAAAGGGCACAGCAAAGCGTGGTAAGGATATGGCGCATGACGGCTCCCAGGCTGTTTCTCCTGCACCCTACAGTTCCGTCCGGGCCCGGCAAGCGCCTTCGACATTACGTTCTGTTAACTGGGCGCATCGCGCCGCGCGCCATAGCTCCAGCGGCGGCGGCATGTTGCGCCGCCGTCCAGACAGGAGGAAAATATGGGGCTGCCGTCCATCGATATCCATGCCGTGCCGTTGCTCGATACCGCCGTCGGCCTGTTCGGCTCGCTGATGGCCCAGACCAAGCCGGGCACGTCGGTGTTCGAGGTAACCGTCACGGTCGTTCTGATCATCCACGATTGATTGATGGCGCGGCACGAAGGGGCGGGGCCGTCCTTCCGTGTCGCGTCCGCCGGAGTTTGCCATGGCAGGTTCGCGTCACGATTATTTCCCGGTTTCCGACCTGTCCCGGTGCGCAAACATGCGCCGGTCGGCAGCCGCGCTTGCTGCGGCCTGGGCGGAGGGAGATCAGGCTCCGGACGGGCTGCTCGCCGCGATGCGCGCCGTCGAGCAGGCGCCACCCGAAACGGCAATCGCGGCGCTGGCGTCGTGGATCGACGATATCGGATGGCTGCGCGACCGGCTCGCTCAGGCGATGGTGCTGCTTGCGGGTGACGTCTTTGCCCGCCCGCCGCTCCGCCCGGTTGGTGACAGCGCGTTCGGCGGTCTTTTGCTTGCCGAAGCGGGACCGGTCCGCATCACGCTCCTCGTGCGCCGGTTCGAGACGGCGGCGGCAAGCGACGCGGCGACGGCGCTTTTTGCGCCCGGCCGGATGCGTCTTCGCATTCTGGCTGCGGGCGGGGCGACCATCCATCGGCACTACGTCAGTGTCTCGGCGACCGAGGAGGCCGGGGGCTTCGCCGCGGCCACTGCGCCGCCTTGCACCAACGCTGCGCCGCGCCCGCTCGTCACCGGCGAAATCTTCGCTCTCGACACCGCGCGCGAGGCGCTCTCGCTGACCGGTGGCACCGGCGATGTCTTGATGCTCGAACTGGCGGTACAGCCACCGTCGCCGTTGCCCGTGCGCGCCTATGACGTCGAAAGTGGGCGGCTCGTCCATGTCTCGGCATCGCAACGCGACAGCAGCTTTCGCGGCATGGCGCTCGCACTGCTCCGTACGCTCGGCCGCGCCGATGCCGTGCCGCTCTTTACCGCCGAAACGAAAGCGGTGGACTTTGCGGCGCGGTGGAATGCGATGCGCGAACTCGTTGCACTCGATTCTGCGGCGGCCGCAGCCCCGCTCGCGGGCATGGCGGCGTCGGACCCGCACCCGGAGGTGCGCCGCGCTGCGGCTGCGACGCTGACATTGTTCGAACGGGAGTCCGCGCAATGCCCTGCCTGATCGATCCACCGGCCGGTCCCGCGCTCGATCTTGAAGAGGTCGCCGCGCGCCTCGACGAAAGCGGCGTCGATCTCGCTGACGAGGCGAGCCTGGCCCGCTGCGCCGACCTGCTCGCCGGCCTTGCGCGGAATCGCGACTTTCTTGCCGACCGCATGATCGCCGAGCTCAAGGCGAGTTATAAAGGCCAGCTCGAAATCAATCGCTATTCGGCGCAGGTATTTCTGCTCCACCGCAGCCCCCGCGGGCACTTCGTCCGCGCGAACATGTGGCCCGCCGAGCGCGACGCTGCCTACGCGACAAGCGGACCGGCCGCCTTCGCCTATGGCCTGCCGCACGACCATAATTTCAACTTCCTCACCACCGGCTATTGGGGGCCGGGTTATATCAGCGACTATTATGACTATGATCCGGAAGCGGTCGACGGCCGACTCGGCGAACCGCTGAACCTCGAATTCGTCGAGCGCAGCAGCCTTTCCGAAGGCAAGATGATGCTCTACCGCGCACACCGCGACATCCACAGCCAGCTACCGCCCGAAAGCCTGTCGGTCAGCCTCAACATCATGGACGAGGGCGGCCATATCCCCTGGCGCGACCAATATATCGTCGACCTGGAACACGGTACGATCGCCAAACGCCCGACGCTGACCCCGGGCGAAATGCTGCTCCGCTGCGCGGTGCACCTGACCGATAACGGCAAGGATATCGCCGAATGCTTCGCGAAGGGGCATCCGGTGCCACGGGTGCGTGCGAATGCGATTGCAGCGCTGGCCGCGGCGGAGAAGGGTGAGGCACGGGTGGCGGCGCTGGAGCGGGGGATGGGCGACATCGACCCCCGCGTGCGCGACGATTGCCGGCGCTGGCTCGCACAATAGCTTCGCTTGCTGACAGCACGGCTTTCCGCTGCTAACGGGCCGCCATGACAACTCCGCTTTCGCATATCCGCAACTTCTCCATCATCGCGCACATCGACCATGGCAAGTCGACGCTCGCCGACCGGCTCATCCAGTTCACGGGCGGGCTGACTGCGCGCGAGATGTCGGCACAAGTCCTTGATAACATGGACATCGAAAAGGAGCGCGGGATCACGATCAAGGCGCAGACGGTGCGCCTCAAATACACCGCGAAGGACGGCGAGACGTACGAGCTCAACCTGATGGACACGCCCGGTCACGTCGACTTCGCCTATGAAGTCTCGCGCAGCCTCGCCGCGTGCGAGGGCGCTTTGCTCGTCGTCGATGCGGCGCAGGGGGTCGAGGCGCAGACGCTGGCGAACGTCTATCAGTCGATCGAACATGATCACGAGATCGTGCCGGTGATCAACAAGATCGACCTCCCCGCGGCCGACGTAGACAAGGTGAAGGCCGAGATCGAGGACATCATCGGGCTGCCGGCCGACGACGCGGTGCTCGCGAGCGCCAAGGCCGGCATCGGCATCGAAGAAGCGCTCGAAGCCATCGTCACCAAAATCCCGCCGCCGAAGGGCGACGCCGCGGCGCCGCTGCTCGCGATGCTCGTCGACAGCTGGTACGACCCCTATCTGGGCGTCGTCATCCTCGTCCGCGTCGTCGACGGCACGCTGAAAAAGGGCCAGCAGATCAAGTTCATGCAGGCGGGCACGACCCACCTGATCGACCGCGTCGGCTGTTTCACGCCGAAGCGCGAGGAACTGTCCGAAATCGGCGCCGGCGAGATCGGCTTTATCACCGCGCAAATCAAGGACGTCGCGCAGGCGCGCGTCGGCGACACGGTGACCGATGCGAAGAAACCCGCCGCGGCGCCGCTGCCGGGGTTCAAGGAAGTCCAGCCCGTCGTCTTCTGTGGCCTGTTCCCGACCGACGCGAACGACTTCGAGAAGCTGCGCGAAAGCATCCAGAAGCTCCGCCTCAACGATGCGAGCTTCAGCTTCGAGATGGAAAGCTCGGCCGCGCTCGGTTTCGGCTTCCGCTGCGGCTTCCTCGGCCTCCTCCACCTCGAGATCATCCAGGAACGCCTGAGCCGCGAATATGACCTCGACCTGATCACCACCGCGCCATCGGTGGTGTACAAACTGAAGCTGGGTCATACGAAAAATGAGGCGGCGAAGGAGATCGAACTCCACAACCCCGCCGACATGCCCGACCCGAACCGCATCGACGAAATCGAGGAGCCGTGGATCGAGGCGGTGATCTATGTCCCCGACGACTATCTCGGCCCGATCCTGAAACTGTGTCAGGACCGCCGCGGTATCCAGAAGAACCTCACTTATGTCGGTGGGCGAGCTCAGATCACCTATGAACTGCCGCTCAACGAAGTGGTGTTCGACTTCTACGACCGCCTGAAGAGCATTTCGCGCGGTTATGCGTCGTTCGACTATCACCAGATCGGCCACCGCCCCGGCGACCTCGTCAAGATGAGCATCCTCGTCAACAATGAGCCGGTCGACGCGCTCAGCATGATCGTCCATCGCGGTTCGGCGGAAAGCCGCGGGCGCGGCATGTGCGAGCGGCTCAAGGACCTGATCCCGCGCCACATGTTCAAGATCCCGATCCAGGCAGCCATAGGCGGGAAAGTGATCGCCCGCGAAACCATCGCCGCGCTGCGCAAGGACGTGACCGCCAAATGCTACGGCGGCGACGCGACCCGCAAGAAGAAGCTGCTGGAAAAGCAGAAAGAGGGCAAGAAGCGGATGCGCGAATATGGCAATGTGAACATTCCGCAGGAGGCGTTTATCGCCGCGCTGCGGATGGGAGATGATGCCTGATCGGCTTTTTCGCCAAGTCAGAATGAGAGCAGGTGCGCGGACCGGGGAAGCTACCGGGTAGATCCGGCTGGCCGCCGCGACGGGGAAGGGTGGAATGCGCGCCCCGCGATGCTATCGTGAAGCGGAATGAGGCGTTCGGGGAGACCCAGATGACCGGAACGGACAGCAGGGCGGAAGGCCGGATGGAAGCGCGGGTGGCTCGGATCGACGCCGTCGCGGTGCACAGCGCGCTGAATGATGGCACCGCCGTCGTCCTGCGCACGATCACCCCGGACGATGCGCCGCTGATCCGTGAGGGAATCGCCAAGCTGTCGGCCGAGTCGCGCTACCTGCGCTTTTTCTCGCCCGCGCCGGTGCTGCCCGATGCGGTGGTACGGCGGCTCGCCGACGTCGACGGGCACGACCATATCGCATGGGGCGCGATCTGCAGCGAATGCCCCGGGCGGCCACCGATCGGTGCGGTGCATGCGGTACGGCACCGGCAAGATGGTCCGGTCGGCGAATTTTCGGTCGCGGTGCTCGACGAATTCCAGGGGCGCGGACTCGCGCGGATGATGGCGGCGGCGTTGCTCGTCCAGTGCCGCGCCGAGGGATTGGAGGTGCTCGATGTCCATATCCTGTCGGAGAATCTGGCGGCGAAGCGGCTGGTGAAATCAATGGCGGCGGTGTGGACGGGCGAGTCGGCGGGGGTCGCCGAGTACCGGCTCGATGTTGTGTCCGCGATCGCGGCGCTGGCGGCCGATGCCGACGCCCCGGGGGTGCAGGATGTGCTGCGCGCGCTGGATAGTGTTGGCGAAGGGAATATCGCGGGAAACGGCGCGGACTAGTCCCCCTCGCCGCCGCGGGTCGCAGACGGCGGCGAGGGGGTGGTCCATGGATCGGTGGCGCGAAAGCCCGTTCCCGGTCCACATGGCCCCGGATAACGACCGCGCGGCGCGGCGGCGGTGATCACGATCACAGCTTGGCGGGTACGGCGCCAAAAATATGTGCCGCATGACAAAGGGCGCCGGAATTGACCGGCGCCCTTCACCCTGCCCTTTAGGGAGGCAGTCCTTATTTCTTGGCGGGATCGGCCGGCGGTGTTCCCGGGGCCGGCGGCGTCTTGCCGACTTCCGAGGGAGCGATTTCGCCATTGTCATCCATCGCGTTTGCTTTTTCCTCGCCCGCGGCCTCGACGGCATCAGCCTTCGCCTCGGTTGCTTCCTTCGCCGGACCTTCGGGCATTGCGTCGGCCTGATCGTCGATCACGTCAGCCTGTGCTTCAGCCTGATCCTCGACCTTGTCGGCCGCCGGGCTCTGGCAGGCACCGAGAGCGAGGGCCGACGTCGCGGCGAGGGTAATGAACATCTTACGCATATCGAGTGACTCCCAAAGTTGACTCGGCAGCTTAACGCGGGGTGAACGCAAGGGTTGCAATGAAATTGTCAAATATCTGAAGTTACGCCGATTTCTTTTCAAAGCGCGTGCGTGGCCATTGGTTTTGGAGCAAAAAGAGGGCGCTCGAAAGCGCCCTCTTCGTGCCTGGTCCGGTCCCGCCGATCAAAAGCGCTGCTGGCGCTCGTACAGATCGCGGTAGTGCTGGATACGCGTGACGCGCAGCCCCGGCATGCCGCTGCGGTCGATGGACCGCTGCCAGCCGGCAAATTCCTCGAGGGTCAGCCCATAGCGTTCGCACGCTTCGTCGACGGACAGGAGCCCGCCGTTAACGGCCGCAACGACCTCTGCCTTGCGGCGAACGACCCAGCGGGTCGTCGACGGGGGCGGCAGCGAGTCCAGCGTCAACGGCTCCCCGAGGGGGCCGATAACCTGTGCGGGCCGGATTTTCTGATTCTCGATCATGCTCATTCCACATTATTACCGTCGGAGGGGGGTGTGTCCGACGCATTCGTATCTAGAACAGAGGGATTCAACATCGGCTGAAATCCTCTGGTAAACAGGCCGTTCATAGTTTCGGGCAGGGCGTTCGCATCGTCGGACAAATCGAAGAAACGAACGACGCGGGGGGCTTTTTGTTCCGCCCTTGCGCGCGTCCCGCAAAATATGTGGCGCACGGCGTTAAGCTTCGCCGCATGGCGTTCGCGATGCGCCTGCGTCCGCAGCTGCCGCACCGTCGGCAGGGCGGCCTGGCGCGCGCTGGACACCGCCAATATGATGTCGAAGCCGGGCTTTGACAGCTTGGCCGCACCGGCGATGCGCGGAAGATCGGATGGAACGAAGTTCATGCGACTCGTCTACGCCAGAGGAGCTAAGGTCCCGTAAATGCCTGTTTCAGAACCTGTTAGCGAAGCTTAACCCCCGTCAATATCTTGACACTTTGCGCGGAAAAGCTGGCTTTTTTGCATTCGCATCCCTAGATGGCGCCGATCATGATCGAGACGATTCCTTCCCCTGCCGGGCTTGCCCAGGCCGACTTTCAGCTGCCGATGCCGCTGAAAGACCGGCGAATCGTCGTCGCGATGTCGGGCGGAGTCGACTCGAGCGTCGTCGCCGCGCTCGCCGCGCGATCGGGCGCCGAGGTGATCGGCGTGACGCTCCAGCTTTATGACCATGGCGCCAAGGCGAAGCGCGTCGGTGCCTGCTGCGCGGGGCAGGACATCCGCGACGCGCGCGCGGTCGCCGACC
>NZ_DATMST010000027.1:0-5019 GCF_035565275.1 Sphingopyxis sp.
ACGGCGGCAATGCGGGCGGGGTGCTCGCGCTGAACGCCGACATGCTCGCAGGCGGCGCGCGGCCGGCGTGGATGGGCTATCTCGAGGTTGCCGACGTCGATGCGGCGATCGACGCGATCAAGGCCGACGGCGGCGCGGTACACATGCCCGCGACCGACCTGCCCGTCGGGCGCATCGCGATGGTCAGCGATCCGCAGGGCGCGCCCTTCTATATCATGAAGCCTATTCCTCCCGAGGGGATGGAGGGCATGGAGAGCGACGTGTTTTCGGTCACCGAGGCGCAGCATATGCGCTGGAACGAACTCGCGACGAGCGACCCCGACGCCGCCATCGACTTTTACAAAACGCATTTCGGCTGGGGCCAGGAGGGCGAGATGGATATGGGCCCGATCGGCGCCTACCGCTTCATCCAGCGCGGCGACGTGATGATCGGCGCGGTGATGCCGTTGATGGAGGGCTATCCGGTGCCGGTGTGGAGCTTTTATATCGGCGTCGACGATATCGATCGCGCGCATGCGGCGATCACCGCCAACGGCGGCACGATCACCAGCGAACCGATGGAAATCCCCGGCGGCGAATATGCGATGAACGGCATCGACCCGCAGGGCGCGTCGTTCGGCCTCGTCGGCCCGCGGAAATAAGGGAGAGAGACGATGGACAATCAGGGTCCGGCCACGGGACTGACCCCGCACCTCGCGATTGCCGACAAGCGCGCGAGCGAGGCGATCGATTTCTATATCAAGGCGTTCGGCGCGAGAGAGAATATGCGCATGCCCGCCGACGACGGCGTGCGGCTGATGCATGCGCATCTGACGGTGAATGGCGCATCGCTGATGCTGCACGACGAATTTCCCGAATATGTGGAGAATGAGAGCGGTCCCCCCGACGGGGTGACGCTGCACCTGCAGGTCGACGACGCCGATGCCTGGTTCGAACGCGCGGTCGCCGCGGGGGCGAGCGTCGCCATGCCGCTCGACAATATGTTCTGGGGCGACCGCTATGGTCAGATCAAGGATCCGTTCGGCCATACATGGTCGATCGGATGCCCGGTAAAAGGAGAGGCGAAATGAGCAGGAATCCCGTGACGCTGTGCCTGTGGTACGACAAGGACGCCGAAGAGGCGGCGCATTTCTACGCCTCGCTCTTTCCCGACAGCAAGGTCGGCGCCGTCCACCGCGCGCCCGGAGACAATCCGAGCGGCAAGGAAGGCGATGTGCTGACCGTCGACTTCACCGTGCTCGGCATCCCGTGCATCGGGCTCAACGGCGGGCCGACCTTCAGGCACAGCGAGGCCTTTTCCTTTCAGGTCCATACCGACACGCAGGAAGAAACCGACCGGCTGTGGAACGCGATCACCGGCAACGGCGGCGAGGAAAGCATGTGCGGCTGGTGCAAGGATAAATGGGGCCTGTCCTGGCAGATCACCCCGCGCGTGCTGACTGACGTGATGACCCACCCCGACAAGGCAGCGGCGAAGCGCGCGTTCGACGCGATGATGACGATGAAAAAGATCGACATCGCGGCGATCGAGGCCGCGATCAGGGGAGAGTGATATGACTCAGCGGGGGAAACCGGTCGTTTTCGCATGGCTGCTCTGCGGCACGCTCGACATCGTCTATGCGGCGGTATCGAGCGTGGTGCAGGGCGGCACCGTGTCCGGCATGCTGCATGCGGTCGCGAGCGGGCCGTTCGGCGACGGCGCGCGGCAGTGGGGCGTCGGCGGCGACATCGCGGGGCTCGCGACGCATTTCGCGATCATGGGCGCGATGGTCGCGGCATGGTTCTTCGTCGCACGCCGCTGGAGCGCGCTGACGGCATGGCCGTGGTGGCTGACCGGCACGCTCTACGGGCTGCTGCTCTACGTCATCATGAACGGGATCGTGCTGCCCCTGCGCTTTGGAATGGCCTTTCCGCCGACCGACCTCGTCAAGGGCGCGATCGCGCTGTTCCCGCATATTTTCCTTGTCGGCTGGCCGCTCGCCTGGCTGACGCGCAAGGATAGCAATTGATGCTCGTCTATTATGGCCACCCCTTCTCCTCCTACACGTGGAAGGCGCTGATCGCGCTGTACGAAAAGGGGATCGATTTCGAATATCGCTCGGTCGACCCGGCCTTTCCGCAGCATATGCCCGAGCTGAGAGCGCATTGGCCGGTCGGGCAGTTCCCGCTGCTCGTCCACGACGGCGTGCCGTACTTCGAATCGTCGATCATCATCGAATATCTCGACCATCTGGCGCCCGAACCGCGGCTGATCCCCGCCGATTTCGACGCGGCGCTGAAGGTCCGTCTGTTCGACCGCATCTTCGACAACCATGTCATGGGCCGGATGCAGGCGGTGGTGGCCGATGCGATCAGGGGACCCGAAAATCATGTGCCGCTGATCGTCGAACAGTCGAAGGCCGCGCTCGAAACCGTGTACGGCTGGCTCGACAAGGAGCTCGCCGGCGGCGGCTGGGCGACGCCTCATGGCTTCACGCTCGCCGATTGCGCGGCGGCGCCGTCGCTTTTCTATGCTGACTGGGTCCATCAAATCCCGGAGACGCACGAGAATCTGCGCGGCTATCGCGCGCGGCTGCTCGCGCATCCGTCGGTGTCGCGCTGCGTCGAGGATGCCCGGCCCTATCGCGCCTACTTCCCGCTCGGCGCCCCCGATCGCGATTGAGCCATCTCTACCCCGGCGAAGGCCGGGGTAGAGATTCCGGGCGTCCCGAAACGGGGTTAACGGGCTGCTGACGGTGCCTGTTTGCCAGTTGATAGGCGCGCACGCGCGAAGGCGGGCGCATGGCTTCGCCGTCCGCCTTCCTGCGCACGCTCATTATCGCTGCTTTGGCGGCGGTGCTGGCGTTCGCGCCGGCGCAGGCGCAGCAGGTCATGACGATCACCACCACCACGGTGACCTGGACCTGGGACGATGCGGGCAATCACGACGGCGCGGAATTTATCGACGAAGATGCTGCGCTGCTGGATGACGAAGCGCTCGCCGAAGATGCCGGTTTCGCCTCGACCCGACGCTATGCTCCGTCGGCAGACCTCGCGACGCTCGGCCATGCCAAGGCGACCTATGGCCCCTTCTCGGTGATCGATCGCGCAACCGTCCGCATGGCGGGCGATGTCACCTCGGCGACGCCGCGCCAGTTCGCGGCGATGCTCGCTGCCTTTCCGGGGCTGCAGCGGCTCGAGATGGTCGACTGCCCCGGCAGCCTCGACGAGGAAGCCAATCTGGTCCTCGCGCGCGCGATCCGCCGCGCGGGCATGGAAACCGTCGTTCCGGCGGGCGGCTCGATCCGTTCGGGCGCGGTCGAGCTGTGGCTCGCGGGCACCACCCGCCGTGCAGCGCCCGATGCCGAATTCGGCGTTCATAGCTGGGCCGACGAATATGGCCGCGAGGCGAACGACTATCCGGCGAGCGACCCGGTCCATGCCGAATATCTGGGCTATTACCGTGAAATGGGATTGAACGACGCCAAGGCACGCGAATTTTACGCGCTGACCAACAGCACGCCGTTCGACGACGTCCGCTATCTGACACGCGACGACATGGCCCGCTTCGTCACGCTCGACTGACGCGGCATCGCTTTGGGCGCTGCTTTATCCTTGTAACACGCCACCGCCTCCCCCACATCGCCTCCATGGCGAAGCGGAGCCTCTATCAGCGATTGCGATCGACCGCGCAGGTCCGGCTGGCGCTGTTCATCCTCGGCCTCCTCATGATGGCGATCGCGCCGATCGTCGGCATCTTGCCCGGCCCCGGCTTTATCATCCTCTTTCCGCTCGGCCTGATGCTGTGCCTGCAGAACAGCGCGTGGGCGAAGCGCATCTATGTTCGCTTCAAATGGCGCCACCCGCGCTATGCTGCGTGGACCGACCGCGTGATGCGGCGCGCGAGCGCGGCGCGGAAACGCGAACGTGCGGCGCTGGAAGCGATCAAAAAGGCCGCTTTCCACGGCAAGGCACCGGAAAACCGCCGCGATGGTAATTGACTTTGCCCCGACTCTCGCTTATCCGCGCCCCCATCAGTGGCCGCCCACGTTTGGCGGCCCTTTTCTGTTAGAGCCTTTTGAGAGAATTTGGGGATACCGCGATGAAGCGTACCTATCAACCGAGCCGCCTCGTTCGCAAGCGTCGCCACGGTTTCCGCGCCCGCAAGGCGACTGTCGGCGGCCGCAAGGTTCTCGCCAACCGCCGCGCCCAGGGCCGCAAGAAGCTGTCGGCCTGATCGCTGACGCTTCTGCGCCAGTAACACTGGTGCGAACGCTTTCAAAACGTAGCGAATTTCTGGCCGCGAATCGCGGCCTTCGCTTTCCCATGCCCGGCTTTGTCCTGCTCGTCCGCCATCGCGGCGACGGCGACGATGCGCCGGGCATCGGCTATACGGTCAGCAAGAAGGTCGGCAACGCCGTCACGCGCAACCGGATGAAGCGGCGCTTTCGCGAACTTGCGCGCGCCATGCTGCCCGAATCGGGCATCGCCGGCGCCGACCATGTGCTGATCGGTCGGCCGGGCGGCAACGATATCGTCTTCGCCGACCTTGGCGAGCATCTCGATTCGGCATTGAAGCGCGCGGCAAAGAAGCTCGCGAAACCGGCATGATCGCGAAATTGCTCATCCTGATCGCGCGCGGATGGCAAATCGGCCCTTCGCGCATCCTTCCGCCCACCTGTCGCTACGCGCCATCGTGCAGCGCCTATGCGATCACCGCGCTCCAGCGCCATGGTGCGATCAAGGGTGGCTGGTTGGCGACAAAGCGGCTATTGCGCTGCCATCCTTGGGGGGGTCATGGCTACGACCCCGTGCCATAGGCACGGCATTTCCCGATAATATTTGATACGAAGAGAGACCAACGAGCGTGGACGACAAGCGTAACATGATCACGGCCATCCTGCTGTCGGTGGCAATCCTGATCGGCTGGAATTTCGTCTCCGAGAAATTCTTTCCCACGCCCGACAAGCCCGACGTGACCCGGACCGTCGCCGGAACCCCCGGGGCGGCACCGACCGCCGCGCAGGGCCAGCCGAGCGC
>NZ_DATMST010000028.1:0-5378 GCF_035565275.1 Sphingopyxis sp.
GCGAGGGTAGGCCAATGAGCGCCGAATGGAAATGCGGCCACCCTCGATCTGACGCCAACACCAAGATCGTCCGCAATGGCGCTGGCCGCCCGACAGGGCGTCGGGACGCCGCTCGCCGAGCCCGTCGAGTTTCACCAGCGCCAGCGCGTTCGCGACCTTCTTCGCCGCTTCGCTTCCCTTGATCCCGCGCACGCGCAGCGGGAAGGCGACATTTTGGGCAACGCTCATATGCGGGAACAGCGCATAATTCTGGAAAACGACGCCCATGTTGCGCCGGTACGGCGGGCGGTCGGCGAGCGATGCGCCGCCAAGCAATATCGCGCCCGCGCTCGGGGTTTCGAAACCCGCAAGCATCATCAGCGTTGTCGTCTTCCCCGACCCCGACGGGCCGAGCAGCGTCAGAAATTCCCCGCGCTCGATCGCAAGGTCGAGATCGGCGACGGCGGCGGGGCCGCCCGCGGCATAGCGTTTCTCGACACCGCGAAACTCGACGAGAGGGGAAGCGATGGTCATAGGCCGGCCAGCGCCCGATAGACCGCGCCCAGCCGCCTGATCCCGTCGTCGATCTGATCCGGCGTCGTATAGCTGTAGGACAGGCGGATATGGTTGCGCGGCGCGGCGGTGCTTTGCGCGGCGAAGAAGCGGCTGCCCGCAATCAGATGGACCCCGGCGTCGTGGGCGCGCGCGGCGAGCAGGTCGCCGTCGACATGGCCGGGCAGCGTCAGCCACACGTAATAGCCGCCTTCGGGCACCGCGACCGCAGCGCCCGGGAGCTCGCGCGCGACTGCGGCGACGATATGGTCGCGGCGCTTGCGATATTCGCGCTGCACGCGTGCGATATGCGCCGAAAACTGGTCCGAACGCGCAAATTCATAGATGGTCCGCTGGATCAGCGGCGACGAACCGCCCTCGGATTTGAGCTGGACCATCCGCGCGACCAGCGCGGGCTCGGCGGCAACCCAGCCGATCCGGAGGCCCGGTGCGACGAGCTTGGAGAATGTGCCAAGGTGAAAGACCGACCCCGAACGGTCGAGCGCTTTCAGCAGGGGCGCGTCGGGTCCATCGAAGCGCACGCGGCGATAGGGGCTGTCCTCGACGATCGGGATACCGCGCGCCTCGGCCAGCGCGACGAGCGCTTCGCGCCGCGCGGCGGGCATCGTCGCGCCGGTCGGATTATGGAATTCGGGGATGTTGTAGATGAATTTGGGCGGTGCCTTCCCTGCGGCGGCGCGTCCATCGAGTGCGGCTTCGAGCGCGTCGACGTCGAGCCCGGCCTCGTCCTGCCCGATCTCGATGAATTCGGCGCCGTAATTGCGGAAGATCGGGATGGCGGTGAAATAGGTCGGTGCGGTGACGACGATCGCATCGCCTTCGTCGAGCAGCAGGCGGCAGACGAGGTCGATGCCCTGCTTGGCGCCGTTGGTGATCAGGATATGGTCGGCGGTCAGTGCGCAGCCATCCTCGTTCATCCAGTTCGCGAGCCATTCGCGCAAATAGGCCTGCCCGCGGCCGGAGGCATATTGCAGCACCTCTTCGCGGTGCCCCGTCAGCGCTTCGGCAGCGAAGCGGCTGAGGTCGGGAAGCAGCTGCGGCGCCGCGAAACCCGAATCGAACAGGATGATCTCGTCGCCGAATTCGGACGGGAAATGGGGAGCGGGGAGCTGCGTCGAAAGATGTTCGGCCCGGCGCGCCAGGCAATCGTCATTCCACAAAATTCGGCCCCTCCATTGCTCCGCCGTCTGCGGAACATCTCACCCTGCCGAGAACGATGGTTCGTGCGGGCGAATCCGCCATCGCCGAACGGGCAAAAATCGAATGGCGGATTCGCGGCGCTCGTCGCTCGTCAAATCGGGGAGGCGGGAAGAATGACATCGAGACCGAAGCAGTTGGGCGGAGTGTGCGGTGCGCTGATATCGCTCGCGGCTGCGAGCGGGGCGCTGGCAGCGCACGGCGCTCCCGACGATCCGTTTCCGGGTACCTATCATCCCGCCGCCGCGGCGCCTCTGGCGATCGTCGGCGCGACGCTGTTGACCGGGACCGGAGCCGAGATTGTCGATGCGACGCTCCTGATCGCGAACGGCAAGGTCGAAGCCGTGGGCACCGCGCTGCCGGTACCCGAGGGCTATGCCCGCCTCGACGGCCGCGGGAAATGGGTGACGCCCGGGATCATCGATGCGCATTCGCATCTCGGCGTCTACCCCTCGCCCGCGACGCCGTCGCATGAGGACGGCAATGAAGCGGTGTCGCCGAACACCGCCGAGGTCTGGGCCGAGCATTCGGTATGGCCGCAAGATCCGAAGTTCCGCCTGGCGCGGGCGGGCGGGGTGACCAGCCTGATGATCCTGCCGGGGTCGGCCAATCTGTTCGGCGGCCGCTCGGTCACGCTCAAGAATGTGCCCTCGGTGACGACGCAAGGCATGAAGTTCCCGGGCGCGCCCTATGGCCTGAAGATCGCATGCGGCGAGAATCCGAAGCGCGTCTATGGCGGCAAGGGGCGTTCGCCGGCAACGCGAATGGGCAATGTCGCGGGTTATCGCAAGGCATGGATCGACGCCGCCGACTACGTCCGTCGCCGGGACAAATGGGAAGCGGACGGGAAGGCGGGCGATCCGCCGAAACGCGACCTGCAGCTCGAAACGCTCGCCGGGGTGCTGCGCGGCGAAATTCTCGTCCAGAACCATTGCTACCGCGCCGACGAGATGGCGGTAATGGTCGATGTCGCGCGCGAGTTCGGATTCAGGATCCGCACATTCCACCACGCCAACGAGGCGTTCAAGATCGCTCCGTTGCTCGCAAAGGAAGATATTTGCGTCGCGACCTGGGCGAACAGCTGGGGCGCGAAGATGGAATCGCTCGACGGGATCGAGGAAAATGCGCCGATGATCGACGCCGCCGGCGGCTGCGCTATCATCCACTCGGACGACGGTCTGCTCATCCAGCGTCTCAATCAGGAAGCCGGTATCGCGATGACCGCCGCCAACCACGCCGGCCTGTCGATCAGCCGGGGCGAGGCGATCAAATGGATCACCGCCAATCCGGCAAAGGCAATGGGAATCGTCGACAGGGTCGGCACGCTCGAACCCGGCAAGATGGCCGACGTCGTGCTGTGGAGCGCGAACCCGTTCAGCGTCTATGCGCTCGCCGACCGGGTGTGGGTCGACGGGGTGATCCAGTGGGACCGCGCCGACCCACGCTATCAAAAACCGTCCGATTTCATACTCGGCCAGCCCGGGCAGGAGTTCGCGCGATGATCCGCGCTCTTGCCACCGTTCTTGCCCTTGTCTGCGCCATGCCCGCCGCGGCCCAGACGGTTGCAATCACGGGAGGCCGTGTCGTCACCATGGGGCCGATGGGCGAAATCGGGCGCGGTACGGTGGTGATCACGGGCGGCCGGATCGTGGCAGTCGGGGCCGATGTCGCGGTGCCGGCCGGAGCGAAAATCGTCGACGCGACGGGCAAGATCGTGACCCCCGGCCTTGTCGCGGCGGGTACTGCGCTCGGGCTGATCGAAGTGCGCGCGGTCGAGGCGACCGACGATCGCGCCACTGACGCAAGCGACCTCAGCGCTGCTTTCGACGCGGGCTACGGGCTCAATCCCGACTCGCTGCTGATCCCCGTCGCGCGGCTGGGCGGCATCACCCGCGCGATCGCCACTCCGGCCTACAAGGACAAGGGCGGCCGCGAACTGCTGTTCGCAGGGCAGGCGGCCGCCGTCGTGCTCGATGGCCGGGCGATGCTGATGAAGCGCGGGGTCGCGATGGTGCTGGACATGGGCGACGCGGGGGCCGAGCGCGCAGGCGGTGCACGCGGCGCCGAGCTTGTCGCGTTGCGCGCACTCTTTGCCGAGGTGCGCGACTACAAGATACGCCGCGCCGCGTACGACCGCGGCGAGACGCGCGCTTATGCGCTGTCACGCGCCGACATGGACGCGCTCATCCCCGTCGTCGAGGGACGCATGCCGCTGCTCGTCAGCGTGAACCGCGCCGCCGACATCCGCGATGCGCTGGCGCTGGCGCGCGAGGAGCGGCTGAAGCTGATCCTTGAAAGCGCGAGCGAGGGCTGGCGCGTCGCGGACGAGATCGCCGCCGCGGGGGTTCCCGTCCTTTTGACACCCGTCGAAAATACGCCCGCATCGTTCGAGATGCTGGGTGCGACCCTGACGAACGCCGCGCGCCTCGCCGCCGCGGGGGTCACCATCGCGATCGAGGGCAATGGCAATCACCGTGAGCGCGAGATGCGTTACAACGCGGGTAACGCCGTCGCCAACGGGCTCGACTGGACGGCGGCGCTCGCATCGATCACGATCAGCCCTGCGCGCATCTTCGGCCTCGCCGACCATATCGGCTCGCTCGAGGTCGGCAAGGACGGCGACGTCGTGATCTGGGACGGCGATCCGCTCGACACGCTCGCCCGCCCGACTGCCGTCTTCATCCGCGGCGCGGCGCAGCCGATGACCTCGCGCGCGACCGAACTTCGCGATCGTTACCTTCCCGCCGTCCTGCATCCTGCCAATGGAGAAACGCCATGAACACCAACCGCCTTCTCGTGCTCTATTCGGGCGTGCTCACCGCCGCCTGTGCAATCGCCATGACGACCAGCGCCGGCGCCGACACCGCGCCCGCCAAGGCGGCGTTCGACGAGATCGACGTCAAGCGGATCAACATCCGCGAGGACGACGGGACGATCCGCATGATCGTGTCGAACACCAGCCGCTCGCCGGGCATCATCATGCATGGCAAGGAACGTCCGCATCCGAGCGGCAACCGCGGCGCGGGGATCATCTTCTACAACAACGAAGGATCCGAAAACGGCGGCCTGACCTTCAGCGGCCAGAGGGGCCCCGACGGCAAGGTATCGGGCGGCGGCCATCTGAGCTTTGACCAATATGAGCAGGATCAGGTGATCCAGCTGACCCAGAATGAATATAACGGCCGGCGCTGGGCCGCGATGGTCGTCAACGACCGCCCCGATGCCCCGCTCGATTTCGACATGGCCGAACGGCTGTCGAAGATGCCCGACGGTCCCGAAAAGACCGCCGCGCTGCAAAAGGTGCAGGCGGACGGAAGCTTCGGCCGCCAGCGGCTTTATGTCGGCAAGACGCGCGACCGCGAGTCGGCGGTGATGCTCAACGACGCGATGGGCCGTCCGCGTATCCTGATGAAGGTCACCCCCGACGGCAAGGCGTCGATCGATTTCCTCGACGACAAGGGCGGCGTGATCCGCTCGGTCACCCCCGACGCCAAATGAGGCACGCTGCGCTCGTCCTTCTCGCGGCCACCGCGCTTGCAGGATGCGCGGCGTCCGAGCGGCCGCGATCCGCACCGACGCCCGTCGCCGACGCGGCGCCGGCGTTCGACCGCGATCCGTATCCGGGCACC
>NZ_DATMST010000029.1:0-1707 GCF_035565275.1 Sphingopyxis sp.
GGGCGCGTTCAACCTCGCCCCGCAGGGCGCGGTCACCGCGATCAACCGCGAGGGCCGGCGCTTCACCCCCGGTTTCGTCGACGTCGACCCGCATTTCTTCGCGCTGACGGGGCTTCAGCCGCTGGCCGGGCGCGTCTTCTCGCCCGAGCGCGGCGGCAATGCAGCGCGCCGCGAGCTTGTCGTCAACCAGACCGCCGCTCGCCATTTCGGCTTCGGGTCGCCGCAGGCCGCGATCGGCCAGCCGCTCGCGATCTCGTTGCAGGTGGGGCCCAATCCGCCCACCGAACCCTATGTGATCATCGGTGTCGTGCCCGATGCCGCGGCGAGCGTGCTCGAGCCGGCGGGCGAGCTGATATACAATGCGGGGACGCCCGAATGGGGTGTGCTGGCGGTCGAAACAGACCCGGCTGCGCTGCCCGAGGTGCGCCGCCATCTTGACCGGCTGGGGCGCGTGATGGGGGACGGCGGGCCACTCAAGATGCGCCTGCTCGCGCAGATCGAGGCGGATCGGTACCGTGCTACAATCGTTCAGGGACGCGTGATCGGTGCGTGCGCGCTGGTGGCGCTGGGGATTGCTGCCATGGGACTGTTCGCGCTGTCGGCCTTCACCGTCGATCGCCGGACCAAGGAAATCGGCATCCGGCGCGCCATGGGAGCGTCACCGGGTGCAATCGTCGGGCTGTTGCTCTGGCAATTTCTGCTGCCGGTGCTTGTTGCCTGCGCGATTGGAATCGGCCTGAGCTATGTGGTCATGGCTCGCTGGCTCGAGCAATTCGCCTCGCGCATCGATCCAGACCTCTGGATTCTCGCGGGCATTGCGGTCGGGACGATTGCTTTTGCGATGGTCGTGATGTGGGCGCAGGTTGTTGCCGCCGCGCGAGGCCGGCCGGTTGACGCGCTTCGTCATGAATAACCACCTGGCAAGGCGTGCCTATCTTGCGTCGGTCCGGCGCCAGCGGAAATACCAGACCTCGTGCCCCTGCGAGCGCGCTTTCGCCTCGTAGCGCGTTTCGGGCCATCCGCCGGGACGGACCAGGAAATCCTGCGCATCTTGTGCCAGCCATTCGAACTGGTGGCGGTGCCGCCGCATGACCATCAGCGCGTGGGCGAGGTAGACGGGATGATCGGTACCGAATCGGAATTCGCCGCCGGGTTTCAGCTTCGCCGCGATCAGGTCGACCGGCCCGTCGTTCATCATCCGCCGCTTCGCGTGACGCGCCTTGGGCCAGGGATCGGGGTGGAGCAGGTAGGCGAAGCTCAGCGTTTCGTCCGGAATACGGCGCAGAACTTCCAGCGCATCGCCATGATGGATGCGGACATTGCCGATCGGAAGACGCTCGCCATGATCGCCCGCGACATGGACGAGGGCTTGCGCCACGCCGTTGACGAAAGGTTCGGCGCCGATGAAGCCGTGATCGGGCAGCATGTCGGCGCGCCCCGCCATATGCTCGCCGCCGCCGAAGCCGATCTCGAAATGCAGGGGACGGTCATAGCCGAACAGGCGTTCGGCGGTGACTTCGCCTTCGGTGGGTACTGCAATCTGGGGGAGCAGCGTTTCTACGAGATCCTGCTGTCCCGCGCGCAGGGGTTTACCCTTCGAACGGCCGTAAAGGCGGTTGAGGGTCGTGGGATCGCCGGGCTTGTGTGCAGTCATGGCGGGCGCGTTAGCCGCGCAGCGCGAAGGCGGCAAGCGCCCGGATATAAAAG
>NZ_DATMST010000030.1:0-14620 GCF_035565275.1 Sphingopyxis sp.
CGCGCAGAGCAGCGCCGCGCCGCCGGCGAGCGCCGCGGCGCGCAGCCAGAAACGGCGATCAGTCGGCATGGAAATCGCCCTGGCTGTCGTCGGCGATGCGCGTGATGCCGTTGCGCGACACAGCGATCAGGACCCGCTGCCCGGCGAATTCGACCACCGCGAGTTTCGATCCCGGCCCGAGCGGCAGCACGTCGATCATTTCGACCGCGCGCGTTTTGGCGCCGCCGCCCACCAGCGGGACGCCCGTCTGGACGCGTTTCCACAGCCACAGGCTGCCCCAAGCCATGCCGCCGACGATCGGCAGCAGGATGAGCAGGCGGAGGATATATTCGAACATCAGGCTCTCCGTTCGAAGCCTTCGAGTCCGCGCGCCGGCGCGACGACTTCGGCGACCTGGATGCCGTACCGGCCATCGACGCTGACGATCTCGCCCTTCGCGATCAACGTGCCATTGGCATAGATGTCGAGCAGGTCGGTCGCGGCGCGGTCGAGTTCGATGACGCTGCCTTCGCCCAGCGCGAGCAGTTCGGCGAGCGTCATCGAGGTCGAGCCGACCTCGACCGACACGCGCAGCGAGACGCCGGCGAGCAGGTCGAAGTTGGGCGCAGCAGCGATGCTCTTGTCGCGCCGGTCGGCGCGCGCGACCTTCGGGGCGTCAGCGATATCAGTCATGGTCCGGTCCTTTTTCGATATGGTCGATCATGATGGCGGCGTTGCCATTGGCCTCGCCGATGCTGCCGAACGCGAAGCTGCGCCCGGCGACGGTCACCGGCACATGGCGCGGCATGGAAAGCGGAATGATGTCGCCGACTTCGAGCGCGAGCAACTTGACGAGGCTGATCTCGGGGCGTGCGAGCACAGAACGGACGGGCATGCGGACGTCGCGCAGGGCCTTGTCGAGCGCGCCGGTCCATGCGGGATCGGCGGCGCCGGCCCCCTGCACCTCCGGGAGCAGTTCGTCGCCTGCCACGCTGCGCAGCGCCGCGACGGGATAGGCGCACATGATCGTCCGCCCCTCGAACGGCGCACCGCGCAGCGTGAAGCGCTGGACGAACAATTCGTCGTCGGCGCGCACCGCGGCGAGCTTCGTGGGGTCGGCGGTCACATAATCCAGTTCGGGCTCGATCGCGAGCTTGTCGCGCCATGCGCCGGCGAGCTGCAGTCCGATGTCGCGGCCGAGGCGTGCGGCAAAGCGCTCTTCGGCGTCGGTCAGCTCTTCGCGTTCGGCGGCGAGCTGGCCCTTTCCGCCATAGAAGATATCGACGAGCTGGAGGAGCAGGGTCCGCGGCGCGGCCAGCAGCACTGGCCCCTTGAGCGGCGGCGCGTGATAACGCCAGAAGATCGCGGGCGCTGCCGATGCGCTCCATTCGGCAAAGCTCAACTGCTCGGCGCCGGCGCGCTCGACCTGAATCGCCGGTGCGCCGAGCGCGCGGACGAGGTCGCGCAGACTGCGCGCGAACTGGTTCGCCACGCCCTCAAGCGCGGGGAAGGCATAGCTGTCCGCCGCCTTGCGCAGCAGCAGCGACGCCTTGTTGTCCGCGGGCGCGGGCGCGCTTGGCGTCTTCACGGCTTTGACGGTTTTCGCACCGGCGGTCACTGGATCACCAGACTCGTGAAATAAACATTGTCGATACCCCCGAAACCCTCCTTGTCGCGCAGCACATCGTTGATCGCGGCAGTCAACTGACGTTGAAGCCGCTGTTTCCCCTGCGATGTGGAGAGCGAGGCCGGATCCTGTTCGGCAAGCACCATAAGCACAACCGAACGGATCGGCACGGCCTGGCGTTTGATATTATTGATAACCTTGCCGTCGTAGAAGGTGGAAAGGCTGATACCTATCTGCAGGAAGCCCGATCCGTCGGCGAGATTCGTCGTGAAGGCGTCGGTGATCGGATAATAGGTGATCTCGTACTTCTTGGGGTCGACCTTGAATTTGTCGTTGGGGACCGAAACGGTTCCGACCTTCGGCGGCGCTTCCTTGTCTTCGCCTTCGGCGGCGGGGGCGGCGTCCTCCTTGCCGCGCAGGACGAGCTTCGGATATTTGTCCTCGGGCTTCGCCTCGTGCGCCGACAGCGCGCCGAAATAGATGCCCGCGCCCGCGCCCGCGCCGATCAGCGCGATCGCAGCGACACCGATCAGCAGCAGTTTCTTGAACTTGCCCTTCTTCTTGGGCTCGGCTTCGACATTATCCTTGGCCATGATGGCACCCTTTCTGATCAGGCGAAGCGGCCGCGGCGGTCGGCGGCGCGGTCTTCGTCACGCGGCTCGGCGCGTTCGGTGGCTGTTTCGATGAGATGGGCAGGATCGGGCGCCCCGGCGCGGCCCTGGCCCTGGTAATTCTGTCCTTGCGACTGGCGCCCGGTCTCGCCCGGGGTGCAGGTCACTTCGGTACCTGCAACGCGGACACCTTGCTGGCGCAGTTCGTCGACGAGCTTTGCCTGCGCGGCGGTGACGATCGTCGCGGTCGCCTCATGACGGGTGTCCATCTTCAGCGACATGCCCTCATCGCCCATCTTCATCGCGACGTCGAGGCGGCCAAGATGGCGCGGCATCAGGCGAAAGCTGATGTCGCCATCCTCCGATTTCGCAGCGGTTATGTCGCGCGCGAGCTGGTCGATCCACAGCGTGTCGCTGCCCATATCGAGTACGCGTTCGGCAACCTGCACCGGCGCGGCGGTGGCAAGCGTTGTCGCCGCCTGCGACGCCGGCTGGGTGAAGAGGACGGTCATCGACGGCGCGGCATCGGCTTTCGCGGCTTGGGGTTCGGTGCCGGCAAGCATCGGCAGCGGCGTCGCATTGTTGCGCGCATGTGCGGTGACGGGCGTGGCCGGCGCGTCGGTGTCTGCCGGGACGGCCAAGGCTTCGGCCGGCTTGGCGGGTTTCGCGCCAGCGGGGATGACGGCGGCCACGACGCCCGCCCAATTTGTTGCCGCGGCGGTGGATGCGGCTTCGCCGGTGGTGGCGACCTCGGGCGCAGTGTCAGCTTCGGCTTCGGCCGGAACCGGCTTGCCTGGCGCAGGCATGTTGCCGGGCACTCCGCCGTTCAGCGCGATCAGCAGATTCGCCGCCAGCGTCGTGACATCGGCTTCGCCGGATGCGAGCTTCGCGACCGGGACGTCGAGGGTCACGCCAGCCTCGGTCGGCGGTGAATCGATTTGCGGGGTGCCAGCTTCGGCAGGCAGCGCGGTATCGGTCTCGACCGTCGCGGCAGCATTCGGGATCGGGGCGCCAGTAACCGGCGCCGTGGCGAGCAGCTGGCCGAACCCGCCTTCGCTGCCACCGCCGGGAAGCTGCCCGATGTTGGAGAGAAAGGTGGCGAAGCCGGCGGGCATCGCGCCTTGTGCGGAGGGGAGAGAGGGCGCGCCCATCATGATGCGCCGCCTTCGATCAGGCGCAGGCGCATGCCGGCGCGCGCACGATGCGGGCGGTTGGCGTCGCTGCGGCGCTCCATTTCCTGTTCGGCCGACTTGCGGCTGCGTTCGTAAAGGCGAACCGCCGATTCTTCCCTGACCATCGCGCTCTGCGCCAGCGCGCCCATATGGTCGCGGCGGGCGCTTGCGTTCACAAGCGGTGCGGTGAGATTCTCCTGTGCGATGTCGAGCCGCATCGCGAGTTCGCCGACGGTGTTGAGCGCGCGCCCCGCGACCGCGCCCTTCGCCATCGCGAGGTCGACGCGCAGCGTTTCGAGGCGCTTCGCCAGTTCGACGAGATTCGCGAGTTCGCCGTTCGCGCGCGCGAGGTTGGCTTCCGCCAGCTGATGTTCGACGGTGCGCACGCGGATGATACGTTTGCGGCGTGCGGTGCGGGCGTTCATGCGGAATATCCTTCAATCAGGGCTTGGCGGGAAATATCGAAATCGACCTGCGCCTTGGCAGGCTGCGACACATAGGCGAGCTGGTCGGCGTGGCGCGTGATCGCTTCGTCGAGCACCGGATCGGCGCCGGCGACGTAAGCGCCCATCAGCATCAGGTCGCGATTCTCTTCATAGGCCGACCAGAGCTGGCGGAAGCGCGCGGCGGCGGCGGCATGCTCGGGATCGACCGAATCGACCATCGTGCGCGACAGCGACTTGGCGACGTCGATCGCGGGATAGACGCCCTGTTCGGCGAGCTGGCGCGAGAGGATGATGTGGCCGTCGACGATGGCTCTTGCGGAGTCGACGACCGGATCATCGATATCGCCGCCATCGGCAAGGACGGTGTAGAGTGCGGTGACCGAACCGCCCGTTTCGCGGTCGATGCCGGCGCGTTCGCACAGCGAGGGGATGAGTGCGAAAACCGACGGCGGGTAGCCCTTCATCGTCGGCGGTTCGCCCAGCGTCAGCCCGATCTCGCGTTGCGCGTGCGCGACACGGGTAAGGCTGTCGATGAGGAGCAGGACCTTTTTCCCCTCGGCGCGGAACGCCTCGGCGATCGCGGTCGCGCGCATCGCGGCGCGCAGGCGGAGCAGCGGCGGATGGTCGGCGGGAACCGCGACGACGACCGACTTCTTGCGCACTTCGGGGGGCAGCTTGGTTTCAACGAAGTCGCTGACCTCGCGGCTGCGCTCGCCGATCAGCCCGACGACGATGACATCGCATTCGGTTCCGGCGATCATCTGGCCCATCAGCACCGACTTGCCGACGCCCGAGCCCGCGATAATCGCGACGCGCTGGCCTTCGCCGACGGTGAGCAAGCCGTTGATCGCGCGCACGCCCATGTTGAGCGCGCGGGTGACGCGGCCGCGGCGCAGCGGATTGACCTTGCGTCCGGCGAGCGGCCACTGGAACTGCGATTTGATCGCCGGGCGGCCGTCGAGCGGGTTGCCCTGTGCGTCCATGATACGGCCGAGCAGCGCCTTGCCGACGGGAACCATGCTTGATGCGCCGTGCGGTTCGACCGGCGCACCGGTGACGAGCGGCTTGTTGGTGTCGAACGGCAGGACCAGGCTGCGATGACCGCGAAAGCCGACGACTTCGCCATAGACATAGTCATTGTCGGCCGACTTGATGCGGACGTTGCTGCCCAGCGGCTGCGGGAAACCCGATACCTCCAGCATGATCCCCTCGTGCGACACCAGTGTGCCGATACGCCGCGGGCTGGCGTGCGTCAGGTCGACGGGGTCGAGCAGCTGCAGCGCGGAAAGGGCGAGGCGGCGCGTCACGCAGCTTCCCCGGCGCCCAGCGCGGCACGCAATTCGTCGAGATAGACCGCCCGGCCGTGCTCGATCCAGCCGGTCGAGGTTTCGATGCGGACGGTACCGCGCACCATAGCGGGATCGCTTTCGAGTGTCATCGTCAGTGGGCTGTCGGCGAGCAGGGCAGCATCCTCGGGATGAACCCACAAGGTGCGTGCCTTGTCGGCGTCGGCGACCATCCCCGCGGCGGTTTCGGCCTGTGCCTGCAGCCATTCGGCATCGATCGGGGCTGTCGCGACGATCTGGCGCACCAGCCGTTCGACGGTTTCGGCTATCAGTTGCGCGAGTTCCTCACTCGGTTCGTCTTGCAGCGCCTCGGCGCCGGCGAGCAGCGCCAGCAGCTGGTGCCGCTCGGCCACAAAGGCGGATTCGGCGATACGCTGGCCTTCGGCAAGGCCGCGGGCGAAGGGATCGTCGAGATCGAGGTCGACGGCGCTCTCCTCCGCGAAATCGGCGACTTGTGCCGCGGGCGCAAAGGACAAGGGGCGAAAACCACCGTTGCGTGCCATCGCGTCGGTGAGCGAGACGGGTGCAAATCCGGTTTCGGCGGTGCGATCAGACATAGTCGTCGCCTCCGCCCGCGATCATGATTTCACCGGCGGCCGCCATCTGGCGAACGATCATCATCACGCTCTTCTGCGCATCATCAACATCGGCGCGCTTGACCATCGTCATTTCGGCCATTTCGTCGCGGATCGTTTCCGCCGCGCGCTGCGACATGGTGGCAAGGCACATGTCGACCATATCCTCGTCGGCGCCCTTGAGCGCGATTGCGAGCTGGGCGGCGTCGACCGAACGCAGCACGCTGCTGAGGCTTTTCTTGTCGAGGTCGCGCAGATTTTCGAAGATGAACATCTCTTCCTCGATGGTCTGCGCGAGGATGCGGTCGTGCTTCTTGAGCGAACGGAGCGTGCGTTCGGAGAGCTGCTTCGGCATCTTCTTCATGATCTTTGCGACGTCGCTCGGTCCACCGATCGCCTGCTTGGCGACGCGCTGGCCGTCGACATTGGCACTCGCGAGGACCGACTCCAGATCCTCGATCGCCGCGGCGGGGACCGAGGTCAGCATCGCGGCGCGCAGCACGAGGTCCGCCTGAAGCACTTCGTCGAGTGTCTCGATCGCGCGGGCGGCGACGTCGGGGACGAGCACCGAAAGGATCAGCGCGCCGACCTGCGGATGTTCGCTTGCGAGCAGCCCGCTGATTGCATCGACGTCCATCCAGCGCAGCATTTCGAGCGATGCGGCGCTCCGCTGCGGCGCAATGGCGGCAAGAATATTGTCGGCACGGACATTGCCGACGGCTTCATTGATCACGGTGCGGATGCGCGTGTCGGCGCCTATCGCGAGTGCGCTGACGTCGCGGCTGCGCGTCACGAAGCGGTCGAGCGCCTGCCCGATCTGCTGTTCGCTGGCATTGGCGGTGTCGAACATCGCCTTTGCGAGCTGGCGTACTTCCTCGGGGCCCAGCTGCTTGAGGATCGTTGCGGCTTCACTTTCGTCGAGCAGCATCAGCAGGATCGCGGCGGCGGCCGACCCTTCGATCGCGGGCATGGCCGGCGTGAGTTCGGTTTCGGCAAGCTCAGGCACGGACACCCTCCTGCATCAGGTGGCGGACGACGAGCGCGGCGCGCGCCGAATCCTGGCGGACAAAAGCGCGGACAAGGTTGGCGCGCGCTTCGTAGCTTGGCGCCTGTTCGATCATCTCGAGCGTGATTTCGTGGCCACCCTGACCACTGGCAAGCGCCGGGCGGTCGGTCGCGGCGAGCAGCGACGCCTCGAGCGCCTGAGTCTGTTCGGCGCGTTTCGCGGCGCGTTCCCTGGCGGCGCGGATCATCGGGCGGCCGATGAACAGGAAGGCGAGCAAGGCGGCAAGGATCGCGCCGACCTGCTTGATCAGCGGCATGAACCAGCCTTGGTCGTAAAAGGCGGGCGAGGTGTCTTCGACCTGCACGAACGGACGCTGGTTGATCGCGACGAGATCGCCGCGCGTCGCGTCAAAACCGATTGCGCCCTTCACCAGGTTGTCGATCTTGGTGAGATCGGCCTGCGTCAGCGCCTTCTTGCCCTGATTGAGTGCGACGGCGACCGAGACGCGGCGTAGCTTGCCCTGCGGCGAGTGCGTCACGGAAATCTCGCGGCCAACCTCATAGGCGCGTGCGGCGTTTTCATTGCTTTCGGTTGCCGGCGTGGCGGCGGGGGCGGGCGCCGGCTGTGGTCCGTTGGCCACGACCGTCGTCGCTTGCGGCGGCTGGTTCGACAGCGCGCCGGGAATGCCGACGGCGGGGGCGGTGGTTGAACCGCTGGTCGAGCGGATGATCTGTTCGCTGGTCAGCGCGCGGTCGTTTTCGGGGAAGCTTTCGCGCGTCGCCTGGCTTTCCGACATGTCGACGTCGGCATGGACTTCAACGGTGTAATTGCCGGCGCCGAGCATCGGGCCGAGCAAGGTGTCCAGCGCGCGGCGGAAACGGTCCTCGACCTGCAACTGGAGCTGGAAGGCCTTCATGTCGCTGCCGCTGGCGGTGTCGGACAGCAGCGCTCCGCGCTGGTCGATCACCGACACCTGGTCTGCGTTCATGCCGGGGATCGATGAAGCGACGAGGAAACGGATCGCCTGCACCTGGCCGTCGGAAAGCGAGCGGCCATTTTGGAGTGTCAGCATCACCGATGCGGTGGCGGGCTTGTCTTCGCGGACGAACAGGCTGGGTTCGGCGGCGGCGACGTGGACGCGTGCGCTCTTGACCGCGTCGATCGTTTCGATCGTACGCGACAGGTCGGCTTCGCGCGCCGACCGTAGCGCCTCGCCTTCGATCGCGCGGCTCGACCCCATGGGGAGCGCGGCGATCAGGCTGTCGCCGCTCGGCGCCGCCTTGGGCAGGCCCTGTCCGGCGAGCGCGATGCGAGCTTGATGCAGCTTGTCGGCGTCGACGGTCAGCGCGCCGGTCGACGCATCGATGCTGTGCGCGATGCCCTGCGACTGAAGTGCGTCGGCGACTGCCGCCTTGTCGCTGTCGTCGAGTCCGGCGAACAGCTGCGCCTGCGGTGCCGACTGCATCGTGAAATAGGCGAGTGCGGCGATGCCGATCGCCGACGTCATCGCGATCGCGGGCAGCGCGCGTTGCACCGCCGGTTGGCGGACGAATTGGGCCAGCGGTGCGAGCCGGCCGCCCAGAACGGGGGCGGGAAGGCGGTTCGCGGCGCCGCCATCGACGGGGGTAAGGACTTGTGCTTCGGCCATTGGTTACACCGGCATGTTCATGATGTCGCGGTACGCGGACAGCAGTTTGTTGCGGACTTGCAGGGTGGTTTCGAAGCCGAGGGAGGCTTTCTGGCGTTCGATCATCACGCTGACGATGTCGTGCGTGTCGCCGCGTTCATAGGCTTCGCTGATCTGGCTTGCCTTCGACTGCTGGGCGTTGACCTGTTGCAAGGCATTGTTGATCGCGGCGCCGAAATCGGGCGTCCCCCCCGCGCCTTCAACGCCGCCTTCCGTACCGCCGATACCGCCGCGGCCCGCGGCGCGCTGCAGCGCCTGGTTCTGATTGAGGATCGAACTGCGCATCTGCAGCAGCCGGCTCGGGTCAATCGTGCTCATTGCTTTGTCATCCGTCCTGGTGCGCGGCGGTGCGCCGCACGCAAGGAACAATGCAAAGCTCATGCCAAAAATTTTATCTACTGTTTTTCAGATAGATAACTTTGCGCCCTCGTGATGTTTCGGCGGTTTCGGCATTTTTTTGACGGACGGACTTAAGCGCCGGCGCGGTCTGCCGTTACTGCTTTCGTGACCGCTCCTCGAGCCCTCACATAACGGGAATGGCCATCGAGGCCGGAAAGGAACAAAGATGACTGTCATCAACACCAATGTGAGCGCGCTTCGCGCCCAGAACAACTCGCGTGTTGCCAACAACATGCAGTCGCAGGCGATGGAACGCCTGTCGAGCGGCAAGCGCATCAACAGCGCCAAGGACGACGCGGCCGGCCTCGCCATCGCGACCCGCATGGAAGCCAGCGCCCGCGGCCTGACGCAGGCGATCCGCAACGCCAACGACGGCATTTCGCTCGCGCAAACCGCCGACAGCGCCGCCGGCAGCATTTCGGACATCCTCGTCCGCATGCGCGAACTCGCGATGCAGGCCTCGACGGGCACGCTGAGCGATGACGACCGTACGCTGGTACAGGAAGAAGTTACCGCGCTGATTTCGCAGATCGGCGACGTCGCGACCCGCACTACGTTCAACGACAATGTGCTGCTCAACGGCAGCGTGGCTGCGGGCTTCGACATCCAGACGGGTCTGGACTCCGGCCAGGTCGTGAACATCACGATCGCCGATCTGCAGGCGACGGCGCTTGGCGTCGACGGGCTCGACTTCTCGACCGCGGGGGGTGCGCAGGGCGCGCTTGCGACGCTCGACACGGCGATCGACACCGTCGCCACCGAACGCGCCAACCTCGGTGCGCAGCAGAACCGTCTGACCTCGGCTGTCGACAATTTGACGTCGAGCGTCACGAATCTGTCGGAATCGAAGTCGCGCATCGAAGACGCCGATTTCTCGGTCGAATCGACGAACCTTGCGGCCGCCGGCATCCTGGCGCAGGCATCGACCGCGATGCTCGCCCAGGCGAACCAGAGCTCGCAGGGCGTGATGAACCTGCTTCGCGGCTAAAAGAACGTAACCAGCTTCAGGCTATATTCGGTTGGTCCCTTAGATAGCCTGATACGACGCCCCGGCCCCCACAGCCGGGGCGTCATCGTTTTATCTGTTCGGCATGTGCCGTAGCCGACGACCAGTCGGCCACCATCAATGAAAATCCCGCGACCTGGGCAGGATGCGAACGTTGCGCGGATGGCCGTGGCGCTGTGCATGTTCGCGAGGGGCGTGTGAATGCCCAGCCTCGTCGGCCCGGCAAACCCCGGGATCGAAAGACGGGCCGCTGGCCAGCGTATCGAGCATTGCCGTGCGATCGACGATGCGCGTCGCCATCAGGTGGATGACGCCTTCCTTGCTCCGCTGCACCTCGCCCTCGGCGAGCATCAGCCGTGACGCCATGACGGCGCGGCGGTAGCGTTCGAAATGGCGTGCCCAGAGCAGGATATTGACGATGCCGCCCTCATCCTCGAGGGTGATGAAGATCGCATTGCCCTTGCCGGGGCGCTGACGGATCAGCACCACACCCGCAGTCCGCACGATAGCCCCGTTCTTCGCTGCCGCCACCCCGGCAGCGCTCAGCACGCCCTCGCGTTCGAAATCGCGGCGCAGGAACGCCATCGGATGGCCTTTCAGCGACAGCCGCGTCGTCTGATAATCGGTGAGCACATGCTCGACGAGCGGGGTGGGGGGCAACCCGGCATCTTCCTCGGCGCCGAGTTCGTCGGTATCGGCCGCGCCGAACAACGGCAGCACTCCCTGCCGGACGCGCCGCGCATCCCATAACGCCGGCCGCCGTTCGAGCCCCATCGACCGGCACGCATCGGCATCGGCAAGCAGGCGCAGTGCGCGCGACGGAAGACTGGCGCGACGTGCGAGTTCTTCGACCGAGGCGAAAGGGCCGGTGCGCGCATCGGCGATCTGCGTCGCCCATTCCTCGCGAAACCCGTCAACCTGCCGGAATCCGAGCCGCAGCGCCAAGCTGCCGTCCTCACGCCGCTCAAGGCTGTTGTCCCAATGGCTCGCATTCACCTCGACCTCGCGCACCTCAACCCCGTGCTCGCGCGCATCGCGCACGAGTTGCGCGGGGGCGTAAAAGCCCATCGGCTGCGAATTGAGGATCCCGCAGGCGAAAACCGCGGGGTGGTGGCATTTCAGCCACGACGATACATAGACGAGCTTGGCGAACGACTGGGCGTGACTTTCGGGAAAGCCATAGCTGCCGAAACCCTCGATCTGTTTGAAGCATCGGGCTGCGAAATCGGGCTCATAGCCGCGGCGGACCATGCCGCCGATCATCTTCTCCTTATATTGATGGATCGTCCCGGCATTGCGGAAGGTCGCCATTGCGCGCCGCAGGCCGTTGGCTTCATCGGGGGTAAATTCTGCGGCGACGATGGCGAGTTTCATCGCCTGTTCCTGAAACAGGGGAACGCCGCATGTCCTGCGAAGCAGATTGAATAGTTCCTGGGGATCGTGTGGCGGCGCAGGCGAAGGATAGTCGACCGCTTCTTCCCCGCTGCGCCGCTTCAGATAGGGATGGACCATATCCCCCTCGATCGGCCCGGGGCGAACGATCGCCACCTGGATGACCAGATCGTAGAGCTCCCTTGGGCGCAGGCGTGGCAGCATGTTGATTTGGGCACGGCTTTCGACCTGAAAGACGCCGACACTGTCTCCCTTGCACAGCATGTCGTAAACGTCCGAATCTTCCTCCGGAACGTTCCGGAGGTCATGATCGCCCAGATTGTGTAGTCGCATCAGATCGAAACATTTCCGGATGCAGGTCAGCATCCCGAGTGCGAGTATATCGACCTTCATCAGTCGCAGTTCGTCGATGTCATCCTTGTCCCATTCGATGAAGGTGCGGTTTTCCATCGCGGCGTTGTGAATCGGCACCGTCTCGTCGAGCCGGTCCTCGGTCAGAACATAGCCGCCGACATGCTGTGATAGATGGCGCGGGAAAGTCAGCAACTGTGCAACAATCCATTGCAACCGTGCAATATCGTCCAGCTCGGGATCGAGACCCGCTTCGACGAAGCGCTCGATGGGCATCTCGCTGCCCCAGCTGCCCCAGGTCGTGTCGGCGAGCCGCTGCGTGACATCTTCGCTGAGTCCCAATGCCTTTCCGACCTCGCGCACCGCGCTGCGCGGACGGTAATGGATCACCGTCGCGGCGATGCCCGCGCGCCGCCGCGTGTAGCGGCGATAGACATATTGCATTACCTCCTCGCGCCGCTCATGTTCGAAATCGACATCGATGTCGGGTGGCTCGCGACGTTCTTCGGACAGGAAGCGCGTGAAGAGGAGGTTGTTCGCGATGGGATCGATCGAGGTGATCTCGAGCAGATAGCAAACGAGCGAATTCGCCGCCGAACCGCGCCCCTGACAAAGAATGGGCGGGTCTTGCGTGCGGGCAAAATTGACGATGTCGTGGACCGTCAGGAAATAGCAGGCGAAGTTGCATTTGCGGATGAGGGAGAGCTCCTCATCGAGCACCTCCCGCCAACGCTGGGGTAATCCACCGGGGTGAAGCCTGTTCGCAGCTTCCGTCACCATATGCTCAAGCCAGCTTTGCGGCTCCCAGCCTTCGGGAACCGGCTCGTGCGGATATTCATACTCCAGATCTCTCAGCGAAAAACCGATGCGATCGAGGATCCTTGCGCTTTCATCGACTGCTTCGGGGCAGGTGCGGAAAAGGCGGCGCATTTCCTGTGGCGACTTCAGATGACGTTCGCCATTGGCATGCAGCAGGCGGCCGGCATCGTTGAGATTGCTGCCCTCACGAATGCAGGTGATGACATCGTGCAGTGGCCGTTGTTCCCGCGTGGCGTAAAGCGCGTCGTTTGTCGCCAGCATCGGAATGTCTACACGGTCTGCCAAGGCGCTTAGCCGGGAGAGGCGTCGGCGATCGCTGCCGCCTCGTGGCATCGTGGCACCCAGCCACAACGAACCGGATGCGACCTCGGCCAAGCGGCGCAGGATCAATTCGTCCTGCTCGGAAGCCATCGCGATCAGGATCATATCCTCGCAGTGGATCAGCAGATTCCTGAACTTCATCACGCAATCGCCCTTTGTGGTGCGGCGATTGCCGATCGTGAGCATCCGTGTCAGCCGGCCCCAGCCGTGGCGCGTGGTCGGATAGGCGATGATGTCGGGGGTGCCATCGTCGAAGACCAGCCGGGTGCCGACGACCAGCTTTATGTCGGGAAGGTCTATTCCTTCCTCTGCGGCCTCTTCGCGCAGCTTGCGTAGTCCGGTGAGTGCCCTGACCACCCCTGCGACGCTGTTGCGGTCGGCGATGCCGATACCGGTCATGCCGAGGTTGATCGCCTCCGCCACCATTTCATGCGGATGCGAGGCGCCGCGCAGGAAGCTGTAGTTGGTCGCGGCGACCAGTTCGGCGAAGCCGGGTTCGGGAAAGGGCGTCTCGTTCATGCGAAGACCCCGTGGATATACCAGCGCGGGTCGGGCTTTTCATCATAGAGCCCGTGGCGGAAGAGCCAGAAACGTCGGCCCTGCGCGTCCTCGACCCGGTAATAGTCGCGCGTCAGGCCGCCATTGTCGCGGCGGCGCCACCATTCGGCGGCGACGCGTTCAGGGCCTTCGTAGCGGCGGATCGCATGCGTCGCGCGGCGCCAGCGGAAATGGTGCGGCGGGCCATCGGGGACCTCGGCGATCACCTCGATCGGCTGCGGAGGGTCGAAGAGATGGAAGGGGCGTGTCGGCGGTTCGCCCGGCACGGGATCCTGCCAGGGCAAGGGTTCGGGCGCGTCGATCGCGGGGAGTTCGAGCTGCGCCTGTTCGGGGATGTGCGTGTCGGCGGGGCGCATCCGTCGTACCCGCCCGCGCCCGAGCCGCGTCGTCAGCCGGTCGGCGAGTTCATCCACCGCCGCGTCGCGCACCGCGCCGCCCTCGAGCTTCAATTGCGTTTCACCCAGCGCTTCGAGCCGTGGCACGGCAAGGCGGATCATGTCGAAGCCGAAACCGGGGTCGAGCGGGTCGCGCAAGCTGTCCATGCGCTCGGCGAAGAGGCGCATGACCAGCCCCGTGTCGCGGGTCGGGTGGCCGGTTTCGATCGCAATCGTCCGCGCGAGCCCGTCGCTGCGAAAGAAGGTGGCGCGGAAATGGCGCCCGCCCTTGCCGCGCTCGCCGAGGTCTTCGATTGCTTCGCCCGTGAGTTCGGCAAGTATCCTGGTGGCATGGGCGGTGCTGCCGAGCGGCTCGGCAAAACGACGCTCGGCGACGACCGGGGACGGAGCGATGCGCGGGTCGAGCGGGCTGGGCGCGTCGCCGAGCAGACGGCGTAGTGCGGTCGCGGCGCCGGCGCCGAAGCGTGCGGCGATATTCGCCATCGGGCGGCTCGCGAGATCGCCGATCGTCTTGAGCCCGGCGCGAACGAGCGCGGTCGTTGCCTCGCTTTCGAGTTCGAGCGCAGCGACGGGCAGGCGACGGACGGCGGTTGCCTCGTCGGGGGCGGGGCGCGTTTGGTGCCGTGCGAGCGCGCGCGCGGCGTCGGCGGTGGGGCCAAGTGCATGGCGCAAGGTCAGGCCGAGCCGGGCGAGGCGCGTTTCGACATCGGCGACCAGTTCCGCCTCGCCGCCGTAGAGATGTTCGGCGCCCGCGATGTCGAGGATCAGCCCGTTGGGTGCGTCGAGCGCGACGAGCGGGGAATAGCGCGCGCAGCCTTGTGCGAGCCGGTCGAGCCAGTCCTGGTCGAGCACCGGATCGTGTGGAACGACGGCGAGCTCGCCCACCTGCGCGCGCGCATCGGCGAGCGGCATGCCGGCGCGAAGCCCGAC
>NZ_DATMST010000031.1:0-4919 GCF_035565275.1 Sphingopyxis sp.
CGAGCGACAGCCAGCCAGCCAGACAGCCCCCGCCCGCCAGCAGGGTGCCGAGGGCGCGGACCGGCTTCACGCGCGGGCGCGCAGCCGGTTGCGCAGGGCATAGCCCGATTGGCGGAGCGATGCGGGGATCAGCTTTGCGGCGAGCAGCAACGCCGCGGTGCTCGCTCCCTCGGGCATATAAAGATCGCCCAGCCGGATCGCGGTGCGCCCCGGATATTTTATCGCATAGCGCGCATAATGTGCGATTTCCTGATTCACGAGCCGCCGCAGCAACGCCGCTTCCTGCACGGTCGCCCCGGCGATCATCGTGCGCGCGGTCTCGACCAGACAGGGCACGTCGAGCGTCGTCGTCGACTTGCTGACCTTGTTGTCGCTGTCGCGGTGAAAGACCGCGGTGACACGCGGGTCGTAACGTAGCCTGCCCTTGGCGAGCACGCGCAACCACAGATCCTTGTCGCCGCCGCGCACCGCGCGCCCTTCGGGGAACAGCCCCGCCGCGAACAAAGTATCGCGCCGGATCGCGATCGCGCCGGTCCACATCGGGCATTCGCGCACCGACAGCCATGCGGCAAGAAAGCCCGCGAAATCTAGCGTCCGCGCCTGCTCGAGCGCCGGCGCGATCCGCTGGCGCTGCGTACGGTCCTCGAACGCATGGTTGAACCGCGTGGCGACCGCACACACATCCGGATCGGCCTTCATGCCTTCGGCCAGCACCGCGAGGTGATCGGGCTGCCACAGATCGTCGGCATCGAGAAAGGCGATCCAGTCGCCGCTCGCGGCACGGATGCCGATGTTGCGCCCGGCATAGCCGCCGGGTCCCGGCGTCGGCAGGTCAAGGAGCCTGATGCGCCCGTCGCCGATCGCGGCCACGATCTGGCGCCCGCCGTCGGTCGAGCCATTGTCGACCACCAGTATCTCGTGCGCGGGCAACGTCTGGGCGAGCACGCTATCGATCGCCGCACGGACATGCGCGGCCTTGTTATAAAGCGGCATCACCACCGAAAAATGCGGGCCTGTGCGGGGGGTATTCATCAGTCGCGTACTGCCTTTCGTCCCCCCGCGAGATGAAGATATTCGCCCACCGCTACCCCGGCGAGTTGCAAGGTCAGAAGCATGACCGCCAGCCGGCGCCCGATGGAGAGGTCACGCGAGATCGCCGCCCGGCGAAGCCGCCGGATCGTGTCGACCGCCGTGATGCCGAGCACATGAACGAGGCGCGGACTTCGCGTGGTGCGGTCCCAGCGCCCGCCGCTCAGCCGCTGGCGCTTGCGCACCAGTTCGGCGCGGCTTGCGCGCACCGGGTGTCGCACCAGCATCGCCGGTACATAGACAAGCGGATAACCGGCATCGCGGATGCGCAGCGCCATCTGCCGGTCGCCGCCCGATTTCAGGGCCGCGTCGAACCCGCCAAGTTCACGAAGCAGCGCGGTCGGGCTCGCCCAATTGGCCGTCGCGCAATTGCCACGCGCGGCATGCGCCTGCGGGAAGCTGAACAATCGCTCGTAATCGCCGAATACCTCGCGCTCCTGCGCAATCTCGTCGAACAGCTCGATATTGCCGGCCAGCACCCCGAACCCGGGGTTTGCCGCCGCGCCGCGCAGCACCTGCTCGAGCCAGTCGGGGGCGGGCTCGCAATCGGCGTCGGTAAAGGCGGTGACGGGCGCCCGCACGCGTCCGATCCCCAGATTGCGCGCCACATAAGAGCCGGGCCGGGCTTCTTCGAAAAGCTCGACGCCGGGATAGCGCTGCGCAATCTCTCGCGTGGCGTCGCTCGATCCATTGTCGACGACGATGATCTGATAGGCGTCCCGCGGAAGCGTCTGACGCGCGAGCGCATCGAGGCAGCGGCCGAGCACGGCTTCGCCGTTCCACACGGGTATGACGACTGCGACTTGAAACATGAATAGGCCTGTCCAGTGCCCCCGCCGCGCTCCAATCGGCCGTGCGCGCCGTCCTGGTCAACCATATGCTGCACCTGCGAAGACGAGCCGCCCCGTGGGCCGGACGACCGGAGCGCCGGCGCCTTCGCTCGCGAATAATTGCCCGCTACCAAGGATCGCCTCGGGTCAGTCGTTGGTTCTGGCTCCGCATCGGCCGTGAACAGGAGGCGCATATCCGTGGGTAAGTCCCCGCCCGAATCGGGCAAAGCCGCCGAGATCATGGTGGTATCGCTCGAATCCGCCGCAACCCGCCGCGCCGCCTTTGCCGCGCGCGCGGTCGGCACGTCGCTCGCCTGGCGGTTCTTCGATGCCTGCACCGCGCCCGCGCCGGACATGGTGATCGACGAGCCCGCAATCCGCCGCAACAAGGGCCGGCCGATGAGCAAGGGCGAGATCGGCTGCTACGCCAGCCATTTCTCGATCTGGCAGGACATGATCGCACGCGGCGTAGCTCAGGCAATCATCCTCGAGGACGACACGGTGGTCGACTGGGCCTATCTCGAACCCCTCGCGCGGACCGATCTTCACGCCGAGGGCATCGACTATCTCAGGCTCTATGCCAAGCGGCCGACCTGGCAGCGCGTGGTACGGCGCGACTTCCTCCAGCATTCGCGCGCGATCGTCGAACTGGTCGGGCTTGCTTACGGCACGCAGGGCTATGCGATCACGCTCGACGGGGCCCGGCGGCTCGTCGCGCATTGCCGCATCGTCCGTCGTCCGATCGACGACGAAATGGACCGATCGTGGGCGCACGGCCTGCCCAATCTCGCGCTCTATCCCGCGCCGATCCTCGAAGCGGCGATCGTTTCGGACATCGGCAATTCGCGCTTCGGGCCCAAGGCCGACCCGCTCTATCATTCGGCAAGGCAAAAGGCCTGGCGCGCTATCGAACGCGCCCGCATGCGGATGCTGAAAGCGAGACGCCTGCTTGAGCGCTGACCTCCCCACCCGCTTCGACGACGGGTTACGCGCGCGCAGCCGCAGTTCGATCGGCTGGACGATCACGCGCTTTCTGTCGGATCAGATCTTCTCCTTTGTCGTCTTCGTGATTCTGGCGCGTCTGCTTACCCAGGCGGACATCGGCGCCTTTGCGGTGATGGCGGTGACGGCCGAGGCGTTTCGCATCATCGCCACCGCCGGTCTGGTGCAGACGATCGCCCGCAAGCGCGAGATCACGCCTGCGTTTCTCGACACCATCTATCGCTCGCAGCAGGCCTTTTCCTTCCTCTCTGCCATTCTGATCATCGCGCTGGCCCAGCCGATAGCGAACTGGATGGATGCGCCGGACATTGCCCTGCCGCTCGCGGTGATGAGCCTCGTGCTGCCGATATCGTCCTTCGGCGCCACCCATCTGGCGCTGCGTCTGCGCGAGTTCGGCCACCGCACCACCGCGCTCCGTTCGGTCGTCGGCGGGCTGATCGGTGGCACCTGCGCGGTCGCCGCCGCCTTCGCCGGGCTGGGACTGTGGAGTCTCGTCATCCAGCGGCTCGTCACCGAGATCGTCGGCGTGTTCCTGTCGCGCGCCTCCTATGACTGGAAACCGGGCTGGCAGTTCGATCGCGCGATCCTGCGCGCGAACCTGATGCTCAACGCGAGCCTGATCTATGTCCAGCTTGCGTTCCTCGCGACGGTGCGCGTGCAGGAAATGGCCATCGGCGCCGGGATCGGGCTCGCCGCGGTCGGCGTCTATCGCACCGCGTGGCGCACGGTCGAGCTGATCGGTCGCGGGGCGATCCAGCCGTTCACCCAGGTCGCGGTGCAGACGCTCGCGCGGGTCAAGGACGATCCCGCTGAACTGCGCCACGCCTATCGCTGGATGATTTCGCGCGCCGCGGCGCTCTCCTTTCCCGCGCTTGTCGGCTTCGGCGCGCTGGCGCCGATCGCCATTCCCACCGTGTTCGGCGAAAAATGGGCCGAAGCCGGGCAGCTCGCCCAGATTTTCGCCTTCATGGCCGTGCCCTTCACGCTCAACTTCTTCGCATCGCCCTCGCTCAGCGTGCTCGGTGCGTCGCGCAGCCTGATATCGCTTTCGACGACGCAGCTGGTGCTTGGCGTGATCCTGACGCTGGCGGCGCTGCCTTACGGCCTGTTCGCGGTCGCCGTCTCCTACGTCGGGCGCGCCTATCTTACCTTGCCGATGCAAATCTGGCTGCTCCGCCGCGCCTCGGGCATCCGCCCCGCCGACAGCTTCCGCGCGGTCGGCGCGCCGCTGATCGCCTCGACGCTGATGGGCGTGGCGCTCGCGATTGCGATGCGCCTGCTCGATGCGCGCCTCGCGGGCTGGCAGGCGCTGCTGCTGCTCACCGCGACCGGCGCCTTGTTCTACGGCATCGCCTTGCTCGCCATTTCGCGATCGTGGCGCGGCCGCCTCCTGTCGATGTCCACACGCCTCAGAAAGAGCCGAATATGACCAAGAAGACCGCCGACCAGCTTGTCGGCGAACTCGCCCGGCGTTTTTCACAGGAGCTCGACCGCGCGCTCCCCCCGGGCAAGCTCGCCCTCGTCGACTTCCCCGATCACTCGAATGTCGGCGACTCCGCGATCTGGCTCGGCGAGATGGCCTATCTGCGGGGGCGCGACCGCTTGCCGGCCTATTATTCCGCGATCGCCGATTTCGACGACGCCGCCTGCCGGGCGGCGATCGGCGACGGGCCGATCCTGATTCATGGCGGCGGCAACATGGGCACGCTGTGGCCCAAGCATGAAGCCTTTCGCCTTCATCTGCTTCGCGCGCATCGCGGCCGCCCGATCGTCCAGATGCCGCAGTCGATCCACTATGCCGATCCCGCCGCGGCGGCCGAAATGGCCGATGCGATCCGTGCGCACGGCCAGTTCACCCTGCTCGTGCGCGACGCGCGCTCGCTGGCTTTCGCGCACGAACATTTCGACTGCACGATCCGGCTTTGCCCCGACGCCGCGCTGATGCTCGGCCGCCAGCATCGCGCCGCGGCCAGCGTGCCCGTTTTCGCGCTGCTGCGC
>NZ_DATMST010000032.1:0-3447 GCF_035565275.1 Sphingopyxis sp.
GAATGGCCCGCCGCCGCGCCGCCGCTCCGCGAACTCGAAGCGCTGATCGGCGACGCGCCGGGCGGCGCCAAATGGGGCGGCTTCGACGAGCGTTCGCCCGCCGGCCTCTGTTTTACCTCGGGAACGACGGGCGCGCCGAAGGGGGTGACCTATACGCACCGCGCGAGTTTCCTTCACACGCTTCGCGCGCTTCAGGCCGACGTCATGGCCTTTACCAGCCGCGATGCCGTGCTCGCCGTGGTGCCGATGTTCCACGCCAACGCGTGGGGCCTGCCCTTCGCGCTGCCCGCGGTCGGCGGCAAGCTCGTCCTTCCGGGGCGGCAGGCCGATGGCGCCAGCCTTGCGCGGCTGATCGCGGCAGAGGGGGTCACGATCGGCGTCGGCGTCCCGACCGTCTGGCTTGGCGTCGTCGAATATCTGGAGGCGTCGGGCGGCGAATTGCCGTCGCTCGAACGTATCATCGTCGGCGGCGCGCCGATGGCGCCCGCGCTGATGGAACGCATCGAACGGCGGCTCGGCGTCACCGTGCAGACGAGCTGGGGCATGACCGAATTATCGCCGCTCGGCACCATTGCACCTCCCGGCGACCCGCTGCGGACCGCGACGGTTTCGGGACGGCCCGCGATCGGCGTCGACCTGCTGCTGACGGACGCCGCTGGCGCGGCGCTAGCCGACCAGCGCGGCGCCGAGGGGCATTTGCGCGTGCGCGGGTCGGCGGTGGTCGAGCGCTATATGGGACAGACGGAGCCGGCGACCGACGCCGACGGCTGGTTCGCGACCGGCGATCTCGCGCGGATCGACGCAAAGGGCAATCTGGTCATCACCGGCCGCGCGAAGGACCTGATCAAGTCGGGCGGCGAATGGATCAACCCCGCCGAGATCGAGGCGGTGGTCGGTGCGCTTCCGCAGGTCTCGCTCGCCGCGGTGATCGGCCGCGAGGATCAGAAATGGGGCGAACGGCCGGTGCTGCTCGTCGAGCTTCGCGCGGGCGAGGATATCAGCGACGCCGACCTGCTCGCGCCGCTCGCCGGCCGCGTCGCGTCATGGTGGATTCCCGACGCGGTCGTGCGCCTTTCCGCCATGCCGCTGGCGCCGACCGGAAAAATCGATAAGATTCGCTTGCGGAACGACCATGGCGCGGGTTGACCGGCAAGGGGGCGTCGCGGCAGGGGCAGCGACGGAACAGAAACTGGAAGTCGGACGAGTGGCAGAACAGGCGAAAACGCGTCGGCGGTCGACCAAGGCCGAACAGCGCGCCGAAACGATGGAGCAGATCCTCGACGAGGCCGAATTGCTGTTCTCGCGGCACGGTCTCCACGGCGTGACGCTGAAGGATGTCGCGAAGCGCGTCGGCGTGCATCACACGCTGCTCAACTATTATTTCGAGGACAAGAAAAAGCTGTTCGACGCGGTGTTCGCGCGGCGCGCGGTGGTGACGAGCACGAAGCGGCTGCAGGCCCTCGACGATTATGATCGTGCCACGGGCGGCAAGCCGACGATCGAGGGGGCGCTTCACGCCTTCCTCGACACCGACCTCGATCTCTATATCCACGGCGGGGACGGCTGGAAGAATTACGGCGCGCTTGGCGCGCAGGTCGCGAACACGCCCGAATGGGGCGCCGAGCTGATGGACAGCCACTTCGATCCGGTGGTGCTGCGACTGATCGACCTTTTGAAAAAGGCGATGCCCGATTGCGCCGAGGAAGATATCTTCTGGGGTTATCATTTCGTCACCGGCGCGCTGATGGTCACGCTCGCGCGGACCGGACGCATCGACAAGCTGTCGGGCGGCCTCTGCAAGTCCGAGGATTTCGAAGCGATCAAGGCGCGAATGGCCTCCTTCATGGCCGCGGGCTTCGTCCAGATCTGTAACGGTAAAAAGGCGTAGGAAAGAGCGCGGGCGACGCATCGCTCGCGCTTTTTCACTTTCATGATATTAACTCACTAGAGAGTGAATGGAGATTGAACGATGGAACATGATGCATTGCCGCTGCGCGGCCGGGTCGCGATCGTCACCGGCGCGGGCGGCGGGCTCGGCCGCACGCACGCACTCTATCTGGCGGGCAAGGGTGCGCGTGTTGTCGTGAACGACCTTGCGCTTGCCGCCGCCGAGCAGGTCGCGTCCGAAATCGCCGAAAACGGGGGCGAAGCGCTGGCGATTGCGGCGTCGGTCACCGACGAAGCCGCGATCGGCGAACTCGTTCGCCGGACGCAGGATCAATGGGAACGGATCGATATTCTCGTCAACAACGCGGGCATCCTGCGTGACAAGAGCTTTGCCAAGATGAGCATCGACGATTTCCGGCTCGTCGTCGACGTCCATCTGACGGGCGCGGCGATCTGCTGCAAGGCGGTGTGGGATATGATGCGCGCCCGGCAATATGGCCGCATCGTCATGACGACCTCCTCGTCGGGTCTGTGGGGCAACTTCGGGCAGGCCAATTACGGCGCCGCGAAAATGGCGCTCGTCGGCCTGATGCAGACACTGGCGATCGAGGGCGAGAAATATGGCATTCGCGTCAACAGCCTCGCGCCGACCGCCGCGACGCAGATGACGCACGGCGTCCTCGCCGACGCCAGCCTCGAACTGCTCGATCCCGCGCTCGTCAGCCCGGGCCTGCTCGCGCTCGTGGGCGAAGATGCGCCGACCCGCGCAATTCTGTGCGCGGGCGCGGGGCATTTTGCCCGCGCCGAGGTGACCTTGTCCGAAGGGCGCCATTTCGGCGGTGGCACCGACGCTGGCGAGCGGCTGGTTGCGAACTGGGCCGATGTTTCGGACCGCGACGGTGCGATCGTCCCCGCCTACGGCTTTACACAGGCCGAACGCGAACTGGCGAGTGCGGGGTCGGGGTTGCCGGCGCTGGCGGTCGCGCGCTGAGCGCGCAGCGAGCGCCGCGCGTCAGCGGCGCTCGACCAGTCCGCCGCCCAGCGCGACATACAGCGTCACCAGATTGTCGACCTGCGCACGGCGAAGTTCGATCAGCGTCTGTTCGGACGCGAACAGGTTGCGTTCGGCATCGAGCACTTCGAGATAGGTGGAAACGCCTTCCTGATAACGCTTGCGCGCCAGGTCGGCGATGCGCCGCGTCGCGAGCGTCCCGCGTTCCTGCGCCTCGACCTGCTCCGCGAGGTAGCGGCGCCCCGCGAGCGCATCGGCGACCTCGCGGAACGCACCCTGGACGGTGCGTTCATAAGTCGCGACCGCGATATTCTCGCGCGCCTCGGCGACGGTCAGGTTGCCCTTGTTGCGCCCGAAATCGAAGATCGGCAGGCTGATCGAGGGGCCGAAGCTCCACGTCATGCTGTCGTTGGTGAACAGATTGTCGAGCGACAGCGACGAGAAACCGAGATTGCCGGTCAGCGAGATCGACGGGAAGAAGGCGGCACGCGCCGCGCCGATGTTGGCGCGCGCGGCGCGCAGCCGTTCCTCGGCCGCGACCACGTCGG
>NZ_DATMST010000033.1:0-15142 GCF_035565275.1 Sphingopyxis sp.
TCCGGCCACTTCGGGTGCGAGCACCACTTCGCGGACGGCGCGGAGCGAACCCACCGCTTCGAGCGCGGCCGGCACGTCGGTCGGCGTGACCGTGACGGTCGATACTGGCACCGGTTGCATCTGGCCGGGCGCGGTCTCGACCGTCCGGGCGGTTCGCCAGGCGTAAAGACCGCCGCCAAGCAGGAGCAAGGCGGCCGCGACCGGCACCACCGGACGCCAGCGGCGCATGCGGGGAGGGAGGGTTTCGTCGGAATGTTCGGAAGATGACACGGGGGGACCTCATCAAGAATCGACTCACGGTCGACATTATTGCGAATGATTATTAGTTATGCCGGAGCGGGTCAAGAGAGTCGCATCGCGCGCCGGGATGCTGCTAGACTGCGCCGATGTCAGAGAGAGATTTCACTCCCGTCAGACGGCCATCGGCGCGGCCCGTCCGACGGCGCCCGCATTCGGGCGACGCTATCCTGCCGCCGCCGCGCAAGGCCGATATCCGCCGCGACCAGCTTGTGCAGGCGGCGATCACCCTGCTGGTCGATCGCGGTTTGCCGGAGAGTTCGATCGACGACATCGCCGCGCGGGCGGGGGTCGCGAAGGGGACTTTCTATCATTATTTCGCGAGCAAGGCGGACCTGATGGATGCGTTGCGCCAGCACTTCAGCGACGCGTTCGAGGCGCGGGTGGTGGCGGCGGTCGAGGCCCGTCCGGCTAACGACTGGAACGGCCGGTTCGAGGCGTGGATTGTCGCGGCGACCGAAGCCTATTTCGACATGCATGCGCTGCACGATGTGGTGTTTCACGGCCCGGCGATGCCGCATCGCCAGGCAATGGACGACACCGATATCGTCCATCACCTCGCGGCGCTGGTGGCGGCCGGACAAGCGGACGGCGCGTGGTGTCTGTCCGGCGAGAAGCCCGTTCAGATCGCGGCGTTCATCTTTCACGCGCTTCACGGCATGGCCGACGACGCGCTGACGGCGGGTCGATCCGCAGAGCAGCTCGGCGTGCTGATCGCGCAGCTTTCGCGGCGTGTGCTGGCCAGCTGAAAAAACCGTATTTCCGTGATGGACGTGCAAGAGATGCTCCGTTGCGAATCGTGGAGCCTCTCCATAAAATCTCAACCTAAGTTGAGGTAAAGCAAATATTCGCAAGGGGGCGGCCCCGGTCGTCAGATGGGACCGGGCCAGCGACTGCTTCCGGCGCGTGCTGTCCGAAGAAAACCGGGAACTGGCTGCGGTGGATGATCCTCAATGGCCATTTTTCATGTATTCGGCCAAAAAGCCGCCAGTCCGAAACCGGCCAGTCTCAGGGCAATGCTGTCGACCAGGTCGAGAGGATAACCTCGCGTTCGATCTCGTCCTCGTTCTTCAGCGTCAGTGTCCAGTTGCCCTTCGAAACAGCTCGATCGACAAAAAGCGACCGAAAGAGCTGGGCAGCCTCCGGTTGATTGGCCAGGCTGCTGCCTACCACCGCGCCGCCGTCGTCGGCCAAGGTGGCCGACACCTTATGTTTCGCCACGAACGTCAGCCCGAAATTGCCAGCTTCCTTGACGGGAATCGAGACCTGCTTTGTAGCCCCGGGTGCGAGAGTCATGACCAATGAGAAGTCGGGCGAGACCTGCTCGGGTTCGGCGGCCTCATCGGCCCCGACGATCATCAGGCGAGCCGCCGTGGTGCTGGTCGTCTTCCGCCCCGATGGCCCGATGGCAAGGCGCGGCTTCACAAATTCCGAGAAGGGCCCGGTTTCCGTCAGGGCGGTGTTCAGAAGACTCATCTGGGCATTGTCTTCGATCATCCAGGTCGCGGATGACACCGTCACCAGTCCGTCATTGCGGCTTAACGAATTACAGCCTGTGGGAAGCGGGTTCCCGGCCAGCACCGAGAATTCCACGCCCTTGCGCTCGGTGTTGATCGCGTTGAACTTCTCGACCGCGCTTGGCCGGAGTTCGCGCAGCGCCTCCATCGGCCGTCCTGCAATGTCGAGCGGTACGCTGACCAGGTCGGCGCAGCGGCTCCCCCTGTTGGGTGTGCCGAGCATTACGAGACGCGCGACCTGCGGTTTGCCATCGGCATAGCTCGGCATCATCGCATGGATGTAGCGCCGGCTGATCAGGCCGCCCATCGAATGCGCTACGATGTCGACGTGCCAGGCGTTGCGGTCCTTCTGGGCATATTCGATATAGCGCCCGAGTTGATCGGCATTTTGCGCGATCGTGTTCGTCGGACCGGTATTGCCGACCTCTTCGCCGGTATTCATGCGGCCATGTTCGGGCTTTTCCCCAACCGGGAACGCCTTCCAGTCGTAGCTATGGCTCGTTGTCAGAATATTCTGCCAGGCCTCCCACTTCTTCCAGTTCGACCAAAGGCCGTGGACGAGGACCAGCGGCTTCGGCGCGACCTTGAGGTTGCGCGTCATGTCATCGACCGTTTTGCCTTTGTCCTCGACCTCGGCCTTGACGCGTTGGACATAGCGCGGACGGCCGTCGTCATACCACGCATAGCCCGAGCTATCCCATTTGAATTCGACTTCGCGCTGCTCGCCCGCGGGCACGGTCACCGAGACTTCGCCGAGCAGCCCGTCGGGCTTCGCGCCGTCCCATTTATCGCCCTTGTAGGTATCGCGAAACTTGACGGTAGCCGCCTTCTCGTCGGGGCCGTCGTTGGCAACCACCGCCGTGATGCGCACGATATTGCCGTCGATCGTACCGATCTGCCCGGTGATTTCCTGCCACGCATCCCAAGTCGGAAAGCGCATGTCCTCGAACTTGATATCGGCAAGCCGGAGATCGCCGCCGCAGCGGCGGAGGCTCCAGCGGAGTGACTCGGTCACGCCGTAGGCGGTCACCGAATGACTTCCCTGCACGCGGTTCGGATCGCGCGGATTGATCCGGTCCTCGCCACTGCTCGAGAAGCTCAGACCTTCGATCGTCGCGGGCATTTCGGCGACCTCCCGGTTGGTCGCCTGCTTGGGCTTGCATTGGCCGGTGAAGCTGGCCGAGTTTGAACCCGAAGCGGTGCCTTTGAAGCCAGGGAGGCGTACGCTGACGGTGTAGGTGCCGCCGGTGTCCTCGGTAATGTCGACGCCCGTCTCGACCCCATTTTCGCTGCCCTTCGTCTGGCTTCTGCTCACAGAGCTGCCCGACATCTGGCGTTTGACGCGCTCGTGCGGGCAGATCATCTCGTCATTGGAGTTCACCGTTTCGGTCGCGACCGAGTTCAGATTGATGCTGGCGCGCCCCAGACTGTATTCCGCATCGGGTGCTGGCCGTACGGCGATCTGCGCTACATAGTCATAGTTCAGCGATACATCGGTCGTTTGGGTGCCTTTGCCCGACACGCGCGTCACGGTCTTGGAATCGCTGCTCGCCTGGTGCCGCGAATATTCCGCCGTGCCAGCCCAGCCACGCGTACATTTCGCCGCGGTGGCGGCTGCGACGGGCATGGCGGCGCCCGAAAGGGTCAACCCGACCGCAACGGCCGGCAAGCTACGCAATATCGACATTGCTAATCCTGTCATTACGGTCGCGGCGATGGCGGCGCATCGCACGATGGAGGGGTGGAAATCCCCGCAAAGGGCGTCAGTAGACTTCGTTCCGGCCTTCGGACGCCGAGAATTGGCTGGCATAGCCCCAACACATCAGTCCCGGCCGCTCCGCCGACGCACTGCGAGGAAAGACCGGCCAGCCATCATAGGCATAGCCGCCCTCGCAACTGGTGCAGCGGATCTTGCCGAAATCGGTGTAAACCTGTTTGACGGCCTCGAAATCAGCCGGGGCGGGCACTGGCTCGGATAGGCGATCTTGGGCGTGGAGGCCTTTTTGGCCGTGGCGTGCCGGAGGCGGGCTGCCGGCACGCCTTTGCCGGCGTGTCAGGCCTCGGGCTTGGCCTCGGCTTTCGCGCGGGCTTCGGGCTTGGCCTCGGCCTTGGCGTGCGCCTCGGGCTTTGCTTCAGCTTTCGCACGGGCCTCCGGCTTGGCCTCGGCCTTGGCATGGGCTTCGGGCTTGGCTTCAGCCTTCGCCAATGCTGGCATCGGCAGGCTGAGCGCGATCGCCGCGGCGAGGAAGGGGAGTTTGCTCATCTTGTGCTCCATCGTCGTGAGGTGGAGCAGAGAGGCCGGCCCTTGCCGGGATGGCGTGGGACGAACCGGCCGTCTCTGCTCGCGGCTCGAAGCCGCAACCGTCACACTATGGGAGCGTCGATGTTTACGCCCTGTGCTTGCTTCGAAACCGGATGATCGTGCGACATGACCGCCGCGGCATCGACCAAAGCGGATGCCTGCGCGACGAAAACGTCAGGACAGGCCAAGTCTCTCGAGTACGGCGTGAACATAGCTCGGGCCAACCTGCATGATCGCGCCATCTTCCATCTCGAGCGCGATGAGCCCCTTGCCGAGCCGCTGCACCGCTTTCACCAGCGCGGGCCGTATGAACGTCGAGCGATGGATGCGCATCAAATGCTGCGCATCGAACAATTGCTCCAGCGCGGTCATCGAAATGCGGTGGATGTAGCTGCGTGTCGCAGTGTGGAGCAGCACATAATCGCGCGCCGCTTCAACCCACTCGATCTGCGCGATCGGGAGGCGGAGGTTGCCGCTCGCGATCTGGACCCAGATCGCGTCTTCGCGGACTTCGGCGGGCGGGACGTTCGCCAGCCGGTCGGCGGCATCGCGCATCGTCCGGCGACGTCGCGCGCGCTCGACCGCTTGGCGCAGCCGGTCGAAGCGTACGGGCTTCAGGAGATAGTCAGCGGCTTCGACTTCGAAGGCGTCGGGAGCATATTGTTCGAAGGCTGTGACGAAGATGATTTCGGGGCGCGGGTCGGCCACGAGGTCGGCGGCTACGCGGATGCCGCTCTTTTGCGGCATCGAGATGTCGAGCATCACGAGGTCGGGCCGCAGCGCCGCTATCCGGTCTTCGGCCTCTTCGCCGGTCGACGCCGTGCCGACGACCTCGACATCGTCGATGTCGCCGAAGAGCGTTTCGAGGCGGCGTAGCGCCAGCGGTTCGTCGTCGACGAGCAGGACGCGCAGCGCGCTCATGCCGCGATCCCGTCGCTGCGTCGTTCGAGCGGCAAGCGCGCAATCGCGAGGAAGCCGCGCTCGCGTTTCAGCGTTTCGAGGCTGCCTCTGCTGCCATAGAGTGTTTCTAGCCGCTGTCGGACGTTGGCGATCCCGACACCCGTGCCGGGCCGCGCGTCTTTTTCCTGCCCGGCGCCGTCGTCCTCGACCGAGACCAGCAGCACGCCGTCGTCGCTCGACGCTTCGACCTTGATCGTCACCGGCACCGCCGACGGCGCGAGCGCATATTTGATCGCATTTTCGATCAATGGCTGGAGGAGAAAACCCGGAACCAGCGCGCTGTTGAGCGCGGGCGGACAGACGAACTCGACCGCGAGCCGCTCGCCGAAGCGGACACTTTCGATCTCCAGATAATGTTGCAGCGTTGCGAGCTCGTCCTCAAGCGGCAGCAAGGCATCGGGCTGCGAAGACAAGGTCGCGCGCAGGAATTCCGAGAGCTTGGCGAGCATCGCATCGGCGGTGCGATATTCCTTTGTAACAATCAGCGACGAGATTGCGTTGAGCGTATTGAACAGGAAATGCGGGTTGAGCTGATAGCGCAGCGCTGCAAGGCTTGCAGCGCTCGCGGCGGCTTCGGCGCGGCTCGCCGCCTCGCGCGCGATCGCGAGCTCGAGTTCACGCTCGCGCGTCAGCTTGTTCGCTTCGATCACCGTGAAAGCGGCGCCAAGCAGGGCGAACTGCCAGACGAGCGCTATGAAGTTGTTCGTCGCGCGCAGCGCAAAGGGAGCGGACTGCTGAGGCGATACGACGAGCCGTCCGATCCACTCGCCCGTTGACGCGTCGATGAGCGCGAGTATGCCCGAGGCAAGAAAAACTGCGGCGCCCATCGCCGTGAGGCGGACCGCGGCATTGCGGCGGCGCGTGGTCCGGACCGTCCAATAGACGCCGCCCGAAAGCAGCGCACCCATCACGCAGATGTTGATGACCGAGATGGTGACATAAAGGCCGGCGCCGCTGAAAAGATGATATGGGATGATGTAGAGCACCCCCGACAGGATCCAGGTCGCGGCGACCAGATAGAGCGTCTGGCGATGTTCGGGCTTCAACTGCATGGCAATTCCAATGTGTAGTGTGCGACAAGCATAAAGGAAGTGCGGGCGATTGACGTCCTTGCTCGTCGCACCCACGGCCGTCTTCGTCGCGCCACAATCCGCTCCGGCGAGGGGATATCGGCCTTGGTCGCAGAGGCGTGGAGCATGCCCCGGACCCGCCGTAGTCGACCTCCAGTTCGCGGCACCCCGCCGCCAGGAGATCGGCCATGGCCCTCACACGCTATCGTTATAGTCTGGTCGCATTCGGTTTGCTCGGCGCGCTGATCGTCGCCGAACAGGTGCGCGCGACCGTCCCCGAACAGCCGGCAGCCGTCGCCGCCCCGCCGGCGGCGATGCAGCCGCTCGAAATTCTGCCCTCGGGCCATCCCGTGGTGCTGGTCAGCATCGACGGCTCGGCGCCGAAACGTTTCGTCATCGACACCGCGGCGAGCAGCACGACGATCATGCCGAAGCTGCGCGCCGAAATGCCACGGCTCGTCGCCAAGCTGTCGGACGAGCCGCTCGATGGCGCGGCGGGCCGGACCGATGTCGAAACGACGGTGGTCAAGCAGGTCGAGGTCGCGGGCCACGTCTTTCGCTCGCCCGAGCTGATGCTGCTTCCCCCAGGGCCGACCGACCGGCTTGGCACCGACGGCATATTGGGTGCCGACATCATCGCCGACTTTGCGGTCGAGATGGATATGCCCCGAGGCCGCTGGCGGATGACGCCCAAGGTTGAGGCGGGAATGCTGGCCGGACTTTCGGCATCGGTTCCGTTCGTCCTCGACGACATGCGTGCGCCGCGCCTGACGATCCGCCTCAATGGCGTCGAAATTCCCGCGATCCTCGACACCGGGGCGCGCGGGACCATCATCAACTGGGCCGCAGCGAAGGCGATCGGGCTTTCGCCCGACAATCCGGGTCTCGCCAAGGCGACGGATATCAAAGGCGCTACCAACCACGCGACCGCGAGTGTCGAAGCGCCAATCGACGTTTTGACGATCGGCGAAGCGAAGGTCGAGGGCCGAAAGGTCCGCATCGCCGACCTGTCGGTGTTCAAGGTGCTGGGTTTCAGCCTCGAACAGCCGGCGGTGATCCTGGGGATCGACATGTTCGCCGACCGGCGCTTCGTCATCGATCATCCGGGCCTCCGCCTGCACATCTCGCCGCCGACCATGGCGGCCCCGACGAAACCCTGATCCACAAGGGAATAGCAGCATGAACAAGATACTGACCGGCAGCGCCGCATTGAGTGCGCTCGCCCTAGCGACTGTCGCCTTCGCTCAGCAGGCGCCGAAACCGAAAATCGAGGCCATCTACTGGATCTCTGCGGAAACCGTGTCGGGCATGACAACCGGCCAGCCGGCGGGCGTCGAAAAGAATTTGTCGCTCCAGCTCGGTTCGGCGCGAAGCAACGCGGCGCCGACCGCCGAACACCTGCCGCCGCAAGGTCTGCGCGCGGGAGACCGGCTGCCGCTCGTCTCGCCGCGCGGCGCGGCACCCAAGGAAGATAGCAAGCCCGACTACCGCCCGGGTCCGCAGCAGTCGCCCAAGGGGCGGATCGAGCTTTACTGGGGTTGCGGCGAAAATGCGCCCGCCGGGCAACCGGTCGTGATCGACCTTGCGACGATGAAGCCTGGCGCTGCCTCACCTTTCGGCGCGATTCCCAATGTGAAGGCGATGGTGCCGCCGTCGGCGGGTCGCCACGCGACCTATGGCGAATGGCCGGGCGGCAAGAATGGCACGCGCGTTCCGCGTGCGGCCTCGCTCGTCGGCGATCATGTCGTGCAGGGCAATTATGCGCCCGAGATGCGCTTCGCCGTCGCCGCCGGGAGCGATTTCCTTGCGCCGCTGACGCCGAAAAGCGCCGACCTCGCGTCCGGGGCGGTCAAGGTCAGCTGGCCCACACTGGTGAATGCGCGCGGCTATATCATGACCGTGACCGGCGCGCGTGAAGACGGCACGATCGTGATGTGGACGTCGAGCGCGGTGCGCATGCCCGGCATGGCGCTGCCCGACTATCTCGAGCAATCCGATATCGCACGCCTTGTCCAGCAGCGCGTCCTGCTAGCGCCCGAAGCCACCGAATGCGTCGTTCCCTCGGCGGTCGGCAAGGCGTCGGAATCGGCGATGCTGATGATGACGGCCTATGGCCCCGAGTCCAACTACGGATCGCCGCGCGAAGTTCCGCTCGGCTGGGGCGTAAAGCTGCGCACCAAGGCGACGCACATGGGCATGCTCGGTGTCGACCTCGCGTCGCTGATGGGCGGGAGCGACACCGATAGCGAAACGCCCGCCGGTGACGCCAAGCCGAAAAAGAAGCGCGGCCTGCTGCGCGGCGTCGTCGGCGGAGCGCTTGGCCTGCCCGGCTGACCTCGATCCCGTTCAGAAAGTTGGAACCATGAAATATTTCCTGTCGAAGCTCGCCATGCTCGGCCTTTTCGTCGCGGTGCCGACCGTTCCCGCCGCGATGGCGGCACCCGGCGACAGCCGCGCGCCGAAAAAGCTGATGGACCGTTGGGCTATCGGTAAGCCAGGGCCCGGCGCCGGCCTTCCCGGTTGGTATTCGAAGACGCCTGACGTCCACGTTCATCAACCGAACAACCTCGCGCGGATTCCGGCTGCCGAAATCGATTTGCTCCGTCGCCGTGCGATGGTCGCGTTCGATGCGCTGATGCGGCAGCCTTCGCTGCGCGACGTGCGCGGCACCAGCCTTCAGGCCGACATCAATATTTCGGTTGTGCCGACGCTCGACGGCGTCCGGCTGGTCGGCGCGACCTTCAGCATCAGGGCAAAGAGCGTCGTCGAGGGCAGGCCGAAGACGGTTTTGCGCGACGGGCGCTATATCGACCCGTCCGAGGAAGGCGCCGTGCTGAACGTCTTCCTCAACCCCTATGACATGATGGCGCGCCGCCGGGTGCAGGCCGAGGGCGTCCAGGGCGGCGGCCTCCAGATCCGCACGGGTTCGGCCTATGGCCTTTATGTCGCCGATCGCCTCCCGGCTTATGATCCCAATTCCGAATATGCCTGGGGGCCGCGGCCGCTGGCGCTGGAGTTGCAGAATGATCGCAGCTGGTACCAGCCGGGTGCAACGGGCGTGCATCCGCTTCTTGTCCATATGTCGAGCTACTCGCACGAAAACGACGACCTCCGCAGCGATCGGCTCGACCCTGAACGTCCGGCCGCGCGCCTCGCCGCGGCGATGTTCATGACCGACTGGGAAGACGTTCGGCGCCGCATGAAGGCGGTGGCATGATGCGCTGCGCTTCCTTCATCGCGCTCGCGCTGGTGCTCGCCGTTACGCCCGCCGCCGCCTTCGCCCAGCGCGCCGACGATAATGCGACGACGAGCGCAGAGGATGCCTTCGGCACCTCGATCGGCGGCGAGCAGATCGGGATCTATAATCCCAACTATGTCCGCGGTTTCTCGGCGGCTGAGGCGGGAAATATCCGTATCGACGGCCTCTATATCGACCAGCAGGGCAGCTTCACCGATCGGCTGATCGGCAGCTTGCAGATGCGTGTCGGGCTGTCGGCGCAAAGCTATCCCTTTCCGGCACCGACCGGAATCGCAGACTATGGTCTGCGCATCCCGGGCAACAAGCCGCTCGTCAGCCTCGGCGCACGGCTCGGTCCCTTGGGCGCGGCAGCACTGGAGGTCGACGCGCAGCTACCCGTGACGGAACGCCTCGCGGTCGGCGCGGGGCTGGGACTGATCGCCGACCGGACGCACACCGGCGGCCGCGCGACATACCGCACGGCGGCCGTGATTGCGCGCTGGGAGCCTGTCGATGGTGTCATCGTCACCCCCTTCTGGAGCCGCACCGGCATTGCGGACGAGGAAAGCCAGCCGTTGCTGCTGACCGGCGGCGACTATCTGCCGCCGCGCATCGAGCGCGTGAAGCGGCTCGGCCAGAAATGGGCGACAAACGATGGCGAGACGGTCAACGCCGGCCTTATCGGATCAGCCACGATCGGCGACTGGGCGCTGAAGGCGGGAATTTTCCGGTCGATCCTCGACCTCAGCCGCTCGCACACCCAGCTTTTCCTGGGTGTTCAGGCGGACGGTTCGGCCGACGAGGTGGTGATCGCCGAACCCGGCCGCCGTTCTGCGTCGACGAGCGGCGAGGTACGGTTGTCGCGGCGCCTTGCCGAGGGGCCACGCCTCCACACGCTGCACCTATCGGTCAAGGGCCGCGACCGCGTGCGCCGCTATGGCGGCGATACCGCAATCTTCATCGGCAATCATCCGCTTGAAGAGCCCGTCGCCTTTCCCGAACCCGCATCGGTGTTCGGGGTACAGACGCGCGACACGGTCCGGCAATGGACCGCGGGCATCGCCTATGAGGGACGGTGGAGGGATGTCGGCGAGATCAGCCTTGGCCTTCAGAAGACAAATTACCGCAAGCGCGTGCTCGATCCCGACGCCCCGGCGATCAGGACCACCGACGATCCCTTGCTCTTCAACGCCACCGCCGCATTCTATGCCTCACCGTCGCTCGCTTTTTATGCGGGTTATACGCAGGGCCTCGAGGAAAGCCCGGTTGCGCCCGGTGTCGCGGTCAACCGTGACGATGCGCCGCCGGCGATCCGCACGCGCCAGATCGACGGCGGGGTTCGCTGGTCGATCACGCCGAACATCCGCGTGGTGGCCGGCGTGTTCGACGTCACGAAGCCCTTCTATTCGCTCGATGCCGCACGGATATTCCGCCAGCTTGGCGATGTGCGCCACCGCGGCGCCGAATTCTCGCTTTCGGGCCAGCTTGCCCCGGGACTGACCGCGATTGCCGGGACGGCGCTGATCGACGCCAAGCTGTCGGGCGATGCCGTTGACAGCGGGTTGGTCGGGCGAAAACCGCTCGCGAGCTTCGGCAGGCTATCGACCGCCGTGCTCGACTATCGGCCGACCTTCGCGCCCGATTTTTCGGTGGATCTTGTCGTCGAAAGCACGTCCGACCGCGTCGCCAGCACCGACGGCAAACTTGTAATTCCCGCGCGTGCGATCGCATCGATCGGCGGACGCTATCGCTTTCAGATCGGCAAAGCGCCCGCGACGGTACGGGTTCAGCTGGCGAACATCGGCAACAAATTCGGTTGGGCGAACGGATCGTCCGGGGTCTATCTTTATAATTTCCCGCGACGGGTCACCGCGACCCTGACAGCTGATTTCGGCTGACCTCCTCCAAGCGAAAATTCCGGAGATCATCATGCAACGCTTCTTGTACGCGGCGCTTGCCGCCCCGGTTCTGCTGGCTTCGGCCGATGGCGCTCATGCCCAAGGTTTTCTCAAGCGCCTTGCTGATCGCGCTGTGGAGAAGGTCGAGCAGAACGCGGAAAAGCTCGCCGGCGATATCATCAATGGATCGGCAAATTCCCGGCAGGATGAAAGCTCGAATGACGAGGCACCTGTTCCTGTCGAGACTTCGCAGGAGCCAACGTCGGCTCGGCGCGCTCCCGAAGCGCCCGCGCCAAAGGCAAATTACATCGACAGTCTCAAGACTCCACCCGACGTCGAAGCAAGGAAGGCCGAGTATAACAAGTTCGGTGAAGTGAGCTGCAACGACTGCGAAGGCGGAATCGAACTCGATGGCCGCCCGACCTTCCCGTTCGACGAGTTCAGCGGGCGATATAATGAGCGCGCCAAGCGCGCGGGAAGCTGGGCGATCGGCCACATCCACCACTGGCAGGGTAAAGCCTCCAAGGGCACGTTGACCGTGACATCGGAAGAACGGGTAGACGGCTTTCAGTGCCGCCGGCTTGAATATCGGCTGGAGCGGGGCGGGTCTTCTGTCAGCCGGCCCGGCCTGATCTGCCTCGGGTTGGCGAACAGTTCGTCGGATGTCGAAAACTGGCACGAGATATATTGAGCTGCGGGGTCCACGCGGAGCCGGACCTGCGGAAAACGGGCAGCAAAACCAAGGAATTTCTGATGAAGAATTTGGCCATCCTCACAGCCATGACAGCGATCGCAGCAACTTCGGTGCTCCATGCCCAGGCAACCCCGGCAAGCGCCGCGGGCGCCTGGACGCAATCCAGTAGCGGTAAAGAACTGGTGCTTGTCCCGCGCATCAAGCTCCAACCGAACGTCGGTGTGTCGTATGGCACCAGCCTGGGCGGCACCGCCGGCTATGGTTCGCCTACACGCACCACGATCGTGACCGAACCGGTGTTGATGCAGGTGACGCGTTCCATGACGCTTGAAGTCGGGGAGGGTGGCCGTTTTATTTGGCAGATAGCCAAGCGCCATGCCGAAAAGGAAGGCTGCAGGGTGACGACGACGCAAGTGAAGCAGGGGCGCGTCACCCAAGAGGGCGGCAAGGCGATTTTAGTGGTCGAAGATGGCAAGGAAAGCTTTGAATCGAGCTGTGGCCGTCAAGGCAGTTCCAGGCTCGCGCAAACGTCGGAGAAATATGACGTACAACTTGGTGGCGGGCGAATGGTGTTGCGAAGCGGTGCGACCCAGTGGACCTTCTTGCGGGGCTAGTGCGGACTATTCAATGTCTGCTTTCATCGGTTCCAACCCGAAAGCTGCCAGTCCGCAACCGGCCATCCCTGTCATTAATTTGCGCCGTATAGGGAACCGTCCGCCATTCGCCATCGGCATCCAGAAACGCTGAGTCTCCTAACGGTCGATCTGGTAGGATAAAAGCCATGCCAAGCAGTTCGCATGCTTTGCGCGGCAGCCGCCTCGACGCGCGCATTGTCTCTGTCGCCTTGGCGCACCGATGAGGTCCGGCTTTCACTTGGTTGACGCAGTTCGGGCTGCCCCGATCATCGGCAAATGTTCGCGTTTCTTGCCAGCATCGCCGCGCTCATCGCCTCGGCAAGCATCTGGACGATCCTTGCCGTTCTGGACATTCCGGCCACGCTTCCGGTGGCTACTCTGGCGGTCGCCGGATCGATCGGCAGTGGCGGAGCATCGGTGGGCGCGATGACGCTGGCGATGCGGTTCGCGCAGGATGGTGGTCAGGCGGGAACCGATATGTCCGCCGTCCAGAGCAGCCGCGATGTCGGCGAACCGGGAGCATCGTCGCCCGCCGCCGCCCTTGCCGGGAGCATGGGCTATGGCGCGGCATTTCTCGGGTCGATCGGCGTGTGCGTGGTCGCGTCGGCCAGCGTTGCCGGATGGCTTCGGACAGGTCGTGATGAAATTCAATGATAAGGCAGGGTACGTGGCAGGCCCTGCGGAATGGCGGCTTTACGTTTCCGGGTCGTAAACCGGCCCGTCTGCTAACGGCCAAAGATCGCCGTGCGTGTCTGCCATAATCTTGCGACAAAATCGTGATGCCTCTGTCACGCGCGGCAGACCGGGTGTCGCATCGGAAATGCTTTCTACAGGTGCATGCATGATCGCTTCGCTCCGGATGCTTCTTGTCACGTTCCTTTTCGCTGCGATCGGCGCTGCGCCCGCGTCTGCGCAAACCATGTATTCGCCGAATGTAGAGATCTCGCTGGTCGCGATGCATCAATGGGCGGCGCCCGGCTCGACGGCGATCGTCGCCGTTCGGCAGGACATCAAGCCCGGCTGGCACACTTATTGGCGCAATCCGGGTGATTCGGGCGGTGCGACCGAATTGACATGGACGCTCCCGGCGAACGTATCGGCCGGGCCAATCCTGTGGCCGCTGCCCGAGCGTCAGCCGGTCAAGGGGCTCATGAATTACGGCTACTCTCGCCAGGTCTATCTGCCCGTCCCGATCGAAGTGCCGCGGGCCGCACAAGCCGGATCGACCATTCCGATCCGCGTCAAGGTGCTCTCGATGGTTTGTAGCGAGGATATGTGCGTTCCCGACGAGCGGACGGTGAAACTGGACCTTCGGGTCCGTGACGGCGTGCCGCCGCTGACAGCCGCCGAAGGCGCAGCGATCGAACGCGTCGTAAATGCTGCGCCGCGCCCGGCCGACATCAATGCGCATATTTCGCGTGATGGCGCTGATCTTGTCCTGACGCTGCGCGGCGCGGGCGGCGAGGATGCATATTTCTTTCCCTTTGAGGGCGGCATCGTCGAACATCCCGCCGATCAGCGCGCAGAACGGGAGGGCGATGAACTGACCCTTCGGATGAAAGCTGGCGGCGCCATCCTTGCCGGCGGTCTCGGCAAGCCGGTGCGAGGGGTCATTGCGACATCGGGCGGAGCATGGGAAATTGTCGCAGATGCGCGAGCGCCTCCCGCGGCTCGCGCAGAAACAAGTCTCCTTCTCTTTGGCCAAGCCGCGCTCTTCGCGCTGATCGGCGGCCTCGTCCTCAATCTCATGCCGTGCGTATTCCCGATCCTGGCGATGAAGGCAGCGTCGCTGTCCGCGACGGCCCACGCGCCGCGCGAGGCCCGGCGCGACGGCATCGCCTTCCTTCTCGGCGTGCTGACGACGTTCGTCCTGCTTGCGGGCGTCCTGCTCGCCCTGCGCGCGGCGGGCGAGGCGGCGGGCTGGGGCTTCCAGCTTCAGAACCCCGCGGTGACCGCGGCGCTCGCGCTGCTCATGCTGGCGGTCGGCCTCAACCTGTCCGGCGTTTTTGAGGTCGGTCTTTCGGGGAGCGGGGCAGGGAGCGGGCTGACGCGCCTGCCTGGCGGGACCGGGGCTTTCTTCACCGGGGTGCTCGCGGTGGTTGTGGCGGCGCCCTGCACCGCACCTTTCATGGCCTTCGCACTCGGCGCGGCGCTCGTCATGCCGGCGCCGTTGGCGCTGGCCGTTTTCGCCATGCTCGGCCTCGGGCTGGCGCTTCCCTATCTCGTCATCAGCCTTTCGCCGGGGGTGCTGAGGCGATTCCCGAAGCCGGGTCCATGGATGGACCGGCTCAAATCGATCCTGGCGTTCCCGATGTATGGCGCCGCGCTCTGGCTCGTCTGGGTGTTCGCGCGGCAGACGAGCGGCGAAGCGCTGGCGCTGATCCTTGCCGGCGGGCTGTTGCTCGCGTTCGGGCTGACGCTTTGGGGCTGGCGCCAGATCGCGCGCATGTCGGGGCGCAAGACGTTCGCCGCGACTGCCGCGTCCGCATTATCGTTGCTGGCGGCCGCCGCCGCCACCGTGTCGGCGGCAT
>NZ_DATMST010000034.1:0-21549 GCF_035565275.1 Sphingopyxis sp.
GCAGCAGCCGCACGCCCAGCCGCGCCTCGATCCGGTCGATCGTGCGACTGACCGCCGATGGCGTGAGGCCGAGGCAGCGGCCGGCGGCCGAAAAACTGCCCTCCGCGACGGTCGCGGCAAAGACTTCCATCGATCGGGCGCGATCGCCGCCGCCCTCCATCTTTGCGTTCATTTCAAAAATCCTTCGCCTGAACCGACGCTACTCCAGTAGGGCGTGCACGTCCATCTATGCGTTCAACGCAACCGAAAGGGTGGATCATGGAATATCGTCAATTGGGATCATCGGGGCTGCGCGTTCCGGCCCTGAGCTTCGGCACGGGCACCTTCGGCGGGCAGGGGCCGTTGTTCGGCGCATGGGGCACGAGCGACGCGACCGAAGCGCGGCGGCTGATCGACATCAGCCTCGACGCCGGTGTCACCTTGTTCGACACCGCCGACGTCTATTCGAACGGCGCGTCGGAAGAGATATTGGGCGAAGCGATCAAGGGACGCCGTGATGCGGTGCTGATCTCGACCAAGACAGGCCTGCCGATGGGCGACGGTCCGCAGGACTGGGGCGCCTCGCGCGGCCGGCTGATCCGCGCCGTCGAGGATGCGCTCCGCCGGCTCGGCACCGACCATATCGATCTGCTGCAGCTTCACGCGTTCGACGCGTCGACGCCGGTCGACGAACTGATGGACACGCTCGGCGCACTCATCGCCGCAGGCAAGCTGCGCTATGCCGGCGTCTCCAACTATCCCGGCTGGCAGCTGATGAAGGCACAGGCCGCCGCCGATCGCCTCGGCACGCCGCGCTTCGTCGCGCATCAGGTCTATTATTCGCTGATCGGCCGCGCCTATGAGGCCGACCTGATGCCGCTCGCGGCCGATCAGGGTGTCGGCGCGCTGGTGTGGAGCCCGCTCGGCTGGGGGCGCCTGACCGGCAAGATCGGGCGCGACCGCCCCGTTCCCGCGGGCAGCCGCCTGCACGACACTGAACAGTTCGCACCGCCGGTGACCGAAGATCTGCTTTACCGCGTCGTCGACGCGCTCGAGCTGATCGCGGCCGAAACCGGCAAGACGGTGCCGCAGATCGCGATCAACTGGCTGCTCCGGCGCCCCACGGTCGCGTCGGTGATCATCGGCGCGCGCAACGAGGAGCAACTGCGGCAGAATCTCGGCGCGGTCGGCTGGGCGCTCGCCGCCGACCAGGTGGCGGCGCTCGACGCCGCTAGCGATGTGCTGCCGCCCTATCCGCACACCCCTTATCGGCAGCAGGCGGGGTTCGCCCGCCTGAACCCGCCGCTCGTCTGATCGGAAGAACCGACATGAAAATCAACTTTCCCCTCCTTGCACTTGCGACCGGTGCCTTTGGTATCGGCATCACCGAATTCGCGCCGATGGGCCTGCTGCCCGACATGGCCGAAGGGCTGGGCGTTTCGATCCCCGCCGCCGGGCTGCTCGTCTCGGCCTATGCGCTGGGCGTCATGCTCGGCGCGCCGCTGATGACGCTCACCACGGCGCGGATGAACCGGCGCACCCTGCTGATCGGGCTGATGGCGATCTTCACGCTCGGCAATTTCCTCTCCGCGATCGCGGGCGATTATTCGACGCTGATGGTCGCGCGCGTGATCACCTCGCTCAATCATGGCGCCTTCTTCGGCGTCGGCTCGGTCGTCGCGGCCAGCCTCGTCGCCCCCGAAAAGCGCGCGAGCGCGGTTGCGGCGATGTTCATGGGGCTGACGCTCGCCAATGTCGTCGGCGTGCCGCTCGCGCCATGGATCGGCGAGAATTTCGGCTGGCGTACCGCATTCGGCATCATCGCGATCTGGGGCCTGATCACCATGGTCGCGCTCCGCTTCGCGCTGCCCGACATCGGACGCGACGCGGGCGGCAATATGCTCGCCGAGCTGGGCGTGCTGAAACGCCGCGAGGTGCTGATCGCCCTTGCGCTCACCGCGATCGGGTCGTCGGCGATGTTCACGGTCTTCACCTATATCGCGCCGATCCTGACCGAAGCGACCGGGGCGGGGACGCTGTTCGTGACGGCGATGCTGGTGATTTACGGCCTTGGCCTCACCGCCGGCAACTGGCTCGGCGGCATTTTCGCCGACCGCTCGATCGACCGCACCCTGATCGTCTCGCTCGGCGGGCTCGCGGCGATGCTCCTGCTGTTCGCGATTACGATGTACTCGCCGATTGCCGCCGCGATCACGATTTTCCTGTGGGGCGTCGCGACCTTTGCGATCGTGCCGCCGCTCCAGATGCGCGTGATGGAGGCGGCGTCGGACGCCCCCAATCTGGCTTCGGCGGTCAACATCGGCGCGTTCAACTTCGGCAATGCCATCGGCGCTGCGGTCGGCGGCGGGGTGATCGGGCTTGGCCTCGGCTTTCCGGCGGTGTCGATTGCCGGGGCGGTGATGGCGGTTGCCGGGCTCGCGATCGTACTGGCATCGCGGACGCGGAAATCGCCGGCACTCGTTGAGGTCTGACGATTGCCATTTCGGCGGCGGAGCCTATGCAATCATTGCCATGAACGCCGAGATTCTCGCTGTCCTGACGGGCAGGGCCCGCCCCTTCCGGGGCGATGAACCGAGCGCCATCGGCAAGCTGCCGGTGGCGGACGCGGTCGCGGTCGATGCGATGGGGCTCGCCGGTGACGAGCAGGCGGACCGTAGCGTCCATGGCGGTATCGACAAGGCGATCCACCATTATCCGGCGGATCACTATGACTGGTGGCGCGAGTATCTGGGGGACGCCCCCTTGCTCGAAGCTCCGGGTGCGTTCGGGGAGAATATCTCGACCGAGGGTCTCGACGAGCAGAATGTCTTTCTCGGCGACCGCTTCCGTCTGGGCACCGCGCTCGTCGAAGTGACGCAGGCGCGCCAGCCGTGCTGGAAACTCGATCATCGTTTTCAGGCGAGGGGCGTGATGGCACAGGTGGTGAAGACGCGGCGGACGGGCTGGTATTACCGCGTGCTCGAACCGGGTCAGGTGCGCGCCGGCGATGCGCTGGATCTCGTCGAGCGACCGTATCCCGACTGGCCGCTGGCGACTTTGTTCGCCCTGCTGATCGGCGGCGAGGCGAAAGATCGGCCGGCGGACCTGCGCGCGCTACGCGATGTGCCCGTCCTCGCCGAAACATGGAAGGCGCGGCGCGCGAAGCTCGCCGAACAGTTCGGCGCCGATTAGGCGGTCATCGCATAGCGTTTCGGCGGCTCCCCGACATAGCGCGCAAAGGCGGTGCTGAACGCGCTCGCCGATCCATAGCCGACGCGCTCGGCAATTTCGGCGAGACCGCCAGCCTTGCGACGCAGTAGATCCTTGGCGAGGCTCATTCGCCAGCCTTGCAGATATTCTATCGGCGGCACGCCCACGGTACGCGCGAAACGGTCAAAGAAGGCCGAACGCGACAGCGCCGCCTCTCTCGCGAGTTCGGCAACGGTCCACGGGTGCGCAGGCGCGCCATGGATTTGCCGGATCGCGGCCGCGAGCCGCGGATCGCCAAGCCCGCGCAGCAGCCCCGGCGGCGCATCGTCCCCTTCGATCGAGCGCAGCGCCTCGACGATCAGGACCTCGATGAGGCGCGACAGGATCAGGTCGCAGCCCGGTCGCTCTTCGCCTGCCTCCTCGCGCACCAGCCGCACGAGCGTCGTCAGCCGTTCCGCGCCGCGCAAATGGATGAGTGCGGGCAATTGCGACACAAGCAGGCCCGCATCCGGCGAATCGAACACGAAATAGCCGCCGAGCATCCGCACATCCGCGTCGCCCTCCTGCCGGCCGTGGCGTACCTCCCCGGCAACTCCGGCGGCGGCGTGCGGATCGACAAAGACGGGTTCGGCAGGTTCGAATCCCGCCATGGTGAAGCCCGGCGTCGCGGGTAGCAGCACGAAATCGCCGGCCTCGAGCGTCACCGTTTCCGCGCCGTCGACCGCGAGCCGGCACCGCCCCTCGATCACCGTACAAAAGCCCGGATGACCGAAATCGCCATAACGCACTGCCCAGGGTCCGGCGCCGCTGATCCCCTTGGCAAAAACGGTGCGCGGGCGGAGCAGCGCGATGAGATCGGACAGAGGATCGGGCATGTCAGGACGATTGATAATGAATAACGGATTTTGGATTATAGATAGTCCTGATATCCTTGGCTAGACGCTTTCCACCAACTTCGAAAAGGAAAGTGCCCATGAAAACCATCCTCATCACCGGCTGTTCGTCGGGTTATGGCCTTGAAACGGCAGTCCATTTCCACGCGCAGGGCTGGAACGTCATCGCCACGATGCGCAAACCGCGCCGCGACCTCTTTCCCGCGTCGGAACGGCTGCGCACCCTTGCGCTCGACGTCACCGACGCCGACAGCATCGCGCTGGCGCTCGAATTGGCCGGACCGATCGACGTGCTCGTCAACAACGCCGGTATCGGCCTGTTCGGGGCGCTCGAACATTCTCCCATGCAGAAGATCCGCGACGTCTATGTAACCAATACGCTGGGCACGATCGCGATGACGCAGGCGGTGATTCCGCAGATGCGCGAGCGCGGTTCGGGAACGATCGTCAACGTCACCTCATCGGCGACGCTCGCAAGTTTCCCGCTCGCCGCTGCCTATACGGGCAGCAAGACCGCGATTCAGGGTTTCACCGGTTCGCTGGCGCACGAACTGGAGCCCCTCGGTATTTCGGTGAAACTCGTCGAACCCGGCTATGGTCCGACGACCGCCTTTGCGCAGAACACCGATATCAGCCTCGAGGATGTGCTGCCCGAACCTTATGGCAGCTATGCCGCGCCGATCCTTGCCGCGATGGCAGAGCCCGCGCTGTTCACGACCGAGGCTGACGTCGCGGCAGCGGTGTGGCAGGCCGTGCACGACCGGACGGGACAGCCGCATTTCCCCGCGGGCGCCGACGCCATCGCGCTCGTGGCCTGACGCTACGGTCGGGGATTCGGGGTATCGCCGAAAAATTCGGCATCGGCCTGCCGGGCTTCGGCCGCGATGCGTTCGACATGGTCCGACAGGCGCCCGGTTTCCGCAGGCGTGAAATGCAGCCCCAGCTTGCTCCGCCGCCAGAGAACGTCGTCGGTCGTGCGCGCCCATTCGCGCATAGCCATCCAGCGCAGTTCGGCGACGCTCAGCCCGTGCGCAATCTCGCCGCCAAGCGCGTCCCAGCCGGTGGCGTCGCCCAGCCAGCGGCGCGCATCGGTGCCATAGGCCTTGACGATGCGGTCGACGGTCGCAGCGCTCAGGAAGGGGTAGGCGAGCCTGTATTCGGCCTTGAGCGGCGCAGCGCCGTCGGTCGGGAAATCGCCGCCCGGGAGCGGCACCTTGGCAGTCCGGCGCTTGCCGGAGAGCGCCGGGATGTGATTGGCGAGTTCGTCGACCGCCTCTTCGGCGACATGGCGATAGCTGGTGATCTTGCCGCCATAGATGGTGAGCAAGGGCGCGCCTTCATCCATGTCGAGGTCGATGCGGTATCCACGCGTCGCGGCTTCGGGCCGGCCCGATCCGTCCTCGATCAGCGGCCGCACGCCCGAATAAGTCCAGACGACATCGGCGGGGGTAACGGGGGTGCGGAAATAGAGGCTCGCCCCTTCGCAGAGATAGGCGATTTCCTCGTCGCTCGCCTTCGCCTCGCTTGCCGGCCCGTCATGATCCTGATCGGTCGTGCCGATCAGCGTGAAGTCGCGTTCGTAGGGAATGGCGAAGAAGATGCGCCCGTCGGGAAGCTGGAAGAAATAGGCATAGTCGTGCTCGAAAATCTTGCGCACGACGATGTGCGAGCCGCGGACGAGGCGCATCTGGTGGTCGGGTTCGGCATCGGCGCGTTTGAGCAGGTCGAGCACCGCCGGACCAGCCGCATTGACGACGCTGCGGCCGGCGAAGCGATATTGATGGCCCTGATCGTCGCTCGCGTCGATGATCCACAGCCCGTCCTCGCAGCGCAGCATTTCGGCGCGCGTGCGGGTGCGCACGCGCGCGCCATGATCGGCAGCGTCGCGCGCGTTGAGCGCGACGAGCCGCGCGTCATCGACCCAGCCGTCCGAATATTCGAAGCCCTTCGCATATTGCGGCTGGAGCGGTTCGCCCGCGGCATGACGGCGAAGGTCGATCGATCGCGTCGCGGGCAGCTTCTTGCGGCCGCCGATATGGTCATAGAGGAAGAGGCCGAGCCGCAGCAGCCAGCGCGGACGAAGTCCCTGCCGGTGCGGCAACACGAAGCGCAGCGGGTGGATGATGTGCGGAGCGATGCCCCACAGCACCTCGCGTTCCTTCAATGCTTCGCGCACGAGGCCGAATTCATAATGTTCTAGGTAGCGCAGCCCGCCGTGGATCAGCTTGGTCGACTTCGACGAGGTGCCTTCGGCCAGATCGTTCGCTTCGAGCAACAAGACCCGCGCGCCGCGCCCGGCGGCATCGCGTGCGACGCCGGCACCGTTGACGCCGCCGCCGACGACTATGACATCATAGGGAGGGGCGCTGTCCGGCATAATCGAATTCCTATGGCAGCGTTGTCGGATTTGCCAAGGGCCGACATCGTATGCGGCTTACGTATGCGCGTTGCATTCGCTTCGTGTATCCCCCAATTCCTTCCATGTTATCCAAGGGGACGATTGTGAGCGTGAAAGTCGAAACATTGGTGCTGTTCGGCGCGACGGGCGATCTCGCGCAACGCATGCTCTTTCCCTCGCTCTACAATCTCCACCTCGACGGGTTGCTTGCCGATACGCTGACGATCATCGGATCGGGGCGATCGAAGATGGATCGCGCGGCATTTCAGGCGCAGGTGCGCGAGGCCTTGGCGGAGCATTTGCCCGCCGATCGCATCGAGGACGCGGGGGTCGCCGGTTTCCTCGATCGCATCGATTATTGCGCGATCGATGCCGGGGCGGGCACGGGTTTTGACGAGCTCGCGGCGCTGCTCGGCGACCGGATGAGCCGTCCGATCGGCGTCTATCTGTCGACCCCGCCGTCGATGTTCGGGCCGATCGCGCAGGGGCTGAATGCCGCCGGTATCGCGTGCGCCGAATGCCGTATCGCGATGGAAAAGCCGATCGGCCACGACCTCGCCTCATCGCGTGAGGTAAATGCGCAGGTCGGCGACGCCTTTGCCGAAGACCGGGTCTTCCGCATCGACCATTATCTCGGCAAGGAGACGGTGCAGAACCTGCTCGCGCTGCGCTTTGCCAATATGCTCTTCGAGCCGCTGTGGAATGCGCAGGCGATCGACCATGTCCAGATCACTGTCGCCGAGACCGTCGGGCTCGAAGGCCGGGTTTCCTATTATGATGGCGTCGGCGCGCTGAAGGACATGGTGCAGAACCATATGCTGCAGCTGCTCGCGATCATCGCGATGGAGCCGCCGTCGAGCGTCTCGTCGACCGCGGTGCGTGACGAGAAGGTCAAGCTGCTGCGGAGCCTCCGCAAGATGAGCGCCGAGGATGTGAAATCGCACAGCGTCAAGGGCCAGTATACGAGCGGCGCGGTCAATGGCGGCGCGGTCGCGGGTTATGCCGACGAACTCGGCAACCCGTCGAACACCGAAACCTTCGTCGCGATCAAGGCCTATATCGACAATTGGCGCTGGAAGGGCGTGCCCTTCTACCTGCGCACCGGCAAACGCATGCCGCAGCGCAAGTCCGAGGTGCTGATCCAGTTCAAGCCGGTGCCGCACAATATCTTTGCGCGCGTCGGTGCGGGCAAGCTCGACGCGAACAGCATGATCATCAACCTCCAGCCCGAGGAGAATATCCGGGTCAAGGTGATGGCGAAGCAGCCAGGGCTCGACCGCGACGGCGTGAAGCTGAAGGAAGTGACGATGGACGTCTCGCTCTCGCACAGCTTTGCGGGCGAGCGGCGGCGGATTGCGTATGAACGTCTGTTGCTCGACTTCATCGAGGGCGACCAGACGCTGTTCGTGCGCCGCGACGAAGTCGAGGCGCAGTGGCAATGGATCGATTCGATCCGCGACGCATGGGCGGCGGTTGACATGGCGCCGCAGAATTACACGGCGGGAAGCTGGGGGCCGTCGAGTGCAATCGCGCTGATCGAGCGCGACGGAGCGAGCTGGCATGACTGATCTGAACCCCGCAATCGCCAAGGTCACCGATCGGATCGTCGAGCGGAGCCGCCGGGGCCGTGCCGCCTATCTCGACCTGATGGACCGCCAGCGCGAGGCGGGCACCAACCGCGGCAATCTGTCGTGCGGCAATCTTGCGCACGGATTTGCTGCCTCGGGCGAGGACAAGCCGGTGATCCGCACCGGCGCGGCGATGAATATCGGTATCGTCACCAGCTATAACGACATGCTGTCGGCGCATCAGCCGTACGGACGCTATCCCGAGCAGATCAAGCTTTTCGCGCGCGAAGCCGGTGCCACGGCGCAGGTCGCGGGCGGCGTCCCGGCGATGTGCGATGGCGTGACGCAGGGGCAGGCGGGCATGGACCTGTCGCTCTTCAGTCGCGACAATATCGCGCAGGGGACGGTGATCGCGCTCAGCCACGCGATGTTCGAAGGCGCGCTTCTGCTCGGCATCTGCGACAAGATCGTCCCCGGCCTGCTGATCGGCGCGCTGCGTTTCGGCCATCTGCCGCAAATCCTCGTGCCGGCCGGACCGATGCCTTCGGGGCTTGCCAACAAGGAAAAGCAGCGCATCCGCCAGCTCTATGCCGAGGGCAAGGCAAGCCGTGACGAGTTGCTCGAGGCGGAAGCTGCGAGCTATCACGGCGCGGGCACCTGCACCTTCTACGGCACCGCGAACTCGAACCAGATGATGATGGAGCTGATGGGGCTGCACGTCCCCGGCAGCGCCTTCACCAACCCGGGCACGAAGCTGCGGCAGGAACTGACGCGTGCCGCGGCGCACCGGATCGCCGCGATCGGTTGGGACGGCGACGATTATCGTCCGCTCGCGCGCTGCATCGACGAAAAGGCGATCGTCAACGCCGCAATCGGTCTGCTCGCGACCGGCGGCTCGACCAACCATGCGATCCATCTGCCCGCGATCGCGCGCGCGGCGGGGATTATCATCGACTGGCAGGATTTCGACGAGCTGAGCCATGCGGTGCCGCTGCTCGCGCGCGTCTATCCGAACGGCGCGGGCGACGTGAACAATTTCCACGCCGCGGGCGGCATCGGCTATGTCGTGCGCGAACTGCTCGGCGCCGGATTGCTGCACGGCGATGTGCTGACGGTCGGCGGGACGATGGCCGACTATGCGGCGGAACCGGTGCTGGTGAACGACGAACTTCACTGGCAGGCTGCGCCGGCGACAAGCCGCGACGATACGATGCTGCGCCCCGTCGCGGCGCCTTTCTCGTCCGACGGCGGGATGCGGCTGCTTGCGGGCAACCTCGGCCGCGCGATCATCAAGACAAGCGCGGTCGCCGAGGATCGCTGGACGATCGAGGCGCCGTGCCGGATCTTCGATACGCAGGATGCGGTGCTGACTGCGTTCAAGGCGGGCGAACTCGAACGCGATGTGATCGTCGTCGTGCGCTTTCAGGGGCCGCGCGCCAACGGCATGCCGGAACTCCACAAACTCACCCCCGCGCTCGGCGTGCTGCAGGATCGCGGCTTCCGCGTCGCGCTGCTCACCGACGGCCGTATGTCGGGCGCGAGTGGCAAGGTGCCCGCGGTGATCCATCTGTCACCCGAGGCTCTGCCCGGTGCGGATGGGGTCAGCGGTCCGCTGGCTTTCCTTGCCGACGGCGATATCGTCCGCGTTTGCGCCCGCAAGGGCGAGGTGCTCGCGCTCGTCGACCCCGCTATCTGGGTTGCACGCATCGCGGCGGCCCCGCCGCCACCTGCGGTCGGTGTCGGACGCGAGTTGTTCGCCTTGTTCCGCCACCACGCCGACGAAGCCGAAAAGGGCGGATCGGCGATCTTGGCGGCGATGGAACAAGTGATCTAGCCGTCGCCCCCGCCAGGACGGGGCCGCCGGCAATCAAGTGTAGGACCGATAACGGCCCCCGCCTTCGCGGGGGCGACGGATTGAGAATGGAGTGAAGAATGTCCAACAGCGGTATCGAGCAGATCATGCGCATCGCGCCGGTCATCCCCGTGATCGTTATCGACCGCGTCGAGGATGCGGTGCCGATGGCCGAGGCGCTCGTCGCGGGCGGGCTCAAGGTACTCGAAGTAACGATGCGGACGCCGGCGGCACTCGATGCAATCAGGGCGATGAAAGCCGTGCCCGGCGCGGTCGTCGGTGCGGGCACGGTGCTCGACCCCCGAATGCTCAAGGACGCGATCGACGCGGGCTCCGAGTTCATCGTGTCGCCCGGCCTTACCGACAGCCTCGGTGAAGCGGCTGTGGCGAGCGGCATCCCCTTCCTGCCCGGCGTCGCCAACGCGTCGAACATCATGGCGGGGCTCGACATCGGACTCGACAGTTTCAAATTCTTTCCCGCAGCGACGAGCGGCGGCATCCCCGCGCTCAAGGCGCTCGCGGGACCGTTCGGCGGGGTCAATTTCTGCCCGACCGGCGGGATCAGCGCCGCAACCGCGCCCGAGTGGCTCGCGCTGGGTCCGGTTCTGTGTGTCGGGGGCAGCTGGGTCGTCCCGTCGGGGCCGCTCGACCCTGCCAGAATCGAGGCACTTGCGCGCGAGGCGGCCGCCCTTTCGGGCCATTGATAAACGCCATCTTTACTGCCACTGTGCTTGGGTAAAACGGCAATATAGTCGTTGGTGGGGAGATGCGCGTGCCGAGGCCGCAGCCGCATTTGGAAGAAGTTCTCGCGTCCGAACCCGGATCGCATATCGCCGCGCTGTTCGATTTCGACGGCACGATCATCTCGGGCTATTCGGCGACCGCGATGCTGCGCGAGAAATTCCAGCGCCGCGAAATGTCGATGGAAGAGATTGCCGAGACCGCACAGGTCATCGCGCAGCACAGCCTTGGCACCATCGGCTTTTCGGGGCTGATGTCGGGCGCCGCCAAATTCATGAAGGGCGTCGAGGAAGAAAGCTTCGTCGAGTTCGGCGAGGAACTCTACAAAAAGCATATCGCGCGGAAGATCTATCCCGAGACGCGCGCGATCATCGAAGCGCATCAGGCGAAGGGGCATCGCGTCGCGATCATCTCGTCAGCGACGATCTACCAGATCGAACCGACCGCGCGCGATCTCGGCATCACCGACATCAAATGCTCGGCATACGAGATCGAGGACGGGGTGTTCACCGGCGAGATCATCCGGCCGCTGTGCTTCGGCGAGGGCAAGGTGCTGGCGGCCGAGGAACTCGCCGCCGAATATGGCCTCGATCTCGACCAGAGCTTTTTCTATTCGGACAGCGACGACGACATCGAACTGCTCGAACGCGTCGGCAAGCCGCGCCCGCTCAACCCCAACCTCAAGCTGAAAGCGATCGCCGAGGAAAATGGCTGGCCGGTCCAGCGGTTCGGCAGCCGCGGCACGCCGAGCTGGGTCGATTATACGCGGACCATCTATGCTACCGGCTCGCTCGTCGGTGCCTTTGCGGCGGGGTTGCCGATCTGGGCGCTGACGCGTTCGCAGCGTGAGGCGGCGAATTTCTCGATCGGGCTGTTCGGCGACTTTGCGACCGCGATCACCGGGGTCGAGCTGGAGGTCGAGGACGAGAAGAATCTCTGGTCGGCGCGCCCGTGCGTCTTCATCTTCAACCACCAGAGCAAGGCGGACGTGATGATCCTCGCCAAGCTCATCCGCCGCGACATGGGCGGGGTGGGCAAGAAAGAGATCAGGGATATCCCGATACTCGGCAAGCTGATGGAATGGGGCGGTACCGTCTTCGTCGACCGCGCCGACGGCAAAAGCGCGATCAAGGCGATGGAGCCGCTGGTCGATGCTATCCGGGTCGAGGGCAAGTCGATCTGCATCTCGCCCGAAGGCACGCGCAGCCTGACGCCGAAGCTCGAACCGTTCAAGAAGGGCGCCTTCCACCTCGCCATGCAGGCCGGCGTGCCGATCGTCCCGATCGTGATCCATAATGCGACCGACGTCGCGCCGAAGAACGAGTTCGTGATGCGCCCCGCAACCGTGCGCGTTACCGTGCTGCCGCCGGTCGACACGTCGAAGTGGAGCCCGCGGACGATCAACAATCACGTCCGCGATGTGCGGAACATGTTCCTGCGCACGCTGGGCCAGCCCGAGGAAAGCGTCGCGGAATCGGTGGCGAAGGAACCCGCGCCCGAGGCTGCTCCGCCCGAGGCCAAGGCCGAAAAGGCCAAGCCAAAAAAAGCGGCCGCGAAAAAGCCTGCCGCGAAGAAAAAGGCGCCCGCCAAAAAGCCCGCGGCCGCCAAGGGAAAGACCGGCTAGGCGGTGGCCGACGGAACGCCCCGCACCGGAATCGTGGCGGAGCAGGCGGCCGACCGCCTCTATATCATCGACGCGCGAAACGGGGTCGAGCGGCGGCTGTTGCTCGACTGGATTCATTCGACAAGTGGCGATGGCGATCCGGCCTGGGCGAGCCTCGATATCGAGGATGGCGATCATGCGCTCCCCGTCGACGTGCTGCAGGCGCGGCTCGGCGGCACACCGTCGCGGCAGGTGGTGCCGCTGCGCGTCGCTTGGCGTATCCCGGGTTTCGACAAGGACCGCGCGCTCAGGTTCCGCCACCTGATCTTCGGCGACCCGCGCCATCCGGGACCGCTGCGTTCGCGGCTGATCCTGCTCCGCGACCGGCGCCGTGCGCAGATCCTGGTCGGCGAAGCGGCGACGCTCGACATTCTCCGCGACCGTTTCTGCCTGCAGACCGGCGGAGGCGATGGCGAGGGGGCGCACAGCCCCGAGTTCGCAGGGTTCGTCGCGCGGCAGGCGGCACTCGCGCTCGACGTCGCCGAGCGCGGGATCCGGGGAACACGATACAAGGTGCCGCGCTTCGTCGCCGATGGGCTGCGCACCAGTCCGAAATTCCGGGCGGCGCTCGCCGAGCTTTCGGAGAAGACCGGGCGCCCGGTCGGCGATCTCTATCGCGAGGCGCGGCCGCTGATGAAGGAGGTCATCGCGCGGCCCTCGGCGCTGTTCCTCGATCTGCGTGCCCGGCTCGATCGCATGATGTTCGGCGGCTACGCGCCAGAGATGGAAATCGATGCGGCCGAACTGGCAAAGCTGCGCGGCATCCTGCGCGAACATCCGACCGCAATCCTCTTCACCCACAAGACCTATATCGACGGCGCGACGCCCAGCCGGCTTGCCTATGAGAATGACCTGCCGATGCTGCACAGCTTCGGCGGCGCCAATCTCGACTTCGCGGTGATGGGCGAATTTTTCCGCCGTTCGGGGATGATCTTCATCCGCCGCAGCTTCCAGGACCAGCCGGTCTACAAGCTGGTGCTGCGCCATTACATCGCCTGGCTCCTCGCCAAGCGTTTCCCGCTGTCATGGGCGTTCGAAGGCACACGTTCGCGGCTCGGCAAGCTGATGCCACCCAAATATGGCCTGATGAAATATGTCCTCGACGCGGCGCATGCGACGGGGACGAAGGATGTACATTTCGTGCCCTTCGTCACCAGCTTCGACCTGATCCGCGACGTTGAGGAATATGCCGCCGAACAGACGGGGCGGAACAAGAAGCCCGAGAGCCTGTCGTGGTTCCTCGGCTATATGAAGAGCCTGAAGGAGCCCTCGGGCCGCATCCGGCTCGATATCGGCGATCCGGTTGTAATCGAATCCGCGCCGGAGCCCGACGACAAGCGCGCACTCGAAAAGATCGCCTTCGCCGTCGCGGTCGAGGCGAACCGGGTGACGCCGCTGACCGTCACCTCGGTGATGTGCCTGATCCTGCTCGGCATGGCGCCGCGCGGGGCGACCTCCGCCGAACTGCTCGGGGCGATCGGCGCAGTGACCGACTGGGCGCGAGCGCGCGGTATCCGCCTCAGCAGCGAACTCGAAAGCGGCGACGATACCGCGCTGTCGGCGACCGTCGACACGCTCGTCACGAGCGGGCTGCTCGCGCGCTACGAGGCGGGCAGCGAGAATGTCTATTCGATCGACCCCGCCAAGCATCCGATGGCGAGTTATTATCGCAACATCATCGCGCATCATTTCCTCGACCGCGCGATGATCGAACTCGCGCTGTTCGAATTGCGCGACGCCGACAGCGGCGATGCAACCGCCGCCTTCTGGGCCAGGATCGACCGCCTTCGCGACCTGTTCAAATTCGAATTCTTCTATCCGCCGCGCGACGAGCATCGCGCCGCGATCGAAGCCGAACTGGCGCGCATCGATCCCGTCTGGGACCGCCGCCTCGCGAGCGGCGACCGGGGCATCGCGCAGCTTATCCGCCGCTGTCAGCCGGTCGTGGGCCACGCGATCCTGCTGCCGTTCGCCGAAGCCTATTCAGTCGTCGCCGACCTGCTCGCGCGGGCAAGGCCGGGTGACGTCGTCGATGAAAAGGCGTTGCTCGATGCCGCGCTTTCCGAAGGCAAGCAAGCCTGGCTGCTGCGCCGGATCAGCAGCGAGGCGGCGATCGGCAAATTGCTGTTTGCAAATGGCCTGTCGCTGATGCGCCATATGGGGCTTGCGGAGGAGGCGACGCCGGTCAATCTCGCGGCACGCCGCGCGCTGCTGATGGAACTGCGCGGCCTCGCCAACGTCATGGAAACGATGCGGCTTTCGACCGTTGCACTCGCCGACCGCTTGCCGGGTTCAGGAGGATAGATGCTCAAACAGCTCAGCGCACAGGACGCCCAGTTCCTCTACACGCAGACCGCAAACAATCTGACGCACATCATGGGGGTCTATATCTACGACCCCTCTACCGCGCCGGGCGGTTTCGTGCGCTTCAAGGATATCATCCGCCACGTCGAAAGCCGTGTCGGCACCTCGCCGCTGTTCAAGCGCCGGCTGCACCGGCTGCCGTTCGACATGGACCATCCCTATTGGGTCGAGGACGAGCATTTCGATATCGAGGCGCACATGAGCCACGCGCGCCTGCCCGAGCCCGGCGACTGGCGGCAGTTCTGCATCGCAGTCGCGCGCTGGTTCTCGAAACCGATGGATATGAACCGTCCGCTCTGGGACATTTACATCATCGAGGGGCTCGATCGCATTCCGGGCATCCCGAAGGGCAGCTTCGCAATGCTCCACCGCGTCCATCACGCCGCGGTCGATGGCGCGTCGGGCGCGCACGCCTTTATCGCGATGAGCGATATCGACGCAAACGGCACGCCCGCGATTGCCGAGCCGCCGCCGGTCGAGGAACTCGGCAAGGCACCATCGAGCACCGAGACGCTCTCGCGCGCCTGGTCGGCGTCGATGCAGTCGCCGGTCAAGTTCATGAACGCGCTGATGAAGATGTCGCCCGCGATCATCTCGTCGGCGCGCAAGTCGCTTGCCGAAGGCGGCATGAGCGCGGGGGTTCCCGAAACGCGGTTCAACGTGCCCGTCGGGCCGCACAAGATGTTCGACGCGACGACGGTCGCGCTGACCGACGTCGCCGAAATCCGCAAGAAGGTACCCGGCGCGACGGTCAACGACGTCGTGCTGACGACCGTCGGCGGCGCGCTCAGGAAATATCTCGCAAAGCACAAGGAGTTGCCCAAAGACAGCCTTGTCGCGGTTGCGCCGATCAATTTGCGCGGCAAGGGCGGCAAGGCGTCGAAACCGGGCAATCAGGTGTCGGCGATGAGCGTGCCGATCCGCACCGATATCGCCGATCCGCTCGAACGGCTCGCCGCGGTTCGCGACTATACGGTCGAGGCGAAGGAAGCGAAAGCCGGCGTCAGCGCCCGCATCATGACCGACCTGTCGCAGCATATTCCCGGCGCGACGATGGCGGCGGTCGCGCGGCTCGTCACCAGCGAACGCTTCGCGGTGCGCGGGACCAATCTTTTCATCTCGAACGTGCCGGGCGCGCAGGTGCCGCTCTATCTGGCGGGTGCGCAACTCGTGCAGCAGCACGGCATGGCCCCGCTCGCGAACAATATGGGGCTGTTCGTCGCGACCCCCAGCTATAACGGACGGATCGCCTTTTCGATCATCTCCGAACGTGCGGTGATGCCCGACATCGCTTTCTTTCGCGAATGCATTGACGAAAGTTTCGCCGACCTGATGGCGGCCGTGCCGAAACCCGAAAAGCCGAAAGCCGCTACGGCAGCGCCGAAACCCGTGGCCAAGCCGAAGGCCAAACCGAAAGCTGTCCCGAAACCTGCCGCCAAGCCCAGGGTGAAACCGGTTGCTAAAGCGAACGCAACCGGCAAGACTCGCAAAAAATAAACCATGCTCTCGCAGGATTACCGCATGCTTTTTACCCCGACGCTCAGCGCCGACCGCGATCTTGTGACCGCACCCGATTATGCCGCTTGGACCAAAGCGGCGCACGAGCATGACCGGAAATCGGGGCTTCAGGCGTGGCGCGACGCTGATGAAAGCAAGCATTTCGACTACAAGGCGATCCGCGCCCGCCTCGAAAAGCTGCGCAAGCTGTCGGCGGCGGGTGACGTCAAGGGGCTGCTCTTCGTGCTCAACGAAGGCATCCACGGCAATATCGACGGCATGGGGCACGAGCGCCTCTATCAGAAGGCGCGTTTCGGGACGAAGAAGCTGATCGAGGATTATGTCGCCGAGGTCGTCGCCTCGCTCGACAAGATTGCCACCGCGCGCAGCATCACCCGCGACGAAAAGCGCGATTTCTTCCGCCGCGCCCAGCATTGCTACGGTCGCTCGGCGCTATTGCTCTCGGGCTCGGGCAGCTTCCTCTTCTTCCATATCGGCGTCGTGAAAGCGCTCTGGGAAGAGGGCGTATTACCGGCGATCATGTCGGGGGCGAGCGGCGGGTCGATTGTCGCCGCGGTCGTCTGCACGCGCAAGAATGCCGACATCGGCGCCTTCCTCGAAAGCGAGCGCCTCGCCAATCCCGACCGCGATCCCGAAGGGCGGCGCCTTGCGCCCGACGAGGTACGCGAGCGCCTCGCCGACCTGATCCCGGACCTGACCTTTCAGGAAGCCTATGAGATCAGCGGCCGCCATCTCAATGTCTCGGTCGCTCCTGCCGAAAAGCATCAGAACGGGCGGCTGCTCAACGCGATCACCGCGCCGAACGTGCTGATCCGCGAAGCCGTGCTTGCATCGTGCGCGGTGCCGGGGGTGTTCCCGCCCGTGATGCTGATGGCGCGCGACGATGCGGGCAATCGCGTCCCCTATCAGCCCGACCGGCGCTGGGTCGACGGATCGGTGACGCATGACATCCCGACCAAACGGCTTGAACGGCTGTACGGGGTCAACCATCATATCGTCAGTCAGGCGAACCCGATCGCGCTGCCGTTTGCGACCGATACGCGCAAGCAGATGGCGCCGATCGAGGCCATTCAACATGCGTCGATGACGACGTTCAAGGCGTGGCTCAACGCGAATATGGTCATTTTCCAGAAGCCGCTCGAGCTGATTCCGCCGCTCAACAGCATCGCGAACATGGCACGCTCGGTGATCAATCAGGAATATACCGGCGACATCAATATCATCCGGCCGCCGAAATTCTGGTCGCCGACCAAGATCCTGTCCGACCTCGGGCAGGAGGATATCGATGAACTGATCGACACCGGCGAGCGCACCGCGTGGCCGAAGGTCGAAATGGTGCGGACGCAGACCGCGATCAGCCGCGCGCTCGAAGCGATATTGGCGAAGATCGACAAGGCGGGCGACGACGGCCCCGGGCACCGCAGCGCGGCGCTGAAAAAGGCGGTTCGCTGAGCATGGCGGCGGGTGCGGTGATCCTGCCTGCCGGTTCTGCCGGCGCCGGCGCCAAGCTGCATGTCACCCACTGGCTTCCCGAAGGCCGTCCGCGCGCGATCATATTGCTCGCGCATGGCTATGCCGAACATGCCGGGCGCTACGAATATGTCGCAAAACGCCTGACCGGTGCGGGCTATGCCGTCTATGCCGTCGATCATTGGGGGCATGGCAATTCGGACGGCGAGGGCGGTTTCGTCCCGCGCTTCTCGGCCTTTCTCGACGGGATGGCCGAACTGCTGACGCTCGTCGAGATCAACCATGCCGATACGCCGCGCCTGCTCCTCGGCCACAGCATGGGCGGGCTGATCGCGACCCTGTTCCTCGTCGAACGGCAGCAGGCGTTCGTCGCCGCCGCGCTTTCGGGCCCCGCGATCCTGCCCGCCGAACCGCCGTCGCGCTTCACCGTCTGGATCAGCCGTTTCCTTTCGCGCTTTTTCCCGCGTCTCGGCGTGTTGTCGCTGGATTCAAATGGCGTCAGCCGCGATCCGCAAGTGGTCGCCGCCTATCAGGGCGACCCGCTTGTCTATGGCGGCAAGATCGGGGCGCGGCTGGGCAAGGAGTTCATGGACGCGATGGCGGTTGCACAGGCCGACGCGCCGAAGATCCACCTGCCCATCCTGATCCAGCATGGCGAAGCCGACCGGCTGACCGCGCCCGCGGGATCGCGCTACCTGTTCGACAATGTCGCGTCGCAGGACAAAAGGCTCGAAATCTATCCCGGCCTGTTCCATGAAATCTACAACGAGCCCGAACGCGACGCGGTACTGGACGATCTTATCGGCTGGTTCGATGCGCATGTGAAAGCCAAGGGGGCGGCATGAAAATCCTTCTCGTCCTGATCTTCGCGCCGCTCATCACGCTTGCGCTACTCTATTTCCTTTTCCCCGAACAGCTTGTGCAACTGATGCGCTGGCTGATGCGCAAACGCGCGCGCGTCGTGCGCAAGACGGTGGTCGTCGATGGCCGCATCTGGCCCTATCTGGAAGGCGGCGATCGCTCGAAGCCGACGCTGGTGATGGTCCACGGTTTCGGCGCCGACAAGGATCACTGGACCTTTTACGCGCCGTGGCTGACGCGCGACTATCATCTGATCGCCCCCGACCTGCCGGGGTTCGGCGAAAATGACCGCGACGGCGAATTGCCGTTCGACGTGACAAGCCAGTCCGCGCGGCTGAAGGGCTTTCTGGACGCGCTCGGCATCGAACGGCCGCATCTTGGCGGAAACAGCATGGGCGGCTGGATCGCGCTGCGTTTCGCGATCGACTATCCCGACCGCCTGCGCACGCTGACGCTGATGAACAATGCAGGGATCATGGGCGCCGACGAAAGCGAATTGCAGAAACTGGCGGCGGACCGCGACTATAATCCGCTGGTCCTCGCCAGCCTCGAGGACGCCGATCGGCTGATCGCCTTCGTCGTCCGCAAGCCGACGCATGTGCCGGCGCGGCTGAAGCCGGTGATCTACGCTGACGCGCTCAAGCATCGTGACCTGCTCGACAAGATTTTCTGGGTCATCGCCGACGAGATGGAACAGAAGCCGCTCAACGACCAGCTCGGCGGCGTGAAGGTGCCGACGCTTGTCATCTGGGGGCGCCATGACAAGCTGATCGACGTCAGCTGCGTCGCGGTGCTCGAAGCCGGGATCGCTGGCAGCCGCTCGCACATCTTCGAACATGTCGCGCATGTGCCGATGATCGAGGACCCGAAGGCCACGGCGGACGTCCAGCGCGAGTTCCTTGCCAAGCACTGAAACAGTCGCCAGTCTCTTCCTGAAATAAGGGGAGAGACAAATGCGGTTGAAGGTCGGCCTGCTCGGTGGGGGCAGCTGGGGGACGACGGTCGCGTCGGTCGTATCGCGCAATGCGCCGATCACCCTGTGGGCACGCGATGCCGAAACGGTCGATGGCATCAACGCCGCGGGCGAGAACCGCAAATATCTGCCCGGCATCAAATTGCCGCCGATGCTGCGCGCGACGAGCGATATGGCCGAGGTGGTTGCAGGTGCCGACGTGCTCGTCATGGGCGTACCCTCACACAGCTTCCGCGCGGTGCTTGAGGAAGCAAGGAACCATCTTCGCCCGTGGGTGCCGGTGATCAGCCTGACCAAGGGCCTTGAACTGTCGTCGGGCAAGCGGATGACCGAACTGATCGAGGAAGTGCTGCCCGGCCATCCGGTGGGCGTGCTCACCGGCCCCAATCTCGCGCGCGAGATCATGACGGGGCAGGCCGCGGCGAGCGTGCTGTCGATGGAGGACGAGATCGTCGTCCGCGCGCTTCAGCCGGTGTTTCATTCGGGGCTGTTCCGCGTCTACACCAACACCGATCTCTTGGGCTGCGAACTCGGCGGGGTGCTCAAGAATATCATCGCGATTGCGGTCGGCATGGGCGACGGGCTCGGCGCGGGGGACAATACGCGTGCAGGGCTGATGACGCGCGGGCTTTCGGAGATTACCCGGCTGGGTGTCGCGATGGGCGGGCGCGCCGAAACCTTCGCGGGGCTCACCGGCATGGGCGACCTGATCGCGACCTGCACCAGCCCGCTGTCGCGCAACCGCCATGTCGGGGTCGAACTCGGCAAGGGCCGCCCTATCGACGAGATCATCGCGGGAATGAACATGGTTGCCGAGGGTGTGAAAAGCGCGCCGACGGTGATGGCGCTTGCCGACAAATATGGCCTCGACATGCCGATCGCGCGCGACGTTTTCGATGTGACACAGGGCAAGCGCAGCGCGATGGATGTGTTCCGCGGCCTTCTGAAATCGAGCGTGGGTGACGAGGCGCATCCGGGCTGAAATCCGGCGATTCCGGCGATTCCACCGCCAGCCGTGCCGAATCGCCGTCGAGTCGGGAAGAAAACGCCCGACTCTTTCGTTTCTCTTTCTGTCCCAACAGGGTCCGGAAGGAGAAGAGAGATGAAAAAATGGACGAGTTTGGCGCTGCTTGTGGCTCTTCCCGCCACCGCTGCCGTTGCCGGTGTGCCCTATGGTTCGATGCCGCCGGGATTCGAGGCGCCGCACATCCGTACCGCGCCGATTGCGGGAATCGTGAACCAGCAGTGGTATAATTACAAGGCTGACATTCTGGAGGCAGAAAAGGAGCTGAACAGCGATCTTCGCCACTCGACCGACCGCGAGGACCGTTGGGACGCGTGGGATGAATGGGAGACCGAAGTGGTCGACGCCGACAAGGATTATGTGAAGGAAATGCGCAAGAAGGGCTATCGCAGCGGCCGCGTGACGGTCGGCGGCTGATAACCCGGCCCTTGCCCGGGTAGAAGGGGGCGGATGCCATGCGGCGTCCGCCCCTTTCGCTTGTCTGCTATTTCCAGTGGCCGTCGCGTGCGGCACGTTCGGCGTCGGCGTCGAGCGGATCGCCCGCCATCATCGCGGCGGCATCGGCCGCCAGCGTGCCCGACGCAGCCTGGCGATATTCACCCCCGACCTGCCCGCGCAATGTGCGTTCTAGCGTCCACCCATCCTTTTCGCGGCAACCGATGCCGGCAAGCTCGCCCACCTCGAAACTGCGGCAATAGCGCCCTCTGCCGTCACGAAAGCTCAGCCCGATCCGCACGGTCGCATCATCCGGCTGGGTCGACGCGAGCTGCGTGTCGAGCGCCCCGGCGAGCGCGCCCGATGCGAAGAGCGTGCCGTTCGTTTCATTCACGTCGGCCGCCGGCATCCACGGCCGCAGCCCGATCGTCAGCCCCAGTGCCAGCGATGCCGCGACCGCGCCCCAGTGGACCGCCGAAAAACGTGCGCGTTTCGTCTCGCGGCGGTCGGCAAGGCTGGTGTCGACCGTCGTCCCGGTCGTTCCGGTCAGCAGCGCGCGCAGCCGTTCGGGCACCGCTTCGTCGGCGACCGGGCCGAAAT
>NZ_DATMST010000035.1:0-7112 GCF_035565275.1 Sphingopyxis sp.
GCCAGCGTCACCGCGCCGCACCGGCAGGCCGCGGTGCGCTTCCTGTCGCCGTCGCTGCGGGTCATGCTTCAAGCCCGGCCATGGCCGCGGCGATCGTCACGGGCGCCCTCGCGCGCGCGTACATGGCTTCCAGATAGGCGCGGAGCACCGGGGCCTCGTCCAGCAGCTCTTCTTCATTCGCCCAGTCGAGCGTGAAGGCGGCATTGAAATCGGCGACGGTCACCTGTTCGCCGACGATGAAGTCGCGCCCCTGCATATGCTGCTCGAGCACCGCGATCATCCGCCGGCCGTCACGTTTCGCCAAGGCGATTTCCGCGTCCGACTTCTCCTCGGGGGCATAGAGGAAGCTGTGCAGCGCGATCCGCCACAGCGGCGCCTCGATCTCGGTCATCAGGAAGAACAGCCAGTGGTGCATCCGGGCGCGATCTTCGGCGGTGTCGGGGATCAGCCCGCCGCCGGGAAAACGGTCGCCATATTTGTCGGCGAGATAGAGCTGGATCGCCGCCGATTCGCTGATCACCAGATCGCCATCGACCAGTACCGGCAGCTTTGCCGCCGGATTGAGCGCGCGGAATTCGGAGGTCCGGTTTTCGCCCGCGCCGATATCGACGGGAACGATCTCGTGCGCGAGGTCGAGCTCGTTCAAGAGCCACAATGCACGTAGCGCGCGGGTGGGCGGGGTGCCGTAAAGCTTTATCATCTTATTCGTCCTCTCAATCCTCCCTGTCGCGAAGCGATGGGGAGGGGGACCGCGCCCGAAGGGCGTGGTGGAGGGGCCGCGACGCCGGCGCCATTGGCCCCTCCGTCAGCGGCTTCGCCGCTGCCACCTCCCCATCGCTGCGCAACGGGGAGGAACAGCATTGGTCACGCCTCGACGATCGGCGCAAAGCCGCCATAGATCATGCGCGCGCCGTCGAACGGGTTGGTCGCGGGGTCGTGCTTCATCCGCTCGTCGGTCATCATCTTTTCCCAGCCCGCGGTGCGCGCTTCCTTGCTCGGCCATTCGACCCAGCTATAGACGACGGTCTCGCCGTCCTTCTTGTGCGCGGCGCGGGCATAGTCGGTGACCTTGCCATCGGGGACGTCGTCGCCCCACGCCTCGACGACGCGCGTCGCACCATGGTCACGGAACACTTCGGACGCTTTTTGCGCCAACGCGCGATACGCTTCCTTGTTGCCGTCGGGAACGGGCACGACATAGCCGTCGACATAACCGGTTGTACCGTCGGCGCGGTCGTCGAGGATCGAATCGAACCCGCCGATGATCATCCGCTTGCCGTCGAACGGCATTTCGCCGCCCATCTGCGCCATGCGCGGATCGCTCATCATCTTTTCGTTCGCCGCGTCGCGCGTCTGCTTGTCGGGATATTCGAACCAGCTGAACACGACGGTCTCGTCGTCCTTCGCCTGCACCGCGCCCTTCAGGTCGTTGACCTTGCCGTCGGGGACGTCGTCGCCCCAGCATTCGACCATCCGCGCGACGCCGAACTCCTTGAACAGCGGCGCCGCATCGGCGGCATGTTTGCGATAGGCTTCCTTGTTGGCGGTCGGGACCGCGACCACAAATCCTTCTACATAGGTCATCTTGTCTCTCCTTGGGGGGGTGGGAGGGGGTTTCAGGCGGCGGGTGGACCCGCTTCTTCGCTGAAGGCGGCCAGCTGCGCGTCCATCGCGCGCTGGAAGGCGGGGCGGGCGAGGCAGCGGTCGAGATACGCCTGGAGCCGCGGCTGCTCGGCGATCAGGCCGGCCTCGACGGCTTCGCGCAATACGGTCGCCATCGCGATATCGGCGACGGTGAATTCGCCCGTCAGATACTCCTTGTCGCCGATCGCGTCGTTCAGGCGGCCAAGCCGGCCCTGGATGAACTCGATCAGGCTCGGTCGGCGGAGCTTCGCCCATTCCTCGTCGGTCGAGAAGATGTCGACATTGCCGAGCTCGAACAGCATTGGCTCGACGCTGTTATAGGCGGCGAACAGCCAGGCGAGCGTGTTCGCGCGCTGCTGCGGATCGCGGGGCATCAGCCGCGCGTCCTTCTCGGCGAGGTGGAGCAGGATCGCGCCGCTTTCGAACAGGCGGATGCCGCCGTCGTTGAGCACCGGTACCTGCCCCCACGGCTGGAACAGGAAATGGTCGGCGGGGCGGTTGATTGCGCTGATCAGATGCTCGGCATAATCGATCCCGATCTCCTCGCAGGCCCAGCGCGGGCGCAGGTCGCGGACATAGCCGCGCGCGAAATCGGGGACCCAGTCGAAAGCGGTGACTTCGATGCTGGCGTTGGGGTTTACGGGCATGGCGGACTCCTCTCCTTGTCTTTTTCGGGGGATCAAAAGGGCGGCGGCGGTGGCGCCTTGTCGTCGAGGAAAGGCGTGACCATCGCGGCGATGCCGGGCGCTTCGGCCATGATCCCGATGTGCGAGGTCGCGGGCAGGATCGCGAGCCGCGCCTTGGGTGCTTCGGTCATGAAGCCTTGCAGGATGGTGGGAAGGTCATAGCCGCCGCGCAATTTGAACAGCGCGATCGTATGTTCCAGCGTGGTGCCGTCATTGTCGCCGGCGATGACCATCGTCTTGCCCTTGATCGCGCGGATTTCATCCTCGGGCCAGGCAAAGTCGGCGGCGTCCAGCGCCTTGATCTCGTTAACCAGCGTGGGAAACGCGTCGGGCGTCGGCGAGGTCTTCTTGTATCCGCTTTCGATCGGCGAACCCGCGAAGATTTCGGGGGTCAGGCTGGCGATGTTCTTGATCAGTTCGGGCGGCATGCCATCGAGCCGGTAGGCGCCCGAAATGATGACCTGCTTGCCGATCCGCCCGGGGTGGAGCATCGCGAGGCGCAGCGCGGTCGCGGCGCCCATCGAATAGCCCAGCACATCGGCCTTTTCGACCTTCAGCGCGGCAAGAACGCCGTCGGCGTCGTTTGCCATCCGGTCGTAGCTGAGGCCGCCCGGCGCATCGCCGGTGCGGCCGTGGCCGCGCGCATCGATCGCGATCACCGGCCGCGTTGCGGCGAGGGGGGCGATCAACGGCCCCATCGCGTCGCCGGACATGAAAGCGCCGTGAAGGACGAGCAACGGCGTGCGGCCCGACGCGAGGTCGCCGTAGACCTGATAATGGATGCGCGCGCCGTCGACATCGGCATAGCCGGTCTTGGCGGCAGCCGCTGCGGTGGCCGGGGCCTGTGTCCGGGCATGGAGCGGCCGGGGCGCCGCGGCCAGCAAAATTGCGGCGGCGAGCGCTGCCATAACGATAGGCGAACCGGGCGCACGGCGGTCGAAAGAGGGGAAGGTGGGGCGATATGCCATGGAATCTGTCCTCTCGTGTACAAGACGGCGCCTAGGCGCGTTTGCCTTTGAAATAGGCGACGATCGACATCGCGTGACCGTGGCCCAGGTCGAAATCGCGCTTCAGCCAGTCGATGATCGCGCCGGGCTTGATACCCGGGGCAAGGCCGCTTTTGTCGGCCAAGCCCTTTTCGATCGCGATGGCCTTCAATGCGTCGGCCGATTGGCCGGTCTTCGCTTCGACATTGTCGAGATAGGCCTGAAAACTCATTGCCCCGCTCCCGTCCGCAGCGGGATCAGCGCGCGGACGCGCGGATCGCGCAACCACAGGCCGCCCCACAGCATCAGGCCGAGGTAGACGCCGAACAGGATGTGGCTGAACAGCGGGCTGTTGATGCGGACATGCGTGGCGACCGCGCCGCCGAGATAGGCGGTGATCAGGATCGCACCGAGGATCGCGGTGCGCGGCCAGATAGTGAGCAAAGTCGGGACCAGCAGCAGGATCGCGAGCATATGCATCGTCGGCACGTCGAGCGGCCATCCGAGATCGGGCGGGCTGTATTTGATCGCCGTTTCGGGCGACGCGAGCTTGAGCCCGGCGTCGAAGAGGAGGAAGAGGATCACAAGGCCGCTCAAAACATGGCCTGCGATTATCTGACCCTTGCCGGGGACTGCGCCTGGGACTGCGTCGGTCATCTCTTCCTCCTCCCTTGGCGTCAGTTATGCTTCGGCTTCAGCGGGTGCGTCGGCGGGGATCGCGGTCGGGTCCATCCACATCACTTCCCAGATATGACCGTCGGGATCTTCGAAGCTGCGGCCGTACATGAAGCCGCCAAAGTCCTGCGTCGGGGTCGGGTCGGCCTTGCCGCCCGCCTTGACCGCCTTGTCGACCTGCGCGTCGACCGCCTCGCGGCTGTCGGCGGAGACGCAGATCAGCACCTGCGCGGTCGTGTGCGCGTCGGGGATCTTCTTCGAGGTGAAGGTGGCCCATTTTTCATGCGTCAGCAGCATGACGTGGATCGATCCTTCCTTGACCACCATGCAGGCGGCGGTGTCGTCGGTGAAGGCGGGGTTGTTCGCTGCGCCGACGGCCTCATAAAAGGCCTTCGACTTGTCGAGGTCGGTGACGGGCAGGTTCACGAAAATCATCTGGGGCATCTACTCTCTCCTTGAGGGGCGGTTGTTCGGGTTGGTTCGCGGCGCCGGCGATCGCCGGTCGTCCGCTGCGCCTGTCTTTTACCCGGCGGCAACTTCGGGCATCGGCTGCTCGCCGCTGGCAATCGCGGGGTCCATCCAGAAGGGGCTCCAGACATGGCCGTCGGGGTCGAGCAGGTCGCGGCCGTACATGAAGCCATGATCCTGCACCGGGTTGACGTCGGCGGTGCCGCCATGCGCCGCGCCCGCTTCGATCATCGCGTCGACGGCCTCGCGGCTGTCCATCGCGAGCGCGAGCGACACCTCGCTCGAACCGCGGGGTGCGATCGGGCGGTCGGTGAAGCCTTTCCATTTCTCGTGGGTCAGGATCATCACGAAGATCGTGTCGGACCACACCATCGCGGCGCCGGTCTCGTCGCTGAAGCGCGGCTCGTTCGTGAAGCCCAGCGCCTCATAAAAGGCCTTCGATTGGGCCAGATCGGCAACCGGCAGGTTCACGAAGATCATCCTGGGCATCTCGTCTCTCCTCGGGGATATCGGTTTGTCGATGTCAGCGTGCGCGGTGCGCGGCGGCAATTACCCGTCGCATCATGGCGCGCTTCCCGCGCCGAACAGCATCCGCACATAACGCTTCAGATGGGTGACGGTGCCGCGCGCGATCGCCGGATCGTTCGTTGTTTTGGCCAGAACGAAGGCGCCCTGCAGCACCGACTGGACATGCTGGGCAAGGCCGAGTGCGGTGACATCTTCAGGCACGCCGTAAACATCCATCGCGGCCTGAATGTCCGGCGCGAGCGCCTGGCAATAGGCGTTGATGCTCGCCTCGCACGCCGCGCGGATGCGATCGTTGGTCGCATAGGCTTCCTGCACCATCGTGCCGACGAAGCAGGTGTAATCCTCGGTCGGCCCGTCGAGCATCGACAGGCGAAAATCGATATGGCCGAGCAGGCGGTCGAGCGGATCGCCCAGCTTCACATGCGGCGCCAGCTCGAACATCGGCCGCGCGCGCTCGGTCCAGCCTTCGGCCGCCGCAATCGCCAGCTCTTCCTTCGATGCGAAATGGTGGAAGAAGGCGCCCTTGGTCACCCCTGCCGCCGCGCAGATCTGGTCGACCGTCGTTGCCGAATAGCCTTGCTTGCGCACCGTCGCATGCGCCGCGGCGATCAGTCTCGCCCGCGCGCTGCCACGCGGCGCGCGTTCGCTGGCAGTGCCGGCACCGGCAATACCGCCGCCCGCCGGGGGGACATCGCGGGCGGCGGCTGCGGGGACAGAAGGGGGCTGATTGGTCGTCATGCGAATCAACATACCGACTGGTTGGTATGTTGTCAAATCCGGCTCGAACCCGACGCTACGCGGCACTTTCGCCAACTTCCGAAAAAGACTCGACCTCCCCGCTACTTCGCCTAAAAAGGCTTCGGAACAAAGGGGGCACAACGGGGCTGTTCCGGGGGGAATATGGTCGCAGTCGTTTCAACCACGGCCTATCTCGGCATCGAAGCGCGCGGGGTTGAGGTGCAGTGCCAGATCACGCCCGGCGTGCCGCGCTTCGTCGTCGTCGGCCTGCCCGACAAGGCGGTGGGCGAAAGCCGCGAGCGCGTGCGTGCCGCGATCGCCGCGATCGGCCTGTCGCTCCCGCCCAAGGTCATCACGGTCAACCTGTCGCCCGCCGATCTTCCGAAGGAGGGCTCGCACTACGACCTGCCGATCGCGCTTGCGCTTCTGGGCGCAATGGGTGTCGTCGATCCCGAGACGCTCGCGTCTTACGTGGCCGTCGGCGAACTTGGCCTCGACGGACGCGTGACGCCGTCCCCCGGCGTACTGCTCGCCGCGATCCACGCCGGCAGCGTCGAGCGCGGCCTGATCTGCCCTGCGGCGCAGGGCCCCGAAGCGGCATGGGCGGGGAATGTCGAGGTGATCGGTGCGCCCGACCTTCTGTCGCTGCTCAATCATTTCAGGGGCCATGCGCTGCTGGCGCCGCCGGTGCCGGGAGAGGTCGAGATGCCGGCGCGCGCTGCCGACCTGTCGCAGGTCAAGGGACAGGAAACTGCAAAGCGCGCGCTCGAAATCGCCGCGGCGGGCGCGCATAATCTGATGATGTCGGGACCGCCGGGCGCGGGCAAGTCGCTGATGGCGGCGTGCATGCCCGGCATCCTGCCCGACCTCACCCCCGCTGAAGCGCTCGAAGTATCGATGATCGCATCGGTCGCCGGGAGCCTCGAGGGCGGCCGCCTCGTTCGCGCGCGGCCGTTTCGCAGCCCGCATCATTCGGCGTCGATGCCTGCGCTCGTCGGCGGCGGGCTGCGCGTGCGGCCGGGCGAGGTCAGCCTCGCGCATCTGGGCGTCCTGTTTCTCGACGAGCTGCCCGAATTCCAGCGAGGTGTGCTCGATTCGCTGCGCCAGCCGCTCGAGACGGGCGAGGTCAGCGTCGCGCGCGCCAATGCGCATGTCACCTTCCCGGCGCGTGTCCAGCTTGTCGCGGCGATGAATCCGTGCCGGTGCGGCCATCTCGGCGATCCCGCGCTAGCGTGCAGTCGTGCCCCGCGCTGCGCCGCCGATTATCAGGCAAAGCTGTCGGGTCCGCTGCTCGACCGCATCGACCTGCATGTCGAGGTGCAGGCGGTGAGCGCCTCGATCACCTGGCGCTGGACGGGCTACAACATGGTCATCATCCTTGCGGGCC
>NZ_DATMST010000036.1:0-13264 GCF_035565275.1 Sphingopyxis sp.
ATCGCAGCCGCGATCGCGGCGCTCGCCTGCTGCGCGGTCGGCGACAGCGTGGTGCCGCGGTAGCTCGTGAGTCCCGTCGGAGCGAGCCACATCAGCTCGTCGGCCTGATGGCCGCCCATCATGATCGCGGCGCGGTCCTTGCCCGCGACCGACACGACCTGCGCCTTCGGATCGCGCGCCTTCATCAGGTCGCCCAGCGTCGGGACGAGCAGATGCTTGGCCGACGGCGCATATTTGCCGCTTCCGGAGGACGTGCCCGCAACGCTTTCGTCCTCGGCGCAATAGAGACGCTTGTCCTCGCGGCCGGCGGCGAGGTCGAAATAATTATTGGCGATGATGCCCGTGTGCGCGGGGTGATTGCCGGTCAGGATCGTCGAATGGCCGGGACAGGTCTCGGTCGCGCCGTGCGACTGATATCCCGACGGAAAGACCACACCCGAAGCGAGACGCGCGAGACCGCCGGTGAAGTGGCCGCGATATTCGGCGAACAGGTCGGCGGAAAACTGGTCGACCGCGACCATCACGATCAGCTTGGGCGGCGGCGTCGCGGCGGTAACCTTCTGGACCGCGGGCGCCGAATTCTGCGCAAGGGCGGTTCCGGCACCGGCGAGACAAAGGGCGGCGGCCAGGGCGGTGGTGACATATTTCAGCTTCACGGGCGGCTTCTCCGGATCGAGGGTGTCAGCGCGGGCTGTCCTCTCGTCGAAAGCCGCCTATATGGCAAGCCTTCGAACGACCAACAGCTGCGGACGGGCCATGAATTTGCTGAGTGAGGCTTTTGTGACACGCATCGGCCAGATGTTGCTGGCCGTGCTGGCCGGCGCGCTCCTTTTCGCGGGGCCCGCGCACGCGCAATCGACGCATATCCAGCCCAAGCTGGTCGCCGAGTCGGTCGTCCCCGCCCCCGGCGGCACGACGACCATCGCGTTGACCATGGCACCCGACAAAACCTGGCACGGCTATTGGGTCAACGGCGGCGATGCGGGGTTCGGCCTGTCGGTCGAATGGAATGCGTCCGATGGCGTGACGGTGGCCCCTTTCCGCTATCCGGTGCCCGACGCGCTGGTCCTCTTCGGCATGATGAACCATGTCTACGAGCATCCCTATGCGCTGCTCGCCGAGGTGCAGGTCGACAAGTCGGTCGCGCCCGGCACCGACCTGGCGCTGTCGGGAGTCGCCCACTGGCTCGCCTGCACCGACAAGGTGTGCGTTCCCGAAAAGGCAGTGATTTCGGTCGCACTGAAGGCCGGCGACGGGAAGGTGACATCGGCGGAGCGCACCCGCTTCGACGGCTGGCGCGCGCTGCTGCCGCAACCGCTCGACCTACACGGCACATGGGAACGACGCGGCGACACAGTCCGCTTCGCGATCCCGCTTCCCGCGAGCACTGCGATCGATGCGCCGCACCTGTTCGTCGAGACGCAGGATCTTGTCGACTATGCCGCGCCGCAGCGCTTCAGCCGCAACGGCGACCGCATCATTGTCGAAACGCGTACCAAGGGCCAAAAAGCCGGACCGGTCGCGGCACTGCTGAAGCTCGGCGGCGGACGCGGGCTTTCGGTCAAGCTCGAACCCGGCAGCGTTCCCGCGGCGGGCGAGACGATCGCCGGAACGGCGAGCGGTATCGATATGGAGCTGTTCTGGACCGCGCTGGGCGGCGCGATCCTCGGCGGGCTGATCCTCAACCTGATGCCGTGCGTCTTTCCGATCCTCAGCCTCAAGGCGCTCAGCCTCGCACGCGCGGGCGGTGACGCTCGCACGGCGAAGGTCGAGGCGCTCGCCTACACCGCAGGCGCCATTGTAACCGCACTGCTCCTCGGCGGCGTACTGCTCGCGCTGCGCGCGGCGGGCGAGCAGGTCGGCTGGGCGTTTCAACTGCAGCACCCAGTGAGCGTGCTTGCGCTGCTGATCCTTGCTCTTGCGGTCACGCTCAACCTGCTCGGCGCCTATGAACTGCCATCGTTCGGCGGCGGGCAGGCGCTCGCCGGCAAAAGTGGCGCGGCGGGTGGTTTCTGGACCGGCGCGCTCGCCGCCTTTGTCGCGACTCCATGCAGCGGCCCGCTGCTCGGAGCGGCGCTGGGCGCGACGCTGGTCCTGCCGGCATGGGCGGCGCTGCCGATCTTCGGAGGACTCGGGCTTGGCCTCGCGCTACCCTTCCTCGCGATCGGTTTTGTTCCCGCGCTGCGGAAACGCCTGCCCAAGCCGGGGCCGTGGATGGACCGCTTCCGCAAGTGGATGGCGCTACCGATGGGCCTTACTGCCTTGGCGCTCGCGTGGCTGCTGTGGCGCCAGATCGGCAGCGGGTCGCAGCTCATATGGCCCGTGGTCGCCGTGGCCATGGCACTTGTCCTATTTACACATTATGGCGCCATCCAGCGCGGCGACCGCCGATCGTGGCTGTTGATTGCCGCCGGCCTGCTCTTCGTCACCAGTCTGGCTGGCACGGTAAGCGAATTTGCACGGGCCGAGCGTACGACCGGAACCGCCGGTTCAACCTTCTCCCCCGCCGCGCTCGCCGAAGCCCGCGCGGCGGGCAAATCCGTCTTCGTCTATTTCACCGCCGACTGGTGCCTGTCGTGCAAGGCGAACGAGGCGGGCGCGATCGACCGCGAGGTGGTTCAGACCGCCTTTGAAAAGGCCGGTGTAGTCACGCTCGTCGGGGACTGGACCAATGGCGACCCCGTCATCACCCGCACGCTCGCCGAGCATGGTCGCAACAGCGTGCCGCTTTACCTCTGGTATACGCCGGGAGCCGCGCAGCCGGAAATCCTGCCGCAGATCCTGACCCCCTCCATGCTCGCCGAAAAGGTGGGCGACTGATGGCGAAACAGCGCGCCGACCAGTTGCTCGTCGACCGCGGGCTCGCCGAAAGCCGGACGCGCGCACAGGCGCTCATTCTCGCCGGACTCGCCTTCGTCGGCGACCGCAAGATCGACAAGGCGGGACAGCAGATCGCCGATGATGCCCAGATCAGCGTCAAGGGCCGCGACCATCCGTGGGTGTCACGCGGCGGGATCAAGCTGGACCATGCCCTGTCGCACCTCGGCTGGGACGTCACCGGCCTGGTCGCGATCGACGTCGGATCGTCGACCGGCGGGTTCACCGATGTGTTGCTCAGCCGCGGCGCCACGCGCGTCTATGCTGTGGACTCGGGCACCAACCAACTCGCGTGGAAGCTGCGGCAGGACGACCGCGTCGTCGTCCACGAACAGACGAGCGCGCGTATCCTGACGCCGGCGCATATCCCCGAGCCCGTCGACCTGATCGTTTGCGACGCGAGTTTCATCGCGCTGTCAAAGGTGCTGCCGGTGCCGATGTCGTTTGCTAAATACGGCGCGCGGCTGGTCGCGCTGATCAAACCGCAGTTCGAGGCCGAGCGGCACGAGGTCGGCAAGAAAGGTGTCGTGCGCGACGCCGCGGTCCATGCGCGCGTCTGCGCAGGGGTTCGCGAATGGCTGGAGAGCGGAGGCTGGAATGTGTGCGACCTTGTCGAAAGCCCGATTACGGGGCCCGAGGGCAATGTCGAATTTCTGATCGCGGCGGTGAAGCAAGCCGCTTGACGCTGCGCCGCACAATCGCGACACAAATGCAACGGAGTCGCATGTGGGGGGTATTGCGGACATGACCGAAATAGCAACGCGGGGCCAGCTTCGCATGTCCTATTTGCGCTGGGCGCTCGTCACCGTTCCGGCCATCGTGCTGATCGGCAGCCTGATGGGCATGCTGTCAAACAGCGGCTATGGAAATCGCTGGTTCGACGCGCTCGATCTGCCGCCAATCACGCCCGCGGGCTGGGTGTTCGCTACCGTGTGGCCGATCCTCTATATCTGCCTAGGCCTTTCGCTCGCGATGATTCTCCATGCGCGCGGCGCCAAAGGGCGCGGCTTCGCGCTGTTGCTCTTCTTCGTCCAGCTCGTCGCCAACTTTGCCTGGTCGCCGCTGTTCTTCGGCCAGCATCAGGTCACGACGGCGCTCTACCTCATCATTTTCATCCTGATGGTGACGATTGCGACGGCCTTTGCCTTTGCGCCGATCCGCAAGGCGGCCGCATGGCTGCTGGTCCCCTATATGGCATGGCTCGTCTTTGCCGCGGTCCTCAATTTCCAGATCGACCAGCGCAATCCCGATGCCGAAACCCTTGTCCCCGCTGCCGCGAGCACCCAAATAGGCTAGTGGCAAGGGGATAGCCCCGACGAAGGAAGTAAAAATGCAAAGCGAAAACCGCTTTTTCGACGATCTGGCAAAGATGGTGAACGGCATCGCCGGAACCGTCGCGGGCGCCGGCCGCGAAGCCGAGGCCGCGATGCGCGACCGCGCGAAGGAATTCGTCGGCCGGATGGATTTCGTCAGCCGCGAGGAATTCGAGGCGGTGAAGAAAATGGCCGCCACGGCGCGCGCCGAAGCAGAAGCGCTGAAAGCGCGGCTCGACAAGCTCGAAGGCGTCGCGAAGCCCGCTACGGCGCCCAAGACAGCGGCAAAGCCGGCGGCGGCACCAAAGGCAGCGGCAAAGCCAGCCGCGAAACCAGCTGCCAAGTCTGCGGTCCGCAAGCCCAAGGCCTGACGCGCCTACGCGCCTTGGCGTATTATGCACAGACTATTCCCCGGATGGCACCGGACACGGACTCGCGTCGTCGCGCCATCCGGGCTAAGGCGCGCGCATGAGTGACGATATCTACGACGACGATGACGGCCAGGAAGCAGCACCGATGGAGATGCTGGCGTCCTATTTCGCCGCGCACGACTGGCCGCACGAGATGGTAGGCGAGGACGAGATCGTCGCGACCGCGCAAGGCAGCTGGACGACCTATGAGCTTCGCGCCGTATGGCGCGCCGACGATGGCGTGATCCAGCTGCTCGCTTTCCCCGACATCCGCGTCGTCGAGGACAAGCGCGCCGTCGCGCACGAAGCGCTCGCGATGATCAACGAGCAGCTCTGGCTTGGCCATTTCGAACTCTGGTCAAACAGCGGCACGATCCTCTACCGCCACGGAATGCTCGTCGGCTCGGACGCACAGCTGCCGCTCGACCTCACCGAAACATTGATCGAAAGCGCGATCGACGAATGCGAACGTTTTTATCCGGTGTTCCAGTTCGTGCTGTGGGGCGGCAAGACTCCCGCCGAGGCGCTCGCCGCGTCGCTCATCGAGACGCGCGGCGAGGCCTGACGTCGTACCCGACTACTGGCGCTTTTCGAAACGCGTCAGCCCCGCCCCCAGCTCGTTCTTGCCGATCGCCAGCGCTTCGCCGCTCCAGTCAGCGACGAAAACCGACTGCCGACCGATTCCCTGCGGCAGGCTGGCCCGGTTGCCGTCGATCACCAGTCCCCGCGACGGGTTGTCACGGCTTTCGGGCGCGACGGTGATGAATGCCGAATAATTTTCCTTGTCGCGGCCCTGCACGAACAGGTTGTTGACGATCCGCCCGGTCGCCCCCGACGACAGATCGACCATATAGTTCGTCGCCTTGCCCTGCGTGTCGTCGAAGCTGTTGTCGCGGACGTCGACTTGCCGCGCACGCGTCTTGAGATAATGACCGCCGCTGCCCTTTTCGAAGCGGGTGCGGGTCACGACGACGCGGCCGTAGAGCCCGGTGTAGACGCTGTGCGCACAGCTCAAACCCCGATCGCAGCGGCCGAGGCGCGAGAAAGTCGAACGATCGATCGTCAGCGCAGCTTCGGGATCGTCCGCGGTAAGGATGCCTTCCTCGCTGTTGCGGAACAGGCTGTTCACGACGTCGAGATCGCCCGTTTCGAGCCGGATTCCAGCGCCGTTGCCGTCGGGCACGCGCATGTTCTGGAACACCAGCCCATCGACCCTCGCGCCGGCCCCTCGCAGCACCAGTGCCGCCTTGCCTTCGCATGTCACGCCGTCGAAAATCGCGCGGCCGGGCTCGGCGGCGACGAAGGCGATACGGCCCGCGGTCTGGACCGCGCAGTCGCGATGATAGCCGGGCGAGACGCGGATCGTCCCTTCACCTGCGCCGACTGCATCGACCGCGTCCTGCAGCCGCCCGAAGCTGCGGCCGCTTTCGGCGACAACATAGGGCCCGCTGCCCTGCTGCGCGGGCAGCGGCATCGGCGACAGGAGCAACGGGAGGGCGAGAAGCGGCAGCAGCGGCCGGCGGAAGATCGACTTGAGCATGGCGCGCCCATAACGCTTTTCCGAAGCGCCGTCGCCCGCGAAGCTGGTTAACCCGGCGCCTGTCCCCTTATCGGACAGGCGCACGTCGAGCAGTTAATCGAGGTTCGGACGCAGCCAGCGCGTCGCGGTCGCGATATCGACGCCGCGGCGCACCGCATAATCGGCAAGCTGGTCCTCACCGACCCGCGCGACGCCGAAATAGCTCGCATCGGGATGGCCGAAATAGAAACCCGATACCGCCGCAGTGGGAAGCATCGCAAAGCTTTCGGTCAGGATCGCGCCCGAATTTGTACCTGCATCGAGCAGATCGAACAGAATCGGCTTCAAACTATGGTCGGGGCACGCCGGATAACCGGGTGCCGGACGGATACCGCGATATTCTTCCTTGATGATCGCCTCGGGCGTCAGCTGCTCGCCCGGCGCATAGCCCCAAAGGTCGGTCCGGACATGCGCGTGGAGCCGTTCGGCGAAGGCTTCGGCAAAGCGGTCGGCGAGCGCTTTCAGCAGAATATCGTTATAATCGTCATGCGCCGCCTTGAAGCGCGCAAGATGCGGCTCGATGCCGTGGATCGCGACCGAAAAGCCGCCGATCCAGTCGCCGTCACGGCTGACGAAGTCGGCGAGGCACATGTTGGGCCGTCCCTCGCGCTTGGCGATCTGCTGGCGCAGGAAGGGCAGGCGGATGTGCTCTTCGCTCTCTTCCAGATGGATGATCACATCGTCACCCTCGCGGCGGCATGGCCAGAGCGCGGTGACGCCGCGCGCAGTCAACCAGCCTTCGCCAATGATCCTGTCGAGCATCGCACGCGCGTCGGCGTACAGATTTCTGGCGCTTTCGCCGACTACCGCGTCGTCCAGGATCGCGGGATAGACCCCGGCAAGCTCCCACGCGCGAAAGAAGGGCGTCCAGTCGAACCATTCGACAAGCTCGGCCATGTCCCAGCTATCGAACACATGCACGCCGGGATTCTCGGGCGGAAACGGCCGGATATGCTCGTCGATCGCGAACCCATTGGCGCGCGCATCCTCGATCGGGATCAGTGCGCTCTGCCCCTTGTTCGCGCGCACGTCTCGAACATGCTCATAATCGTCCTTATAGCCTTTCACATAGGCATCACGGCCGGTGTCGCTGACCAGCGCGGTCGCAACGCCGACGGCACGGCTTGCATCGAGGACGTGAAGCACCGGCCCTTTGTAAACCGGGTCGATACGCAGCGCGGTGTGGACCTTCGACGTGGTCGCGCCGCCGATCAGGAGCGGCATCGTCATACCCGCGCGCTGCATTTCCTCGGCGACCGTTACCATCTCGTCGAGCGACGGCGTGATGAGGCCGCTGAGGCCGATCATGTCGGCGTCATTCTCGTTCGCCGCCTCGAGAATTTTCGACCAAGGCACCATCACGCCGAGGTCGACGATCTCGAAGCCGTTGCATTGCAACACGACGCCGACGATATTCTTGCCGATATCGTGGACGTCGCCCTTCACGGTCGCCATCACGACCTTGCCCTTGCCCTTTGCACCCGGCTCCTTCGCCGCCTCGATGAAGGGCAGCAGGTGCGCCACCGCCTTCTTCATCACGCGCGCGGATTTCACGACCTGCGGCAGGAACATCTTGCCCGAGCCGAACAGGTCGCCGACCACGTTCATGCCGTCCATCAGCGGCCCCTCGATCACCTCGATCGGGCGTGGCATCAGCAACCGCATCTCTTCGGTGTCGTCGACGACGTAGGCATCGATGCCCTTGACCAGCGCATGTTCGAGCCGCTTGGCGACTTCCCAGCCGCGCCATTCCTCGGCCGCCTTTTCCTGGGCAGGATTGCTACCCTTGTAGCGTTCGGCGAGCGCGATCAGCCGTTCGGTTGGCGACTCCGCCTCGCCCTCGACCTTGCGGTTGAGCACGACATCCTCGACTGCCTGCCGCAATTCGGGGTCGATCGTATCATAAACGTCGAGCTGCCCCGCATTGACGATCGCCATGTCGAGCCCGGCGGGGATGGCATAATAGAGGAAGACGCTGTGCATCGCGCGGCGCACGGTCTCGTTGCCGCGAAAACCGAAGGACAGGTTCGACAGGCCGCCCGAGAAATGGACGTGCGGGCAGCGCACGCGGATTTCCTTCACCGCCTCGATGAAATCGACCGCATAATTATCATGCTCTTCCAGCCCGGTTGCGACCGCGAACACGTTAGGATCGAAGATGATGTCCTCGGGCGGGAAGCCGATGCCGGTGAGCAGCTTGTAGGCACGCTCGCAAATCTCGATCTTGCGTTCCCTGGTGTCGGCCTGCCCGACCTCGTCGAACGCCATCACGACGACCGCGGCGCCATAGGCCATGCACTTGCGCGCGTGCGCCAGGAACGGCTCCTCGCCTTCCTTCATGCTGATCGAATTGACGATCGGCTTGCCGGGCACGCATTTGAGCCCCGCCTCGATGACATCCCATTTCGAGCTGTCGATCATCACCGGAATGCGCGCGATATCGGGCTCGGCGGCGATCAGCTTCAAAAAGGTCGTCATCGCATATTCGGCGTCGAGCAGACCCTCGTCCATGTTGACGTCGATGACCTGCGCGCCGTTTTCGACCTGCTGGCGCGCAACCTCGACCGCCGCGGTATAATCGTCGGCGAGGATCAGCTTTTTGAACGCCGCGGATCCCGTGACGTTGGTGCGCTCGCCGATATTGACGAAGCTGGAAGAGGCGGCGGTGGTCATCGGGTAATCCTGAAACTGGGCATTAGGCGGCGAGCGAACGGGCGAGGACGAGATCGTCGTAGAGCTTGCCGCCAACGTCGAACTGGCGCGTGCCGAGGTCGGCGAACCCCTGCTTGCGATAGAAGGCGAGTGCGCGGTCGTTCTGCGCGTAGACGCCGAGGAGCAGACGGCGATGGCCGCTCGCTGCTTCCAGCGCTTGTTTCATCAGCGCGGGACCGAGCCCGCTGCCGTGAAAGCGCGAGAGCGAATAGATGCGCTTCAGCTCGATATCGCCTTCAAGGGCCACGGCGAGATCGGGCTTGCCGACCAGCGCAAAACCGATCGGCGCGCCGCCGGGCTGCGCTTCGGCGATCCAGGCGCGGGCGCCGTCAGCCAGATACGCGCAATAGGCAGTCGCATTATGCTGCGCGGCGCAGTGACCGACGACCGCATCGCCATCGAGAATGCCGGCAAAGGTTTCAAGGAAGGTCGCCGCGCCGATCAGCGCGAGCGCCGGCGCATCATCGGCTCCGGCTTCCCGGATCGTCCACTTCGGAATGTCGGCCATCGGTTCAGGCCGCCATGGTGAAGGGCTCGAGCCCCGCGAGCCGCGTGCGTACCGGCACTTCGGGAATCCGCCGGGCCGGCAGCCCCTCGATCGCGCGCGCCATCGCCGCGATATGCGCGGGTGTCGAACCGCAGCAACCGCCCAGGATATTGACCTGCCCATGTTCGGCCCATTCGCGCACGAGCGCCGCCGTCGTATCGGGCATCTCGTCATATTCGCCCAGTTCGTTGGGCAGGCCTGCGTTCGGATAGACCATCACCAGCGTATCGGCGATGTCTGACAGCACGCGGACATGCGGACGAAGCTGCTGCGCACCGAACGAACAGTTGAGCCCGACCGTCAGCGGCCTCGCGTGGCGCACCGCATACCAGAACGCCTCGACCGTGTGACCCGACAGGTTGCGGCCCGACAGGTCGGTCAACGTCATCGAGATCATCAGCGGGAGTTCGCGGCCGACTTTCGCTTCGGCTGCGAGCGTCGCGGCAATCCCGGCCTTGGCATTGAGCGTGTCGAAGATCGTCTCGATCAGGATGAAGTCGGCCCCGCCCTCGGCCAATGCGATGACCTGACCCAGATAGACATCCTTCAGTTCGTCGAAATCGATCTCGCGATAGCCCGGATTGTTGACGTCGGGTGACAGCGACAGCGTCTTGTTCGTCGGCCCGACCGCGCCCGCGATAAAGCGGCGGCGCCCGTCGCGCTCCTGATAGCGGTCGGCCGCTTCGCGGCCCAGCCGCGCACTTTCATGGTTGATGTCGGCGACCAGATGTTCGGCGCCATAATCGGCCTGGCTGATCGTGTTGGCGCTGAACGTATTGGTCGACACGATGTCCGACCCTGCCGCCAGATAGGCCTCGCCTATCGCAGTGACGACGTCGGGGCGCGTCAGCGCAAGAATGTCGTTGTTGCCCTTCTGGTCGTGCGACAGGCCAAGCGATCCGGCATAGTCGGCCTCGACCAGCTTGCGGAGCTGGATCTGCGTGCCCCAGCCGCCGTCGGTGAGCAGGATGCGGTCCTTCGCCGCCGCCTGCAGGGCTTCGCGTGCGCCCTTGATCGCGTTGGAGGTCATGCTGCCTGATCCTTTGCCGTCGAGACCGGCCGCAGACCCAGCAGATGGCATATGGCATAGCTGAGCTCGGCACGGTTGAGGGTGTAGAAATGGAAATCACGGACACCGCCCGCATAAAGGCGGCGGCACATTTCGGCCGCGATCGTCGCCGCCACCAGTTGGCGCGCGGCCGGATGATCGTCGAGGCCGTCGAAAAGCGACACCATCCACGACGGGATCGCGGTCCCGCACATGTCGGCCATGCGCCGTGTCTGCGATACGTTCGATACCGGCAAAATGCCGGGGATGATCGGCGCATCGATACCCGCCGCGGCCGCCGCATCGCGAAAGCGCAAAAAGCTGTCGGGCGAGAAGAAGAATTGCGTGATCGCCCGCGTCGCACCGGCGTCAAGCTTGCGCTTCAGATTGTCGAGGTCGGATTGCGGGCAATCGGCGTCGGGGTGGGTTTCAGGGTAAGCCGCGACCGAAATATCAAACGGCGCGATCGCCTTCAGTCCGGCGACCAGCTCGATCGCGTTGGCGTAGCCGTCCGGGTGCGCGCGATAAGGTTCTCCGCCGGGGACATCGCCGCGCAGCGCGACGATATGCCGCACGCCCGCTTCCCAATAGGCCTGCGCAACCTCGTCGATCTCGGCGCGCGATGCCTCGACGCAGGTCAGGTGCGCAGCGGGCGGCACGCGGCTTTCGGCGGCGATGCGCGCGACGGTCGCGTGGGTCCGCTCGCGTGTCGATCCGCCGGCGCCATAGGTAACCGAAACGAAACTCGGCCCCAACGGCTCGAGCGTGCGGAACGTGTCCCACAGCTGTGCTTCCATCTTTTCAGTCTTCGGCGGAAAGAATTCGAAGCTGACGCCGATGTCGCCTTCGAGATTGGCAAAGAGCGGCGAGGCGGCGGCACGGCGCGCCTCCGCCAGCGAGTTCAGATTCGACGTCATGCCGCAAGCCTTTTACTTTGTGCGCCTTCACTGGCGGGGGATTGATCCTCATCGCTGCGGCGGCGGCCGAGCCAGAGCTTCACGGCCAGTTCCCCACCTTCGAGCGCTTGGGTGGTTTCGAGCAGCAGCCCCGCGGAAGCGAGCCAGCCGCGAATCTGCGCATCCGAGAAGCCGAGACGCGCATGGGCTGCAAGATTGCGCAGTTCCTCGTCCTCGTGCGGAGCGAAATCGACGACGAGCAAATGGCCGCCGCCGCGCAGCACGCGGCTCGCCTCGGCGATCACGCGATCGGGTTCGTGCGCAAAGTGCAGCGCCTGATGTATGACAATGCTGTCGACGCTGGAGTCGGCGACCGGCAGGTTCAGGAAATCGCCCTGGAGCAGGTCGACCGGGACCGGCTGCCCCTCCAGCTTCGCCCGCGCGATGCGTAACATTTCGGGGCTGCGGTCAAGCGCGGTGATACGGCGTGCGGTCGGTGCGAAAATCTCTGCCATCCGCCCCGTCCCCGTTCCGATGTCGAGCAGATGACCAAGCCGGCGATTGTGCATCATCGCCAGCATCGCCGCCTCCACCTCGCTCTCGGCGACATGGCGCGAGCGGATCGCATCCCATTCGGCGGCGTGCTCGGCAAAATAGCGTTCGGCCGCCGCAACCCTTTCCTCGCGCACCGCCGCCAGGCGGCGGGCGTCATGCGCAATGACCAGCGCTTCGCGCGCCGAAAAAGGCCATTTATCGGCCTCTCCAATGATGTTCCCGACAGGGGTGCCCTCGGGAATCCGCAGGAAGACCCAGCTTCCTTCGCGCCGCCGTTCGACGACTCCGGCTTCGACGAGGATGCGAACATGGCGCGACACGCGCGGCTGACTCTGATCCAGCACCACCGCAAGTTCGCCGATTGCAAGCTCCATTTCGCGCAAAAGCGCCACGACTCGCAATCGCGTCGGGTCTGCCAAGGCACGAAAAATGTCGATCAACTCGTTCACCGAATAGCATATAAAGATTTCTTTATATGCCGTCAACCGGGCGGGGTGCCACAATTTCCGCGCCGCGCGAACCGGCCGAATGCGAATTACGACGAAACGGGCAATCTTCAAAAAAAAGGGCGTTGCACGCCCTTTGGCGAGGGGGTAATTCTGCGCGCGATTGGCAATTTTCGGGATCGATCTGTTCCTGTGCCGGTCGATCAGCTCACTCGAGAGGGGTATTCCCAAATGAAGAAATCGATCACTCTGTCGCTCGTCCTCGCCGCCTCGCTTGGCCTCGCCGCTTGCGCCGAAAAGGCCGCCGACGACGCCGCTGCCACGACCGAAGACGCTGCGGCGACCGTCGAAGGCGCTGCTGATGGCGCGATGGAAGCGGCCGAAGGCGCTGCCGATGCATCGGCAGCTGCTGCTGGCGAAGCCGGCGCAGCCGCCGACGCTGCTGGCGCGGCTGCTGCCGACGCAGGCGCTGATGCGGCTACCAAGGCTGCCGACAAGGCGAACGAAGCTGCCGGCGCTGCCAAGGAAGCTGCCGACGCCGCCAAGGGCGCGCTGGAAGAAGCCAAGAAGTAACCTTCTTTCTGCCCTCGGGCTGAAAAAAGAGGGGTCGCAGGATCGCCTGCGGCCCCTTTTTCTTTTGGGACAGGTATCAAGCAGCGCGGTTGCCAAGCCCCCGATCCACCGTTAACTCTCCATTCCTATGGCCGGCCGCCCGGCCATTGCATTCGAAAGGAACACCCATGCGCAAGATCATCATCGCCTCGATGGCCGCTGCGGCCTTCAGCCTCACCGCTTGCTCGGAAAAGACCCAGGACGCCGCGTCCGATACCGCCTCGTCGGCAGCCGATGACGCCGCCGCCGCGGGCGACGCTGCCGCCGAT
>NZ_DATMST010000037.1:0-7819 GCF_035565275.1 Sphingopyxis sp.
GTCGCGATGACCGGGCGCGGCATGGGGGCGACGGCACCTTCGTCCATGTCGGTGGCGAGCAGAGCGACGATCGCGGCGAGCGCCGCCTCGGCATCGCCGCCGCGCGCCTGCACCACGACCTCGTCACCAAAGCTTGCGCCAAGAGCGAGCAACGCGACCGTGCTGCGCGCATCGCCGCGTTTGTCGCCGCGCGAAAGATGGATGTCGGCCTCGAAACCGCGCGCGGTTTCGCCGATCCGCGCCGCCGGGCGGGCGTGAATGCCGTGTGGCAGCGATAATGTCACGGCCTGTTCGATTACGGTTCCGTCGTCCGAGCGGCGGCGCGCTTCGGCTTGCACCGGCACGACCGTCATCAACGCCTCGCACGCGCCGATCGCACAGTCGGTCGTACGGCGGCTGATCGCGAAGGCTTCGGCGTTGGTCACGATCACCGGCGTGATCAGGCTGGTTGCGGCAAGCGCGACCGCGTCGAGATCGAAGCGGATCAGCGGGTCGCCGCGCGATACCTTGTCGCCGATTGCGACGAGCGGCGCAAATCCTTCGCCTTTCAGCATCACGGTATCAAGCCCGATGTGGATCAGCACCTCGGCGCCCTCGGCGCTGCGCAGCGAGACCGCGTGGCCCGCTTCGTGCAGCGTCACGATTTCGCCGTCGAAGGGCGCCACGACCGTGTCGCCCAGCGGCTGGATCGCGACCCCGTCGCCCATCATTCGCCGGGCGAAGACCGGATCGGGAACGCTGTCCAGCGTCGTCGCCCATCCTCTGAGCGGAGAGGTGATGATCAGGCTCATCGATGTAATCCCCAAAACTTCCGCCGCTTTTTGTGATGCGGCTTGTCGTTCATTGTGCGGTCTGGACAAGGTCCCGTGCAGACTGAAAAACCATCTGTCCGCCGATCCACGTCGCGCGCGGCGCCAGCGTGGCATCGAGCCATACCCAGTCGGCGCGCCGGCCCGGCGCGATCGAGCCGATGCGGTCCTGCAGCGACAGGAAGGCCGCGGGCGTCGCGCTGGCCATCACCGACACGTCGGGTACGGAGAGGCCCGTGACCTCGATCGTCTTGCGCACCGCCGTCGCCATGTCGAGATGGGTGCCCGCCAGCGTACCATCCTCGAAAATGCATACGCCATCCCGCACCGCAATGCGCTTGCCCTGCAGCGTGAATTCGCTGTCGTCGGTGCCGACGCTCGGCATCGCGTCGGTGACGAGCATGATGCGATCCTTGCCCTTGGCGTGGATCGCGAGCCGCGCGACAGCCGGATGCAGGTGGACATTGTCGACGATCAGCCCGCACCAGCAGTCGGAATCGAAGGCGGCGCCGACCGCGCCCGGATTGCGATGGTGCAGCGGCGACATCGCGTTGAACAAATGGGTGAAGCCGGTGAGGCCCGCCGCGATCGCGCGCTGCGCTTCGTCAAAGGTGGCGTCGCTGTGTCCCGCGCTGACGATTACCCCATGGCGGACGAGGGTGCGGATATCCTCTTCGTCGCAAAGCTCGGGCGCCAGCGTCAACATCACGCGCCCGCGATGCGGAGCGGTGAGAGTCGCCAGCGTGTCGGTGTCGAGACGGCGGATGCGGTGCGCTTCATGAATTCCGCGCTTTACCTCGTTGATGAACGGCCCTTCGATATGGATGCCGACGACGCCCGGCACGCCCTGTTCTATCGCGGTATCGACCGCGGCCAGCGCCGAAGCAATCTGGGCGGGCGTATCGCTGATCAGCGTCGGCAGAAATGCCGTGGTGCCGAAACGGGCATGGGCCGCACCGATCGCCGCGATCGCGTCCACGTCGACCTGGTCGTTGAACAGCACCCCGCCGCCGCCATTCACTTGCGTATCGACGAAACCGGGGAGCAGCCAGCCGCCGCCCAGATCGATTTCCCGGTCTGCGGGCGCGTCGGCGGGGGCGGTGACGGCGGTGACGGCGCCATCGAAGACGACGATGTCTGCCGCATCAACGGCGCCGTCCGGCAGTGCGACCCGGCCGTTCTGGAAACGAAAGATCATAAAGTTTCGGTAACCTTGTTGAGATGCGGAGGCGAGTCGGGGTTGCAGCCGCGCGCCTGCGCGAGCGCGCTTGCCATGCGGTAGAAGCTCTGGATCAGCAGGATCGGTTCGATTGCGGGATGCGCGGGAATAGCGGGCAAGTCGCCTTCGACGGGATCTGCAAGCAGTACCGCCGCGCCGCGAGCACGGAATTCGGCTGCTGCGTCCCGGACACTTGCCGCCGCGCGATCGGTCCCGCCGAACGCCAGCACGTGAAAGGCGTCGCCGACGATCGCCATCGGACCATGGCGCACTTCGGCGGCGCTGAAGCCTTCGGCGTGAAGCGCCGAGGTTTCCTTGAACTTCAGCGCGGCTTCCTGCGCGATGCCAAGTCCGTAGCCGCGGCCGAGGACGAACAGGTTGGTAGCGCCTCGAAATGCAGCGACCGCGGGGGACCAATCGAGCGTGAACGCCTGTGCAAGCCCGGCGGGGAGGGCCGCCAGTGCTTCTTCGAGCGCAGCATCATCCGCCCATGCCGCGACCAACGCCGCAATCGCGGCGAGCGAGGCGATATAGGATTTGGTTGCCGCTACCGAATGCTCGACCCCGGCGGATAACGGGATCACGATGTCGGCGAGATCGGCAAGCGGCGAACCCCCGGAATTGACGAGCGCCACGACAAAGGCGCCAGCATCGCGCTGCTGTGCGACCGCGGCAAGCAGATCGGGGCTTTTGCCCGACTGCGATATGGCAAGGCACAGCCGGTTCCCGGATACCGCGGGCGCGTCATAGAGCGACGCGATCGACAGCGCGGCCGACGCGGTTGGCGTCCCCGTCATCGTTTCGATCAGATATTTGGCATAGGTCGCGGCATGGTCCGATGAACCGCGCGCGCACGTCACGACGGCCGCAGGCGGCGATGCGCGGAGGCGGCGAGCAACCGCAGCGAACGCCGCGCGATTCGCCGCCAACATCGTCGCCACCGCGGCCGCAGCCTCGCCCGCCTCCCGCTCCATCAGAGTCTGTCGTCGTCCGTCGGGTGCGGTATTCGGCGTCATTCATCTGTCTCCGATCGCATGCCGGCACGGCGCGCGATACATTGGTATTATATAGGTTATATAGGTATCATCAAGAGGTATGTTTTGGCGCTTCGAATTTTGACATCCGGAGTCCGATCCCATTGATCGGGATGGTCATTGCGACGAGCGCAGCTTCGCTTCAGACGCGAGACCGGAATTCCGGTCTTTGCCGGACGGTTGAGTTGGGCCAGTATCCTGGCCTATCCGTTGAGCTCTGCCACGACGTCATACGCGTCGCCGCGATAGAAGCTCTGGGTGAATTCGGCGGTGCGCCCGTCGGCGAGGAAGCCGCGCCGTTCGATGAACAGGCCGGGCGTGCCGGGCTCGATCTCCAGCATTTCGGCCTGCTCCACCGTTGCCGCGATCGCGCGAAGCCTTTGGAGCGCGCGAACGGGCAGATGCCCCGCTGCCTCCAGCGCCTCGTAAAGGGACGCCCCCACTGCCTCGACCGACGGCAGGCAATAGGCCGGGATCGTCGCAACTTCGAGCGCCATCGACGTATTGTCGGCGTAGCGGATGCGGTGAAAGCGATAGACGAGCGAGCCCGGCGACAGGCCGAGCGACAGCGCCTCCTCGGGGTTCACCGCGCCCGCAGTCTTGCTTACCCATTTGCTGTGCGGCTTGCGTCCGCGCGACACCATGTCTTCGGAAAAGGAAGTGAGTTTGGAAAAGCTCTTCTCGACGCGCGGCCGGGTGACGAAGGTGCCCGCGCCGCGGCGGCGCGTAACGATGCCGTCGGAGACCAGCCCGTCGATCGCCTTGCGCACGGTGATCCGCGACACGTCGAATTCCTCGGCGAGGTCGCGCTCGGTCGGGATCGCTTCCTCGGCCTTGACGATCTGGCCCTCGATCGCATCGCGCAGGATTTTCTGCAGCTGCAGGTAAAGCGGTGTCGGATCGTTCTTCTGGAGCGGACCCACGCGTTCGATCAGTGACAAAGGACGATGCTCCACACGATTGCCCGGCGTGCCGGCTACCAAGGCAGGCCTTCCCATAGCATGTGTTGCATTGGTATGCTCGCGTCAACCTTGCTGCGCGAAAAACGCCCGTCAGACTGGTTTGCCGAAGGGGCTCCCGGTAATCGCCACCATTTTCCTTTCGCTTGGCGGTGCCCGCAAGGGCGTTGACCATCAGATTGGTATATGACAAATCAAATACAAATTGCCGACAGGGAGAACGGGCATGCGCACGACGGGTTGGGTAGCGATGGCGGTCGCGATGCTGGCAACGCCCCCCGCCGGGGCGGCTGAAACCACCGGCCAGGCTGCGCTCGATCGCTTCGCCGATACGCTCGGCTATACCTATCGGGTGGTCGACAACCGCCCGCAATGTCCCGCCGGCATCGAAGGCTGCTTCCTGTCGACGATCGCGCTGACGCTGCCCGACACGCTTCCCGAGGGGCTCGAGACAAAAGGGCTGTCGCTCTATTTCAGCTTCGTTACCCAGCTTCCGCTCGTTGAAAGCGGCATCTTCAGCCATCGGCTGATCAACGGCGACGTCCAGCAACTGGTGTTGAAACCCGGCGCGACGCTCCGCCCCGGCGCGAGGCATGAAGTCAGGCTGTGGGGCATCGGATCGAACTTCTCGAAGGCGTTCGCCATGCCCAACGCCTATCTCGTCGCCGACGGGCTGAAGCCGCGCGTCGTTGCAGCGACACGCGCAGTGATCGATCCCGACACCGGCCTCGAGATCCTGCCCTTCGTTGCGCCGATGACCGACGAGGGGCGGCTTGCCACGAAGAGCGACGCCGACAAGACACGCTGGCTGACCGCCGAGCGCGCATTCGATGTGCAGGCCGCGCGATTGGCACCCGAAGCGATTGGCGTGGTGATCCTGCCCAAGCCCGTCAAGGCCGTGCAGGGCGAAGGCAAGGCGGTCGATCTCGGCCGCGGGGTCGCGCTGATGCTGAACGGTGTCGACCGCAGCGCGATCGCGCCAGCGCTCGCGGCACTTGGCACGGGGGAAGGCGCGCTGCCGCTGAGGATCCGTATCGACGCCGCTGCCTTGTCAAAGCCCGAGAGCTATAGTCTCGACGTCAAATCGTCAGGGATCGCGGTCACCGCGTACGACGCCGCGGGCGCCAGCCACGCGCTGCGCTCGCTCGCGCAGCAAGCAATGTTCGAAGGGGGCAAGCTCGCGCCGCTCCATATCGAAGACGCACCCGAATATGGCTTCCGCGGCCTGCACATCGATCTCGGGCGCAACTTCCACGGCCGTGACGAGATTTTGAAGCTCGTCGAAGCGATGGCAACGTACAAGCTCAACAAGCTGCATCTCCATCTCGCCGACGACGAGGGCTGGCGTATCGAGATCCCCGCGCTCCCCGAACTCGCCGGGATCGGCTCGAAGCGCTGTCATGATCCGAGCGAGCAGACGTGCATCCTCCCGCAACTCGGTGCGGGGCCCGACGGTACGGGCGGGGTGAACGGACATCTCTCGACCGCCGACTATGTCATGATCGTCAAGGCGGCCGCGACGCGGCATATCGAGGTCATCCCCTCGATCGACATGCCCGGCCACAGCCGTGCGGCGATCAGGGCGATGGAAGCGCGCTACGCTCGCCTCACCGCCGCGGGGAAAACAGCCGAGGCCGGGCAGTACCGCCTGATCGATCCCGCCGACACGACCGAGTATCGCAGCATCCAGAACTATAGCGACAACACGCTCAACGTATGCCTGCCCGCGACCTATCGGTTCGTCGACACGGTTGTCGATGCCATCGCGGACATGCACAAACGGGCGGGGGTGCCGCTCAGGACCTTCCACCTCGGCGCCGACGAGACGGCGGGAGCGTGGATCAAGTCACCGGCATGCAAGGCGATGATCGCCGAAAATGGTGGCGACGCGGGTAAGCTCACCCCGCGCTTTATCGAGCGCGTGAGCAAAAGCCTCGCCGCAAAGGGCCTGCGCGTTGGCGGCTGGAGTGACGGCATGGGGCATACCGAAACCGCGAATATGCCGAAGCAGGTGCAGACCAATATCTGGGGCGTGCTCCACGCCGGCGCGATCCGCGAGGGGCATGACCAGATGAACCGCGGCTGGAACGCAGTGTTGTCGATCCCCGACCTCGGCTATTTCGACATGCCCTATGCGCCGCATCCGGGCGAGGGCGGTTACAACTGGGCCTCGCGCGGCGTCGATCCGTATCAGGTCTATGGCTTCATGCCCGATAACCTGCCCGCCAATGCCGCGACGATCCGCAACATCCGGGCGGAGGGCAAGCCGATCGAGGACAAGCCCGCCCTGCAGCCCGGTCGCCGCGTCGCGGGGCTGCAGGCGCAGCTGTGGAGTGAGACGATCCGCACCGATGCGCAGGTCGATTATATGCTCTTCCCGCGCCTGCTCGCCCTCGCCGAGCGGGCATGGAGTCCCGCGCCGTGGACCCCGGCCTATGAGGCAGGCGCCGTTTACGAATGGGGCGACAAGCGCGTCGATGCCGCCAAGCTCAAAACCGGCTGGCAGGACTTCGCCGGGCGCGTCGCAGCGCAGTTCCCGATGCTCGAAAAGATCGGCGTCGCCTATCGCGTCGCACCGCCGGGCGCGCGCATCGTGAACGGCAAGCTCGAGGCGAACAGCATGTTCCCCGGTACCGCGATCGAATATCGTATCGGCGATAGCGGCTGGACGTCCTACGCTGGGCCGGTCGCGGTCAGCGGCGGGGTCGACGTCCGCAGCCGCTCGGCCGACGGCAAGCGCGCCAGCCGGACAGTTCGGGTCGAACCCGGCCGATAGTTCAGACGGCTTTCAACCAGACGACGAGTGCGAAGCGTGTCGCCTTGGCGGGCAGGGTGCGATGCGGGGTGAAGCGATCGAGGAACAGTGCGGTCCCCGCCGGGCACTCGGGGCGAACGCGTGGCAAGCCGGTGAGCCGCCATTCCGGGATCTCGAAACCGTCGTCGCCCTGTGACGCGAGCGGCGCGGGCTGGCGACCCGCGGCAATCTCCAGTCCGCCGTTCCCCGGCCCGGCATCACTCAGCGGAATCCACGCGGTCACCGCGACCTTGCCGCATCCTGTGCCGTCGTCGCGCGCAACGTCGCTGTGCCACGCATGGCGATGTTCGGGAAAGCAAGCGATGCTCGCGCGGACGCGCGCGATCTTGCCGGACAGCGCCCGGCAGCCGAGGCGCTCGGCGGTCTCGATCAACTTTCGATCGTTCACCAGCGCCTGTAACCGCGGGCCGCGATGCGCGTCGGTGCACACCGCCACGCGCAGCAGGTTCGCGACGCTGCGTTCGTGCGCGAACACGCGGTCGATCCGCTGGCTGAGCGGCGCATCGGGGCAGCTTTGCTCGAAGGGCAGATAGAGGGCACGCGACACGCGGTCGATATGCTCCGCGACGTCGGCCTGTGCCGCACCGACGAGTTCGGGATCGAACAGCGGCACCGTGGCATATCCCTGGTCGGCGAACCGTGCTTCTGCGTTCATCGCGCGCGCCCGAACAGCGTGATCGTCGGCCATTCGCCGCCCGTCTCGACCTCTGCGTCGATGCCATAAACCGCGCGCAGCCGATCGGCGGTCAGCACTTCGGCGGGCGTGCCGTCGGCGACGATTTGCCCGCCGTCGATCAGCAGCAGCCGGTCGCAATAGCGCGCCGCGAGCGTCAGGTCGTGGAGCACCGCGATCACCAGCGCGCCGCCTGCGGCTTCGGCGCGCAGCATGTCCATCACGTCGATCTGGTGTCCCGGATCGAGGCTCGCGAGCGGTTCGTCGGCAATCAGCGCGGGCGCCTCGACCGCCAGCGCGCGCGCGAACA
>NZ_DATMST010000038.1:0-16414 GCF_035565275.1 Sphingopyxis sp.
GTCGGCCGCGGGGCGCCGCGCTGCGCCGCGATGATCAGTTCGACCGCGCGCGACGCCGTTTCGGCGACCGGCTGGTCGACCGCGGTCAGCGCTGGCTGGGTAAAGCGGACGACGGGCGTATTATCGAAACTGACGATCGACAATTGTCCGGGTACCTCGACGCCCAGTTCGCGCGCAACCTCGAGCGTGGCGAGTGCCATCTGATCGCTGCTCGCGATGATCGCGGTGGGCGGGTTGCTGCTGCCGAGCAGATCGCGCGCCGCCAGCGCGCCCGAGGCAAAGGTAAAATCGCCTTCGACCAACAGGCCGTCAGTGGTCAGGCTTTCGGCGTCCATTTCGCCGCGCCAGCCGTCGATGCGCCAGCGGCTCAGGCTATATTCGGGCGATCCGGCGATGAAACCGATGCGCTTGTGCCCCAGGTCGATCAGGTGACGCGTCGCGCGCCGCGCCGATCCTTCGTCATCCATCGTCAGTGCGATTCCGGCCGCGCCGCCACGCGACCCGATGCGCGCGAACGGGATCTTCTGCTGGTCGAGCAGCCCGACAATCAACGGATTGTCAGAATGCGGCGGGGTCAGGATGACACCGTCGGGCTGCAGCGCCGCGATCGCCGCGCGCAGCTCACGTTCGACATGGTCATTGTGCGTGTCGACAAGTTCGAAGATCATGCGGTATCCGAATTCGGCGCATTTCAGCATCCCGCCGAGCAGCATCTGGTCGACCCAGTCGACGCCCTGCCGCCCTTGCCAGTCGGCGATCGTACGCTCCCGGTCATTGATGGCGAGGATCAGATAGGATCGCGAGCCGCTCATTCGTTGCGCTGCAATCGAGGGAACATAACCGAGCTTGTCGATCGAGGCCTGGACGCGTTCCTTCATCTCCGGACGCACGTTCGGCTCGTTGTTGATGACGCGGCTCACCGTTTGCAGCGACACGCTTGCGTCGGCTGCGACATGCTTGATTGTAACCGACTGACGCCTGCGCCCCATTATGTTCCCTGGCCCGCTTCTGCGGAGCAACCGCTAACGCCATCGAAACGACTTTGCCAGCCGCGAACCCGATCTATTTCCATAATTTCCCGACTGCGGCGGCTCATGCTGCCTTCGGTTCCCCGGCGCCGCAATAGCGCGCGACATAGGCCTGATGCTCGGGCAGCGTCGCGACCGTCTGCGCAATATTGTCGCGGATCGACTGGAACAGCCGCTCGACCTCGTCATCGCGCAACTTGTCGGCAATCGGGTGGTAGGACTGCGGCTCGATCCCCTGCCCCATCATCACCTGCACCCAGCTGTTTTCGGCAAAGAGTTCCTCATTCTTGCGGAAGACGCGGCCGGTTTCGCGGAACAGCTCGATCTTTTGCTGCAGCGAATCCGGGATCGGCATGTTCGCGACATGACGCCAGAAGGGGCTGTCGCGACGATTTGTCGCCTTGTAATGCAGCACGACGAAGTCGCGGATCTGCTCGATATCGGTGCGCTGCTGGTCGTTGAACTCCATTGCGTCGCGCTCGCTGACGCGGCCGTTCGGCATCAGGCGAATGAAACGCAGCACCGCGCGCTGGATCAGGTGCACGGTCGTCGCCTCGAGCGGCTCGACGAACCCACCCGCAAGCCCCACCGCGACGCAGTTGCGGAACCATTGCTTGCGCCGCACACCGCCCCGGAACTTGATGTCGAAGGGTTCGATCAGTGGTTCGCCGACGCTGCTCATGAGCCGGTCATAGGCCGCGTTGCGCGACAGGTAACCGCTCGAATAAACGATCCCCGCCCCCATGCGATGCTGCAGCGGAATGCGCCACTGCCATCCGGCGTCGTGCGCGATCGCCTGCGTATAGGGTTGCGGCGGGCCGAGATGTCTCGATTGCACGGCGATCGCGCTGTCGTTGGGCAGCCAGTGGCTCCAGTCCTCGAACCCCGCATGCAACGCGCCGTCGATCAGCAGCCCGCGAAAGCCCGTGCAATCGACAAACATGTCGCCCTCGACCCGTCGCTCGCCATCCAGATGCAGCGCGGCGATATCGCCATTTTCGCTATTGAGTTCGACGCGCGCGATCTTGCCCTCGACGCGCTTGCAGCCATCGGCCTCGGCGAGCTTGCGCAGGAAACGCCCGTACAGCGTCGCATCGACATGATAGGCATAGTTCATGCGGTCTTCGGGCAGATGGGCGAACTTGCCCTCCATCCCTGCGACGAGTTCAAGGCAGTAGTCGCTGTACGGCTGTTCGTGGCCGCGCTCGCGCGCGTTGAGCCAGAAATGCTGGAAACCCGCCGACCAATGATCCTTCCCCGACAGGCCGAAGCTGTGAAAATAGCTGTCGCCGTCGTGCTTCCAGTTGTCGAACAGGATGCCGAGTTTGAAGGTCGCCTGCGTAGCGCGCATGAATTCCGGCTCGGGAATGCCGAGGATGCGGTTGAAATTGACGAGTGGCGGAATGGTGGACTCGCCCACCCCGATCGTTCCGATCTGTTCGGATTCGACGAGTGTCAGGTCGACGGTGCTGCCCATCGTCCGCGCGATGGCCGCTGCCATCATCCAGCCTGCGGTGCCACCGCCCGCGATGACGATGCGCTGGACCGGTTTCTTGTCGCTCATTTACTCAAAGCCCTCAGCAAGAAGGCGCGCAGCCTGCCGGCCGTCTCTGGCGTGAGCGGGGCCAATATGCTGTGCGCGGTTTCGGGAATATGGTCGGTAACGCGGTCGTCGTTGTCGAAGACATAATGGTCGAACTGTTCACGCCAGATCGCCTTGTCTTCGGGCGGCAGATCACGGATCGCGAGAATGGCGTGGTTGAGCGCGACCTGCGGCTGACCGAGCCAGGCGGGCGTGCGCCGCCACCAGTAATTGACCAGGATGTTGAAGTCCGCGAGCCCCTCGACATGGTGCCACCACATCGACGGGATGAAGATCGCATCGCCGGGTTCGAGAAGGGCCGTCTGCGCCTCGGCCATCGCATCGACGAAACGCGGAAACGCCGCAAGATCGGGCGCGTCGAAGTCGACCATGCTGACCGCGCGGCCCGCGGGCGTATTATCGATCGGCCCAAGATAGAGATTCCTGAACTGGTGTGGCGGGAACAACGTGAAGCGCCGGCGGCCCGCAGCACAGCAGGCGAGGTTGTCGGGAAAGTCGTTATGCGCGGCAATTTTGGTGCGCGTGCCGATCCAGATGCTTTTCAGCGGGTCGCGGTCGCCGAGCTCGACCGGATTGGCTTCATCGAGCCCGTCGAAATGCGACGGGATATCGATCGAAGCGAGATAGACGGTGCGATTTTCTCCCCGTTCCTCGGCGGTGTCGATGCCGCCAAAAATATCCGCGAGCTTCCCCGTCCCGACGCGGAAGTTCATTTCCATTGCAGCGTCATAGAACAGCCGGCCATCGTGCCCCGGCGCGCCGATCGACACCTTGAACGGGCGATCGCGCGCCCGATCGAGCAGATAACGCCGTGCGTCGCGTGCCGACCGCTTGCCTGCTTCGACCAGCGGCCAGTCGCTTGCCAACCCGCGAAGGACAAAGGGCTCGCGCGCGCCTTCCAGCAACGCGTCGAGCCCCGCCCCCTTTTTCCATTCGCGCTCGGGGACCGGCGCGAGACGGTCATAAATGGTGGAACCGCGCTCAGCCACTGACCAACCTGCGATTCTTGCGCGCGACGAGCACCGACAGCTGCGACAACGAGGCGAGCGCCATGAACATCGGCATCAGATGCCCCGCGGCGTGCAGCGTGCCGATCGCGTCGGCATCGAGCGCGCGCAGCCTGGCTTCGTCGATGATGTGGAAACCGACGAGCGAGTGGATCGATCCGTCGTCGAGCGTGACCTCGAGGCTGAAGGGTTCGAGCAGGTCGTAGGCAAGCAGCGCGTCATAGAAGGCACCGCTCTCGCGATAGCCTTGATCAAGGTCGCCGAGCCGCCCGGCGATTTCGTCGAGATAGGGTGTCGCCATGCCGTCGGCATCGAACAACCGGATGCCATGGCCAGCCGCGGCGATTCGCGGGTGCTCCAAGTCGATATGGATCTGCCCCGGGCCGTCGCCACTGGCAGGCCGCCCGATCAGGAATGGCTGGATCGCGACCGAAAGGGGACGATAGCGGGCATCCCAGCGATCGTCGTCGAGAAACAGGTTTTCGCCGTTCTGGAAACCGAACATCGCCAGCGCCGAAAAATCCTCGCGCCCGGCTTCGCGGCGGAAGAGGATCGGGAAATGCGCCTGCACGCGGCGGAATTCACTGGGTACCGTCAGCGTCGCCATGATGTCGTCGCCCAGTTCCGCGCCGGCGTCGGTCCTTATCCTGAGGTCGCGGTGGGTGTTGTTGTCGAGGATGGCGTGGCGGGTCATCAAATTCCTTTCCTATCGCGCAGCCATGGCGCCTGAACCCGTCCGCAGCGCGCCCAGATAATCGCGGTTGGCGGGCAAGGCGGCGGCAAGATTGCGCGCACGCCGACGCGTTTCGGCGAGAAGCGCGGCGGCGCGCTCGCCATCGTGCAAATGTGCCGGCACGGGATACCCCATGCCATAGAGAATATATTGATGGCTTTCGGCCGGGAATATCTCGTCGAGGCGCGGAAAGTCCCACGCCGACGGGGGCTGGTCGCGCCACAATCGCAGCATCTCCGCCAGCCGTTCCGGTATCGATGCCTCGGCGCGCTGCGCCAGCCAATAGGGATCCTGCCGGCGGCTCAGCACATAGTGGAGCTTGAGAAATTCGACGATGCGGTCCCAGCGATAGCTGAACAGTTCGTTGAACCGCGCCGCGTGGATCGGCATCGCGTCGCGGCTCGCCGGGAAATTTCCGGTCAGCGCGCGAAGCGACAATTCGATCATCACGATCGCCGACGCCTCGAGCGGCTCGATGAAACCCGCCGACAGGCCGATGGCGATGCAATTGCCTTCCCAGAAACGCGCCCGATGCCCGGTCGGAAAGGCAAGGCGCCGGACCGGGACGTCCGGCGCGCCCGGAAGAGCGTCCGCGATATAGGCGCGCAAGATCGCCTCGGCGGCATCATCGTCCATGAACCGGCTGGCATAGACACAGCCGATCCCGCGCCGACCGGGAAGCCCGATATCCCATAGCCAGCCCGCCCGGTGCGCGGTCGAGACCGTCTGCGAGGCGACAGCGCTATCGGGTTCCACCCGCACCTGCGCGGCAAGCGCGCGGTCGTTGAACAGCGTGTCGCCGCGATCGATCCACGCGACGCCCAGATGACCGCCGATCAGCAGCGCCGCATGGCCGCTGCAATCGATGAACAGGTCGCCGGCGACCTCTCCGTTTTCCCGCGTCGCGAGCGAAGCGATCCCACCTTTCCCGTCGCCGGCCACGCCGACGACATGGTCCGGAATATGACGGACGCCGAGGCGCTGCGTCGCGTGCGCCGCGAGCAACGCCGCGAACTTTCCGGCATCGAGGTGATAGGCGTAATTGGCGGCACCCTGATAGTCGGGCATCGTCCCCTGCCGCGGCGCAAGGTCGAGTTCGCAGATATGCGCCTGCGCCGTCATCGCCGCCGCAAAGGGCGTGTCCCGGGCCCCTGCTTGCCAGGCGGCCAGAAGTTCGCCGATCGGCGCTGCGGGTGGCGATGTGAACGGATGATAATAGCGATCGCCCTGCGATCCATCGACCCAGCCTTCGAAGCGCGACCCCTGCTTGAACGATCCGTCACAGGCCGAAAGGAATTCCGCCTCGCCGATGCCGATACCGGCGAGCGTGGCCCGCATCGTCGGCCAGGTGCCTTCGCCCACCCCGATCGTCGGGATGTCGGGCGCCTCGATCAGCACAACTTCGAGCATGCCCGCGATGGCGCGGCGCGAGCTGGCGAGGACGCAGGCCGACAGCCAGCCGGCGGTGCCGCCGCCGACGATGACCACCCTTTCGATCGCGCTATCCATTACAATCGATCCTAAGCCAGCCTGCCGCCGCCGTCACGCAAAAGAGCCGCGCCCGAAAAGACGCGACCCTGTTGCTTGCGACCCGCGAAGGAACTCCCCGCCCTAGAAGCTGAACCGGACCCCCGCGGCATATCGGGCAAAGCCGGGCTGCACGAAGTCGACGTTGTTCTTGTGCCGAAGATGACCGCGCCGCCCCTCGCCGGTCAGGTTGATCGCCTCGACGAAAGCGGTGAAGCCCGGAATGAATTCATAGCTCGCGCTCGCATCGATCTGCCAATATTCCTCGACATAGAAGGGGTTGGGACCCGTTCTGGAAAGGAACTCGTCGCGCCAGTTCCACGCGACGCGCGCCTGCAACCCGTTCTTGTCATAATAGGCGACCGCATTGGCGCTGTCGCTGAGACCGGTCAGCGCGAACTGCGCCACCGATGACGGCTGCGTATTATCGTACGTCGCATCGCCGTTGACGATCGTATAGTTGAGGATGACGCCGAAGCCCGTGTCCCAGAAGCTGTGCTGGAGCGCGAATTCCCAACCGTTGATCGATGCGGTCTGATCGCTGTTGATCGGAGTCGTGATCTCGAAATTGACCAATGGGTCGCCCGGTGCCGCGTTGATGACGGTGCCCGTCACCGTGTCCGGGAAATTGGCGATGATATACTGCCGGATATCCGCCAATGTCGCATCGGGGCCGAGCGCCGCCTGCGCTGCCTGGTAACGCGGCCCGCCTATCGGCGTCGTGATTCCCGGCGCGCTGTAATCGATCCGCGTCGAAGAGATGAAGTTTTTGACATCCTTGTGGAAATATCCAACCGAGACATAGCTGTCGCGACCATAATACCATTCGGCCGACAGATCGATATTCTTCGACTTGAAGGGGATCAGGCCCGGGTTTCCGAGCGATCCGGTGCCGCCGCCGACGCGAAACAGCGTATCGATCGATCGCCCGCCTTGCATGCTGGCATAGTCGGGGCGCGTAATCGTGTGGCTGTACGATGCGCGCAATTTGACGTTGTCCATCGGCGAGATGTCGAAGTCGATTGCCGGCAACCAATTGTCATACGATCCCTTGAACCGGGTGAACTCGCCGCCTTCAAAAACAACGTTCAGTTCGTTGTCGCCCACCCAGATGCTGTCCACCGGTACGGGCACCAGCGCGGACGATGCGATGTCCGTCGTCTCGTAACGGATTCCGGCGACCAGATGCGCCGGATTCTGGAACAGGTCGAACACGGTGGCGACCTGCAGATAGGGCGCCAGCGTCTTTTCGCCGATGCGCCGGTCGGTATTGAAGTTGGCAAGGCAGGTGCCTGCGATAGCCGAGCCCGTCGCCGGGTTGCTGCAGGCCTGGTAATTCTGCTCGACCAGATCGGCCATACGCTCGAAATCGAAGCCGTAGAAGCTCTGGATCATGCCCGGCCGGGCAAGTCCCGGAAATTTGTCGGGAAGCGTTACCAGTTCGAAGATGTCGTCGGGGATATCCGACGCCGGCCCCGCACCGCCCCATGTATCGTCATTCTGGATCGTACCGAAGGCCGAACGCACCTTGCTGTCGACGTAGGATACGCCGAAATCGATGCTGTCGAGGAAGCCGCCGTCATGGTCATATTGGCCGCGCAGCTGGACCTGGTCGATCCGGTTCCGGAAATAGGCATTGCGGAAGGCATTCCCTGTCGAGGCGATCAGCGCCGGGTCGAGCGGATCGATCCCGGGGTGCATCTCGTAGGAAATAACCGGCAGGTCATTCTCGAAATTGATCGTCTGGTTGGCGACGCCAAATACGGCGTTGCCCAGTGACATGCTGGAACCGAAGCGGTTGACCGGCTTGACCGTCGCAGTCGAATGATGCGCGTCGAGCTCGATGGTCACGCCATCGGGACCCTTCCATTCGAGATTGAAACCAAGCGACTTGTTCTCGGCCCGGTTCTCCTGCAGCGAACCGCTGTACGAAAGATCCTTGCCGCCATAGAGCGCGTTCGGACCGGGAACTCCCGGGGGCGCCCCGAAACGTTCGGTGTAGAAAAGCGGGCCGGCGACCGGGCCATCGGTCCATGCGCTCGACGTGTCCTCGTGGTTGAACCACACGCCGACATTGCTGTTCCGCGTTTCGACCGTGTTGCGCGAATAGATATAGTCGACCGTCGCGGTGAGATTGTCGCTGGGGCGAAATTGCAGAACCGCCTGGCCGTTGATGCGCTCGCGGTTGATGTCTTCAAGGGCGTAGGAGGCGTTCTGCGGGACCTGATAGACATCACCATCGCCGGGGCGATTGGTGATATTGCCGTAGCGCGCGCTATTCGGATTTTCCTCGAGTTCACCCCAGTTGTTTTCGGCGGTTACGGCGCCCGGATAGGCATCGCGCCAGCCAACGCTGGCGGTGTTCGTGCTCGATTTGCGCTTCTGGTAGGAACCGGCGACCATGATGCCGATACGATCGTCGGCGAAGGTGGTGCTGAGGACCCCCGACACTTCGGGCGTGATCGGATTGCCTTCGTTGCGCGACGTATCATATACGCCCTTGACGGACAGGCTGCCGCGCAGTCCCGGATTGTCGAGCGGCCGTGGCGTGCGAATGTTGATCGTCGACCCGATGCCGCCCGATTCCATGGTCGCGCGGCCGCTTTTGTAGACTTCGACCGCCGCAATGCCTTCGGACGCGAGGTTGGCGAAATCGAACGAGCGCGACGACGGCGCACTGCCGCCATCGCCGATCAGTGCGGTCGGTACCTGGCGACCGTTGACCGTCACCAGGTTGAATTCGGGACCGAAACCGCGAACGGTCACCAGCTGCCCTTCGCCGTTCTGGCGGTCGATCGAGACGCCGGTGATGCGCTGCAGCGATTCGGCGAGGTTGGTGTCGGGGAACTTGCCGATGTCTTCGGCCGAAATCGCATCGACGACACCCTGCGCCTCACGCTTGATATCGGCCGATGCAGCAAGGCTCGCGCGGATGCCGGTGACGACGATCTCGTCGCCGTTCACTTCGCCTTCGGCCGGCGATTCCTGCGCAGCTGCCGCTTGCGCGATGCCCATCAGGGACAGCGCCGACGTACCGACCAGAAACTTCGAAAGCCATTGCTTTTGAGACGCCCGCATCCCCATTCCTCCCATTTAACCGCTCTCTTTTGATGGCGGCGTATCCGTTATGTGAACGTTATCTAAATGGGAACGTTCTCATTGTCAACGCGGACTGTCCGTTTCCGGACACTATGTTGCGCCCTTTTCGTACAGCAAACGTATGCAATAATAAGCGTCGAAGGCGCGGGTCAGCGGCTCCAGCGCGCGAAGATGGCGGTGGGAAGCAACAACCCCCTCGTCTCTTCGCGCACTGCAAGCTCGCCGCATTCCACTGTTCCCGGGAGATCGGCGAAGAGCTGGGTCAGAAGTTCGCCGATCGCGAGCGCCGACATCCGCACGGCATAGACGGTCAGGAATAGCGCACGACTGTCTTCATCGAGGAGCTGGCGGCAATCGGCGAGCAAGGGCGCCAGCCCCTCCTCGATCTGCCAGCGCTCCCCGCCGGGTCCACGGCCGAATTTGGGCGGATCGAGCAGGATCGCGTCATAGCGCCGCTCGCGCCGGACCTCGCGCGCAGTGAATTTTCCGGCGTCATCAAGGATCCAGCGCACCGGCTTGTCGGCCATGCCGGCGAGCTCCGCATTTTCACGCGCATGCCCCACCGACTTCTTCGACGCATCGACGTGCGTGACCGACGCGCCCACCGCCGCGAGCGCCTGGCTGCCGACGCCGGTATAACCGAACAGATTCAGAAAGGCGGGGTCAGCCTTGTCGGCGACGCGTGCGCGCAGCCAGTCCCACACCGGCGCCATGTCGGGAAAGAAACCAAGATGACGAAAGGGCGTGCACGATGCAGTGAAGCGCGTTTCACGCCAGCCGAGCGGCCACCCCTCCGCAGGGACGGGCTTGTTGTAATACCAGCGGCCGCCGCCATCGTCGTCAGACGCCGGGATGAACTCGCCATCGGCGGCCTCCCATTCGCTGGCGGGCAGCGCGGGCGCCCACATCGCCTGCGGTTCGGGGCGAATGAAGCGATAGCGGCCATAGCGTTCGAGCTTGCGCCCGTTCCCGCTGTCGACCAGCCCGTAATCGTCCCACGCCTCACCAACGAGCGTGACGAGGGGAAGAAGGTCAGCCACGCGCCGCTTCCGCCAGGACAAAAGCCTTCACTGCGTCATAGTTGCCCGGCAAGCGCGTATAGCGCTCTTCGCGGTCAAACAGATTACCGAGCCGCGCGGGCAGCGGCGGGCGCACGCCAGTCGCGCGTTCGACCGCTTCGCGGAACTTCGCGGGGTGTGCGGTCGCGAGCGTGACGACGGGAATATCGGCATCGATATCGAGCGCGCGCGCGGCGGCGAGGCCGACTGCGCTGTGCGGATCGATGATCTGCCCGCCCTTTTCCTGCGCCCAGCGCAGCGCGAGCGCCATCGTATCGCCGTCGATGCTCGCGCTCGAAAACACCCCCCCCGCCCCCGCAAGCATGTCGGCGGGAATGGACATCGCGCGCGTCGTATCGAACTCGCGCATCATGCCGGTGATCACGGCGCCGTCGCGGCCCGCAAGATCGAACAGCAGGCGTTCGAAATTGCTGCTGACCTGGATGTCCATGCTGGGAGTCGCAGTCGGCGTCACCGTGCCCGCGCTGTAATCGCCGCGGGTGAGCGCCCGGTGAAGAATGTCGTTGACGTTGGTTGCGACGACGAGCCGCGCGATCGGCAGCCCCATCTGCGCTGCGACATAACCCGCGAACACGTCGCCGAAATTGCCCGTCGGCACGCTGAACGCTACCGGACGGTCAGGCCCGCCGAGCCGGACGGCGGCATAGAAATAATAGACAACCTGCGCCATCAACCGCGCCCAGTTGATGCTGTTCACCGCCGACAGGGTGACCTGGCTCCGCGCTTCCTCGTCGCCGAACAGCCGTTTTACCATCGCCTGGGCGTCGTCGAAGCTGCCGTCGATCGCGATATTGTGGACGTTCGGCGCAAGGACGGTGGTCATCTGGCGCCGCTGGACGTCGCTGACGCGGCCCTCGGGATGCAGCATGAAGATCCGGATGTGTTCGCGTCCCGCGACCGCCTCGATCGCCGCCGACCCGGTGTCGCCCGAGGTCGCTCCGACGATCGTGATGTCGGTATCGCCGCCGCTCAGGAATTTTTCGAACAACTGGCCGAGCAGTTGCAGCGCGACATCCTTGAACGCCAGCGTCGGACCGTGGAACAGTTCGAGCAGCCAGTGGCGATGGTCGAGCTGGACGAGCGGGGTCACCGCATCATGGCTGAAGCGGCCGTAAGCGGCGCGGCACAGATCGCGCAATTCCTCGTCGGTCAGCACGCCTTTGACGAAAGGCCGCATGATCCGCACCGCGGTTTCGGCATAGTCGAGCCCCGCGAGCGCGCGAATGTCCCCGATCGACATCTGCGGCCATTTCGCCGGCACGTAGAGGCCACCATCGCTGGCGAGGCCGGCAAGCGTAGCGGCGCGAAAGTCGAGGGTCGGCGCAGAGCCGCGGGTGCTGATATAATCCATGACGGACACAGCGCCTAGCGGCGCGCCGTCACGGCTGCAAGCGGCGGCGGACTGCCAGGATGTAGATAATGAGCGCAACAAGCGCGAAGAAGAACCATTGGAAAGCGTAAGCGAGATGGTTGTTCGGCGTATCGTCGGCCGATGGCACCGCGCTGGCCCGCAATCCCGCGACGGGCATATCGGCCACCAGCATCGCGCGCGCGGGCACCGCCTTGCCTGTCATGCGTTCCATAACCGTCGGCTGCTCGGGCCCTGGCACGACCGTCCCCTGCACCGTTCCGCCCGTCCATTTGGGCGGGGCGAAATCGTCGCCGATGCCCACATCGACGAGTACCCCCGGCCCCTCGGCCCCGGTGCGGCAATCGGCGACCATACGGATGCCCGACTTGCCCTTGCGATCGGTGCCGCTGCGTGGATCCCAGCGCACGGGTTCGAGGCAGACGACGCTGCTCTTGCGATAGAGCATCGCGTCGGGAACCGGCGGCATTTCGGGGTAGGCGACCATGGATGACATCGCCATGTTGCGCTGGAACAGCGCGATCAGCGCTTCCTTCTCGCTCTTGCGCTGGAGCTGCCAGATCCCAAGCGCGACCATCACCGCGACCGCGGCGAGCACAAGCAACGTGGGGATCAACGGCCAGCGCCGCGCTGGTTCGACCGGTTCAATCATCTTCCTTGTCCACCTGACGCCCCTCCGCGGCCTGACGTTGATGTTCGCTCGCCAGCAGCGCGCCCTTGCCGACGCGCAGACCATAGAGGACTGCGGCCGCGGTCAGCGGCACCCAAAGGATGATATGCACCCACAGCGGCGGTCGCACCACGGCATCGAGCGTGAGGGCCACCGCGATCAGCAGCGCGCCGATGATCAGCGTCAGGAACGCCGCGGGTCCGTCGCCGACATTGTAACGGCCATAGTCGAGCCCACAGGCCTCGCATCTCGCGCGGAACTTCACCGGTCCGTCGAACAGCGTGCGTCCCCCGCATTCGGGGCAGAGACCAAAAAGGGCAGCGCGCCAGACCGGCGGCTGCCCCTTTTGAATGTTATCGCCAGTCGGCAATTTAGTGGGCAGCGACCGGCGCGCCCCAGCCACCCCAGACATAGACGATGATGAAGAGGAACAGCCACACCACGTCGACGAAATGCCAGTACCAGGCAGCGGCTTCGAAGCCGAAATGCTGGGTCGGGGTGAAGTGGCCCTTGTAGGTGCGGACGAGGCAGACGATCAGGAAGATCGTGCCGACGAGCACGTGGAAGCCATGGAAGCCGGTCGCCATGTAGAAGGCCGAGCTGTAATTGCTCTGCCCGAAGCCCCACGGTGCGTGCATATATTCATAGGCCTGGATGGTCGAGAAGACCGCGCCGAGGATGATCGTCAGCCACAGACCCTTCTTGAGGCCTTCGCGGTCACCGTGGATCAGCGCGTGATGCGCCCAGGTGATCGTGGTGCCCGAGCAAAGCAGGATCAGCGTGTTGAGCAGCGGCAGCGAGAAGGGATCGATGACTTCGATGCCCTTCGGCGGCCACATGGTGATCACAGCAGCGCCGTCCTGGCCGAACAGCGAGGTTACCGCGCCTTCGGCATATTCGATCGGAACCGGGAAAAGCGAGAAGTCGAACCACGCCCAGAACCAGCCGACGAAGAACATGACTTCGGACGCGATGAACAGGATCATCCCGTAACGCAGGTGAAGCTGGACGACCGGGGTATGATCGCCGGCATGCGCTTCGTTGATGACGTCCGACCACCAGCTGAAGAAGGTGGCGATCACGCCCATGAAGCCGAGCCCGAGGACCCACTTGCCGATCCCGCCGAAATGGTCGGCGTGCATCGCCATCACCAGACCGAAGAACATCACGAGCGCAGCAACCGAGCCGATGAGCGGCCAGACGCTGGGGTTTACGAGGTGATAGTCATGATGTTTCGCACCGGACATGGCGTTTTTCCCGTTTTTAGCAGCCCCAGCATCGCGATTCCCCATCGCCCGCCGGTCTTGATTGACTCTTGATCGCGGCCTTAGCTCGGCTTTTTGCCCCCGTCTACTGGGTCAGAAGGATGGAAGGTGTAGCTGAGGGTGATTTCCTGCACGTCGCGCGCATCGGGATCGTCCTTGATCTTGGGATCGACGAAGAACAGCACCGGCATGCGCATCTGTTGCCCCGGCTCCAACCGCTGTTGGGTGAAGCAGAAGCACTGGATCTTGGTGAAATATTTGCCAGCCTGGTCGGGCGTGACATTGAAACTGGCGGTCCCGATGACCGGATGCGCCGAATTATTCTCGGCGATGAAGATCGCCATGTCGCGCGCGCCTATGCTGACCGTGTCGGTCGGATGCTCGGGATAGAATTTCCACGGCAGGTTCGGCGAGACATTGGCATCGAAGCGGACCGAGATGGTGTCCGAGAGAATCTGCGGCTCGGCCGCGGCGGCGACCGGGTCGTAACGCTGGGTCGTGCCGCCGAAGCCGGTCACGCGGCAGAACAGATCGTAGAGCGGCACCGCTGCAAAGCCGAGGCCGGTCATCGCGAGCGCCATCAAGGCTGCCAGACTTGCCGTCTTCGCGTTCGGCGACATGCGTCCGATGACCGGAAAAGCCGTCATGAGAAAATCTGCATCTTGGCGATGGTGATGAAGAAAAAGAGGATCGCGAGCGCGCCCAGCATCCATGCCATCATGTTTGCGCGGCTGCGCTGGCGGCGGCGATATTCAGCCTCGTCAAAGGGTTCCTGATTCGGTTCGTCGGTCATAGCGGCCACCAATGGTCGGCGACGACGGCGCCGAAGAGGATGAAGAGATAGGCTATCGAATAGGCAAACAGACCCTTTTCGGGCTGCATTGTATCACCCTCGCCTGTCGTGCGCGTGCCGACCTGGATCGACAGCAGCACGAACACCGCCGAAAGCACCACCGCAGTCCAGCCATAGAGTGCGCTGGTGTAACCGAGCGGCCAGGGCGCGACCGCACCAACCGCCATGATGATGGCGTAAAACAGGATCTGGCGCCGCGTCGATTTCTCGCCCGCTACCACTGGCATCATCGGTATGCCCGCGGCGGCATAGTCCGAACGCACGAAGAGCGCGAGCGCCCAGAAATGCGGCGGCGTCCACAGGAAGATGAGCAGGAAGAGCAGCACCGGCAGAGGCGCGACGCTGCCCGTCGCGGCGACCCAGCCGATCAGCGGCGGAAAGGCGCCCGCGGCACCGCCGATGACAATATTCTGCGGCGTCCGCGGCTTCAGCCACATCGTATAGACGAAGACATAGAAAAGGATCGAGGCAGCGAGCAGCAGCGTCGCCTGCCAGTTCGACGCGAAGAGCATCAGGAATAGCGAAAAAGCGGCAAGGCCGACGCCGAATTGCAGCGCGGTCTGCGGGTCGAGGCGCCCGGCAGGAAGCGGCCGGCCCGCGGTCCGCTTCATCTTGGCGTCAAGGCCCGCTTCATACCATTGGTTGAGCGCGCCCGAAGCCCCTGCCCCCAGCGCAATCGCGAGGATCGAGGAGAAAGCGAGCACCGGCGGTACGGTGACCGGCGCCGCCAGCAAACCGCACAGCGCGGTGAACACGACCAGCGACATCACGCGCGGCTTGGTGAGCGCAAACAGGTCGCGCCAATCGGCGGGCAACGCCGTTTCGCCATGGGTCAGGCTCTGCGCCATATTTACTCCAGCCGGAAAGGCTAGACCCCCTGCCGAACTTCAGCAGGGGGCAAACCGATCAGGCGACAAACGTCACGCGATACGCGGCAGTTCGTTGAACTGATGGAACGGCGGCGGGCTCGACAGCGTCCATTCGAGCGTCGTCGCGCCTTCGCCCCACGGATTGTCGGCGGCCTTCTTGCCGGCGAACAGCGAGTAGAGGATGTTCGCGAAGAAGAAGAGCATGCCGACGCCCATGATCACATAGCCGTACGACGAGATCAGGTGCCAGTGCGCATAGGCTTCCGCATAGTCGGGATAACGGCGCGGCATGCCCTGCTGACCCAGGAAGTGCTGGGGGAAGAACATGACATTGACGCCGATGAAGAAGATCCAGAAGTGCAGCTGGCCCAAGGTTTCGCTGTACATCCGGCCCGACATCTTCGGGAACCAGTAATAAAAGCCGGCGAAGAGCGAGAAGACCGCGCCCAGCGACAGCACATAGTGGAAGTGCGCGACGACATAATAGGTGTCGTGCAGGTTGGTGTCGACGCCGCCGTTGGCGAGCACGACGCCGGTCACGCCGCCGACGGTGAACATGAAGATGAAGCCGAGCGACCAGACCATCGGGGTCTTGAAGCTCATCGACCCGCCCCACATGGTGGCGATCCAGCTGAAGATCTTGATGCCCGTCGGGACCGCGATCACCATCGTCGCGGCGGTGAAGTACATCTTCAGGTTCACGCTCATGCCGACCGTGAACATGTGGTGCGCCCACACGATGAAGCCGACGACGCCGATCGCGACCATGGCGTATGCCATGCCGAGATAACCGAACACCGGCTTGCGGCTGAAGGTCGAGATGATCTGGCTGACGATGCCAAAGCCCGGCAGGATCATGATGTACACTTCGGGGTGGCCGAAGAACCAGAAGAGATGCTGGTAGAGGACGGGGTCGCCGCCGCCAGCCGCATCATAGAAGGTGGTGCCGAAGTTGCGGTCGGTCAGCAGCATCGTGATCGCCGCGGCGAGAACCGGCAGCGCGAGCAGCAGGAGGAAGGCGGTGACAAGCACCGACCATACGAACAGCGGCATCTTGTGCAGGGTCATGCCCGGCGCGCGCATGTTGAGGATGGTCGTGATGAAGTTGATCGCGCCCAGGATCGACGAAGCGCCCGCAATGTGGAGCGACAGGATCGCCATATCGACGGCTGGCCCTGCCGAACCGCTGGTCGACAGCGGCGCATAGACCGTCCATCCGGTGCCCGCGCCATTGCCGGTGCCGCCGGGAACGAAGGTCGAGCCGAGCAACAGCGCAAAAGCGGGAATCAGCAGCCAGAAGCTGATATTGTTC
>NZ_DATMST010000039.1:0-23630 GCF_035565275.1 Sphingopyxis sp.
TGGCGTTGCGCTTGTAGGGCGCGCCGACCGCGCCCGCGGCGAGCAGGAAGGTCCGCACCCCGGCAGCGTCGCCGCGATAGCCGCGCCGGTAGAAGCGGATCACCGCGGGGATGATCCCCGCCGCGCCGTTGGTCGGCGCGGTGACGACCTTGCCGCCCGCGGCATTTTCCTCGTTCACCGCCATCGCCCACAGATTGATCCAGTCCATCATCGCGAGCGGGTCGGTCAGATTGGCCTCGTGACGGTTGCGAATGTCGTCGGCGATCTGCGGCGCGCGGCGCTTGACCTTGAGACCGCCGGGCAGCACGCCCGTGCTGGAACAGCCGGCGTCGATCGACGCGTCCATCGCATCGGCGATCGCATCGATACCCGCCGTCACCTCGTTCGGCGGACGGTGACGAACTTCGTTGGCGAACATCATTTCGGCAAAGCTGAGGCTCGACGCCTTGCCCATCGCGATCAGGTCGGCGCCCGAAGTGAAGGGATAGGGCAGTTCAACTTCACCTTCGGCGCCGCGGCTGTTGCGACCCGCTTCGTCCTCGTCGACGACGAAGCCGCCACCGATCGAGAAATACATGCGCTTGGCGAGGATTTCGCCATCGCTGTCGCGCGCGGTGAAACTCAGGGCATTGCTGTGAAACGGCTGGCGCTGGCGCATCTGGAAATGCAGGTCGCTTTTCGGTTGAAAGCGCACGCGCTGACAGCCGAGCAGTTCGAGCACGCCGTCTTGTTCGGCGCGGTCCCAGTGCGCCTTGATCGCGGCGAGGCTGGTCGATGCGGGGATTTCGCCGGCGAGCCCCGCGACGACCGCGGTGTCGGCGGCGTGGCCTTTGCCGGTCAGCGCGAGCGAGCCATAAAGGTCGGCTTCGACATGCACGGTCTTCGCAAGCAGCGCCTGCTCTTCGAGCCAGACGGTGAAGCGCCGCGCCGCGACCATCGGGCCGACGGTATGCGAGCTGGAAGGGCCGACACCGATTTTGAAAAGTTCGAACAGGCTGATCGTCATGGCGGCCCTATAGGAGAAGCGCCGGCATCGGGATAGGCCCGGGCGGGCCAATTTTCGTTACGGCTTGTGCCGCACAGGAAGACCCTCCCCGCCGTTTTGCAGCAGGGAGGATCATGACATTATGCCGGATAGGTCCAGGTCGTGTCGCGCGCGAAATTCTCCGCCGCGAAATCCCAGTTCAGCAGTTCGTCGACCACCGCGTCGACATAGGCCGGGCGCAGATTCTTGCGGTCGATATAATAAGCATGTTCCCACACGTCGATCACGAGCAGCGGCTTGATGCCTGCAACGAGTTCGGTGCCCGCGTCGTGCGTGTCGGTGACCGACAGCGTGCCGTCGCGCGAGACGAGCCATGCCCAGCCCGATGCGAAATGGTTGACCGCGGTTTCCTTGAGCTTCTTCTTCAGATCGTCGAGCGAACCGAAATCGCGTTCGATCGCGGCGAGCAGGTCGCCCGTGGGCTCGGTCTTCGACGGGCTCAGGCTTTCCCAGTAGAAAGCGTGGTTCCACGCCTGCGCCGCATTGTTGAACAGGCCCTTGTTGCCCGAACCTTCGGCGTGGTGGACGATTTCCTCGAGCGGCTTCGACGCAAGGTCGGTGCCCTCGATCGCGGCGTTGGTCTTGTCGACATAGGCCTTGTGATGCTTGCCATGGTGCGTCGCCAGCGTGTCGGCCGAGATATGCGGCTCCAGCGCGTCCTGGGCGTACGGCAGGGGAGGATGGGCGATCGTCATGGCAGTCTCCATTTTGTTATCGAGGGGTTTGCGGCCCTTAACTCGGTATCGCGGCCATGGGTTGCAACCCCGTAGCCGCAAATTTCGCGGTTATTTTTCAGGTCACCATCGCTTGCAGGGTCACGATACGGTCGGCCTCTTCGGCAGGCTTGTCGCGGCGGATGCGCGAGATGCGCGGGAAGCGCATCGCGAGCCCCGATTTGTGGCGCCTGGACGCATGGATCGAATCGAACGCGACTTCGAGCACAAGCGACTTTTCGACCTCGCGCACCGGGCCGAAGCGGTTCAGCGTGTTGTCGCGCACGAATTTGTCGAGCCACTTCAATTCCTCGTCGGTGAAACCCGAATAGGCCTTGCCCACCGGGAGCAGTTCACCGTCCTCCGACCAGCAGCCGAAGGTGTAGTCCGAATAGAAGCTCGCGCGGCGGCCGTTGCCCCTCTGCGCGTACATCATCACGCAATCGGCGGTGAGCGGGTCGCGCTTCCATTTATACCAGAGCCCCGCGCGCCGGCCCGCCACGTAAGGGGCATCGCGGCGCTTGAGCATTACCCCTTCGATCGCAGCATCGCGCGCACCGGCGCGGCGCTCGGCAAGGTCGTCGAAATCGCGCGCGTCGATCACCTGCGACAGGTCGAAATGGCTGCCGGCCAGCCGCGGCACGAAGGCTTCGAGTTGCCGCCGTCGTTCGGTCCACGGCATCCCGCGCAGATCGTTGCCGTCAACCGCAAGCAGATCATAAACCCTTACGAAGGCGGGGTAATCGGCAAGCATCTTCTTTGACACGACCTTGCGCCCGAGCCTTTGCTGCAATGCGTTGAAGCTCGCCGCCTCACCGCCCTGCACCTCGCCGCGCACGAGCAGTTCGCCGTCGATCACCGCGTCCTGATCGAATGCCCCCACCAGTTCGGGAAAGGCGGTGCTGATCTCCTCGCCGCCGCGGCTGTATATTCGCGTTTCGCTACCGCCATGCACGATCTGGACTCGAATGCCGTCCCATTTCCACTCGGCGGCATAGTCGGCAAGGTCGACGCTCTCCCCCTCCAATGGATGCGCGAGCATGAAGGGGCGGAAGAAGGCGACGTCGGCGAGGTCGGGCCGCTCCGCCCGTCCCTCGCCCCACGCGAAGAGGGGTGCATAGGGCGGCGCGATCGCGTGCCACAGCTCCTCGACATCATCGACGGGCACATCGAACGCCTGCGCAAACCCCTGCTTCGCGAGCCGCGCCGACACCCCGACCCGCATTCCGCCCAAGGCCAGTTTGAGCAACGCATAACGCCCGTCGGCGTCGAGCCGGTCGAGCAATGACGCGACGACCGCGGGGGCGTCGCTGCGCGAGGCTGCCGACAATGCATCGACCGCGGCGGATACACTGAGGTCTGCCTTCGCTCCCGGCGCATCAGGCCAGAGCAACGCCGCGGTCTCGGCCGTATCCCCAACGAAATGCCGCGACAGCCGGAACAATTCCTCGTCGACCCGCGTCGCCAGGAGCGTCCGCACCGTCCCTGCCTTCACCGCCGGAAAATCGAGACTCTCGGTCAGCGCCGCGATTGCCCAGCCGCGGTCGGGATCGGGCGTATGGCGCAGATAATCGACGATCAGCGCGAGCTTGCTGTTGCGCGAGCGCGTGTAGACCAGCCGGTCGATCAGGGCCGCGAAGCGCTTCACGCCTCCTCCTCCAGATCGCGGCCGACGAGGTGCAATGCGCGCGCCTTGCGCTGCGTCAGCTCGCACCAGCGCAGCAACCCGTCTTCGCTGCCGTGCGTGATCCAGCTTTCCTTCGGATTCACTTCCGAGATCGTCGTCGTCAGTTCGTCCCAGTCGGCATGGTCCGAAATGACGAGCGGCAATTCGACCATCCGCTGCCGCGCGCGCTGGCGCACGCGCATCCAGCCCGACGCCATCGCGGTCACCGGATCGGGCAGCCGCCGCGACCAGCGATCGTTCAGCGCCGAGGGTGGCGCGAGGATGATCTGTCCGGCCATCCCGGCCTTGTCGGTTTCCGAAACGAGCCGCAACTCGCCGAGGTCGACGCCGTGGATCGCGTAGAGCTGGCACATGCGTTCGAGCGCGCCGTGGATATAGATCGGCGCGTGCCACCCCGCGCCGCGCAGTTCGGCGATCACGCGCTGCGCCTTGCCCAGCGCGTAGGCGCCGACGAGCACCGACCGATCGGGTTCGGCGCGCACCGCGCCGATCAGCTTGGCGATCTCGTCTTCGGTCGGCGGATGGCGGAACACCGGCAGGCCGAAGGTCGCCTCGGTGATAAAGATATCGCAAGGCACGACTTCGAAGGGTTGGCAGGTCGGGTCGGGCCGCCGCTTGTAATCGCCCGTCACGACGATCCGCTCGCCTTGATATTCCATCAATATCTGTGCGCTGCCGAGCACATGTCCCGCCGGGTGGAAGCTGAAACGCACCCCGCCGCGCTCGAACCCGTCGCCATAGGGAAAGGCCTGATTGTGGCTCGCCTCGACATCGACGCCGTACCGCAGCGCCATGATCGCGAGCGTCTCGGGCGTCGCGAACACCGATCCGTGCCCGCTCCGCGCGTGATCGGCGTGGCCATGCGTCACCGCGGCGCGCTCGACGGGGCGCGACGGATCGATCCACAGGTCGGCGGGCTTCACATGGATGCCGCTCGGGTACGGCTCGATCCAGGTCTTGGCCTTCGCCATCAGGCGGCGAGTTTCCGCGCGCGGATCAGGTCGGCGACGAACGCCTTGCGTTCCTCGGCGGCGCGCTCGCGATCGGGCATACGCAGCAGGAACGACGGATGGATTGTCGCGATCAGTTTGCTGCCGCCTTCCAATTCATGCACAACGCCGCGCATCGACTTGATGCTCGCGCTCCTGCCTGTCACGCCGCGCAGCCCGCTCGCGCCGAGCGTGACGATCAGGTCGGGTTGGACAAACGCGCGTTCCTTGTCGAGCCACCACCGGCAGATGTCGATCTCGCCTGTCGTCGGGTTCTGGTGCAGCCGCCGCTTGCCGCGCGGCTCGAACTTGAAATGCTTGACCGCATTGGTGAGGAACAGCCGCCTGCGATCGAGCCCCGCTTCCTCCAGCGCCTCGTTCAGAACCTGCCCCGCCGGCCCCACAAACGGCCTCCCCTGCAAATCCTCCTGATCGCCCGGCTGCTCACCGACCAGCATGATCCGCGCGCGTTCCGGCCCCTCGCCCGCCACGCCCTGCGTCGCGTTGCAGTAGAGCGGGCAGCGCGTGCAGCGATCGACCGCGCGCGCTATGTCGTCCAGCGTCTTCACATCATCGTCGAGGAGCAGTTCGTCGGGCACACGCGTCCGCCATTTGTCGGTCAGAGGGTTCGCCAGAGAAACGGCCGCCTCCCGCATGCGTTCCACCCGCGCCTCGGCGCCCGCGAGCAACGGCGCGATATCCTGCGCCTCGGGCAGGTTCTTCCAGTATTTCTTCGGCATTTCGGCGCGCATCGCGTCGATCTTCACCCGCGCGGGGTTGAAGATCGCACCATAATAGGTGCGCCACTGATCCTCGATCACATCGCTGTCGGGCACCTCGTCTCTTGTGCCACCCGCGCCATAGCTCAGCACCTCGCCCCGCCAGATTGCACGCGCGTCGGGGGTCACGATCGCCCAGTCCATGCCGTAAAAGCGCCGCTGAAAGAAGGGCGCGGTCAGCCGCAATATACGGTGCGACGGTTCAAACCAGGCCGCGAAGCTCTCCCGCCCCGCCTCTTCGCCCAGCCGCCGAAAGCGGACAAAAGCGTGCATCTTGTGGACGTCGCGGCGGATCGCCTTGTCGGCCTTGCGCAGCCAGTCGATGTCGTCGTCTGTCGTCCGCGCCATCAGGTCTCGGTCGCGCGCGGCGCGCCAGAACACCCGGTAGAGCCGCGCCGGGGCTTCGGCATCGCGGTGACAGATCACCCGTTCGGCCATCTCGAGCAATTCGCGCGGCAGCCTCACCGCGCCCGCGGGTCCCGGCCCGGCCTCCTCGCCGAACAACGACGCGCCTTCCCCGCTACCGCGCCAGCTCACCTCCTCGGGCGCCACTCCTTCCGCGAGCAACCCCCGCGCCGCGTTCCGCCATTCGGCGAAATCTCCGGGCGCGGCGAGCACCACCTCCCTCACAGCGCCAGAGCCAACTGCTCCGCCGGCGGCGCGAAGCGTGCACGCAAATCAGCGCTGTCGGTCAGCTGCCCCGGGCGCCAGTCGGGGGTGACGATGAAAGGCAGCAGTTTTTTCACCGACGCGGTCAGCTTTGTCAGATCGCCGAGCCTGAGCTTCCCCAGCCGCCGCGCCGCGACGATGCGGTCGACCGCGCGGGTGCCCAGCCCCGGTACCCGCAGCAGCAATTCGCGCGGCGCGCGGTTGATGTCGACCGGAAAGGCTTCGCGTCGCTGCAGCGCCCATGCAAGCTTGGGATCGATCGCGAGGTCAAGCATACCCCCGCTCGCCCCCTCCATGATCTCGGTGCGCTCGAAGCCATAGAAGCGCAGCAGCCAGTCGGCCTGGTACAATCGATGCTCGCGCATCAGCGGCGGACGCACCGGCGGCAAATCGCTGCTCGCATCGGGGATCGGACTGTACGCCGAATAATAGACGCGGCGGAGCTGATAACCCGAATAAAGGTTGGTCGCGGTCTTGAGGATATCGTCGTCGCGCGCGGCGTCCGCCCCGACGATCATCTGCGTCGACTGCCCCGCGGGCGCGAAGCGCGGAGGCATCGCCTTGCCGATCAGCCGGCTCTTCGCCGCCTCGATCGCATCGTCGGCGCCGATACGCACCGACGCCATCGTCTTGCGGATCGTCTCGGGCTTTTTCTCGGGCGCGAAGCTCGACAAGCCCGCCTCGGTCGGCAGCTCGACATTCGTCGACAGCCGGTCGGCGTAAAGCCCCGCCAGCGCGATCAAGCCGGGGTCGGCGCCGGCGATCGTCTTCAAATGGATATAGCCGCCAAAGCGATGCTCCTCGCGCAATATGCGCGCGACCTCGACGAGCTGCTCCATCGTGTAATCCTCGGACCGGATGATACCCGACGACAGGAACAGGCCTTCGATATAATTGCGTTTGTAGAAATCGAGTGTGAGGCGCACGACCTCCTGCGGGCTGAAGCGCGCGCGCTCGACATTGCTTGACGCGCGATTGATGCAGAAGCGGCAGTCGTAGATGCAGAAGTTCGTCAGCAATATCTTGAGCAGCGAGATGCAGCGTCCATCGGGCGCATAGCTGTGGCAAATACCCATACCTTCGGTGGATCCGATGCCCTTGCTCGCCACCGAATCGCGCTTCACGGTTCCTGACGACGCACACGACGCGTCATATTTGGCGGCATCTGCCAGCACGGCCAGCTTTTCGAGAATCGGTTTCGCAGACATCTCCCATGTCTAGCATGGGAACATAGAGAGAACAAATGTCTCCGCCGCGCCTATGCCTCGCGCCAGCGCGCGGGCAGCGTGATGTCGACCACAAGCCCGGCTGGATCCCAGCGGCGCTCGATCGTGCCACCGAGGTTATTCTTGACGCTGCGTTCCATAAGCAGGGTGCCGAAACTGGTGCGATCGGGCGCGATGATCTCGCGGTCGCCCCCGCTTTCGGACCAGGTCAGATGGAACATCCGTCCTTCGGCGCCTTGTTCGTCCTGCGTCCAGCTGACCTCGACGCGCCCGCTCCCGCTCGCCAGCGCGCCATGTTTGGCGGCGTTGGTCGCCAGTTCGTTGAAAGTCAGCGCCATCGCGACGAGCGCATTTTCGGGAAGCAGCAGGTCGGGTCCCGACCAGCGGATGCGCGGAAAGCTCGCCTCGACCTCGCGCATCAGCGCGTGCATCGACCCGGTCATGAAATTGGCGCCGAGCAATACGTTCTGCGCGCGGTTCAGCGCGTCGAGGCGGCTGCTGATCCGCTCGACATAATCGTCGACATCGCGCGCGGCGTGCCGGGTGAGCGAGATGATCGCGCTGACCGTCGCGAACAGGTTGCGCATCCGGTGATGCAGCTCGCGCATCAGCAAATTGGCATTTTCCTGCCGGCTTTTCTGTTCGGTGATGTCGATGCTGACGCCAGTCAGCCGCGCGTCGTCCGACCAGACGTCCCAGTCGCCGCGCGAGGCGATCCAGCGCATGCCGCGTTCGGGATGCTGGATGCGATGCTCGACCGAATAGGGATTGCCGCCATCGCGCGATTCTCCTAGCGCGGCGGCCACCCGGTCGCGATCCTCGGGCGGCATGCGCGCGAGCACGTCGTCCGCCCTGACCAGCGCCGTTTCATAATCGGCGCCGAACAGTTCGGCGGCCGCGCCGTGCCAGCGCATCCCGCCGGTCGCGGGGTCGAGTTGCCACGTCGCTATCCCCGAAAAATCGAGCGCGCGTTCAAGCATGCGCCGCGCTTCGTCGCGTTCGACAATGGCGCGGCGAAGGTCGGCTTCGGCCATGACAATCGCCGCAAAATCCTGAAGCCGTCCGATCTCGTGCGCGTCCAGCGCCGCGCGCTCCTTGCGGTCGATCACACACAGGGTGCCGAGGATGGCCCCATTATAGGCGCGCAGCGGGACCCCGGCGTAAAACCGGATGAAAGGTTCGCCGGTGACGAGGGGATTGTCCCGAAACCGTGAATCGCCGAGCACATCGGTGACGACCAACGGTTCCTCGCCGATCACGACGTGGTGGCAAAAGCTGATGTCGCGCGATGTTTCGGAAACCTCGAGCCCGTGCGCCGACTTGAAATACTGGCGGCAGTCATCGACGAGCGAGATCAGCGCGATCGGGGCATCGAACAGGTCGGATACCAGCTTGGTGACACGATCGAATGCGGGCTCGGGCCCCGTGTCCAGCAACCGGTATTCGCGCAGAGTTTCCAGCCGCTGCCGCTCTTGCAGCGCCGCCCCGTCGTTCCCTCCGTCTCTCAAGTCCCGCCCCTCGCTTCCAGCCGACGCTAGTTCAGCATCTTTCGGTACGGGCCGCTCTGCCATGATTCCGGTTCCTGAAAAAGCATTCTGACCCGATCCGAATAAAAGTGGTCTTATTCCACCCGCTTACGACCGAACCGTTCGCGTCCCGGCTGATCTACGCATGCGCCCGCCACAGGTTGCAAATGTAAACCCAGATTTTCGGGGCGTCCGCGGGAACCGACGCGCGCCGGGCCGCGTATGACCTGTTCAAGAGGGAGCTTTGATACATGTCATTGGGTGAAGAAATTCGCGGGCACCTGCCGTTCCTGCGCCGCTACGCGCGCGCGCTGACGGGCAGCCAGCATCATGGCGACAATTTCGTCCATGTATTGCTTGAGGTGATCGTCGCGGCGCCGGAGGAATTCCACAGCGGCCATGGCACGCGGATCGACCTGTACCGCGGCTTTCATCGCATCTGGGAAAGCGCCTATATCGATGACGGCGAAGGCGACGACGATGGAGAGGATCCGATCGTCCGTGCAGCGAACCAGCGCCTTGCACAGATCACGCCGCTCGGCCGGCAGATCCTGCTCCTGACCGCGCTCGAAGGCTTTTCGGTCGGCGAGGCGGCGACGATCACGGGAACCGATCACGCGACGGTCGAAACGCTGCTCGCCGACGCGGTAGGCGATCTCGATCGCGAATCGCGGACATCGGTGCTGATCATCGAGGACGAGCCGCTGATCGCGATGGAACTCGAACAGATCGTCCGCGACCTCGGCCACAAGGTCGCCGGGATCGCGACGACGCACGACGATGCGATCGCCGCCTTCGAATCGACCGATGCGGGCCTCGTGCTCGCCGACATCCAGCTCGCCGACGGCTCGTCGGGGATCGACGCGGTACAGGATATATTGGCGATCGCCCCCGTGCCGGCCATCTTCATCACGGCCTTTCCGGAAAAGCTGCTGACCGGCGGCCGGGTCGAGCCGACCTTCCTGATTTCGAAGCCGTTCCGCGAGAACACCGTGCGCGCAGCGATCAGCCAGAGCCTGCTCTTCACGCCGCAACTCGCGGCGTAGTCGAGCGGGCCGGTGCCGTTTCCGGCGTCAGCCGGAAAAACAGATCAGTCGGGCGACGGCCCGCCGCCGGTGAGCTGGTCGACATTGTCCATGATCGTGCGGAACGCCTCGCTCGACGGCATGATGTCGGTGCTCCGCCGCGGCATGTCGCCGCTTTCCAGAATCGCCTGCAGCGCCGCGCGGCCGCGCGACACACGGCTCTTCATCGTCCCGACCGCGCAACCGCAAATCTCGGCACCCTCCTCGTAGGAAAGTTGCCCGGCGCCGATCAGCACCAGCGCCTCGCGCTGGTCGACGGGCAGCATCAGCAGCGCGCGCTGCACGTCGGCGAGGTGCAGGCTGTCGTCCTGATCGTCAGGCGCGACGAGCAAACGCTCGGCGGCCATTTCATCATAGTCGGCGGTGAATTTCTTGCGCCGCATCTGCGACAAGAAACAGTTGCGCAGGATAACGAAGGCCCAGCTCTTCATGCTCGCGGGACCGGGCACATATTGGGCGCGCGCCTTCCACGCCTTCAGCATCGTCTCCTGTACCAGATCGTCGGCCAGATCGGCGTTGCCGGTCAGGCTGCGCCCGAACGCGCGCAGGTGCGGCAACATCGCGGCAAGTTCCCGCTTGAAGCTGGCATCGTCGAGCGGCTGGGGCGTTACGTCACTGATAAAAAAGCCTTTGCGTCGTAATGTTCGATCATATTACTACCGGCTTAGCGGCTTGACATCGCATTGCAAGCGCGCCGCCTTCACCCGACGCGCAGGCGGCGTCCGAGCGCGATGAAGTTGGCGAAAATCCTGTCGTCCTGCGCGTCGATCCGGCCGTTGGCGGCGATCCGCGCCAAGCCATCGTCCCGCCATTCGAAACGCGGATCGTACAGCATCGCCCATTCGCCGAAATCGCGCGTCTCTATGGCGCGACGGCGTACTTCGACCATGCCATTGTGACGCGGATCATCCCTGATCACGGAAAGGCATGCATCGATCCGTTCGTCCGGCCCTTCGAGCAGCTGGAGAAAATTATGGCCGTTATAGACCAGTGCACCGGTGAGCTCGTCACGTATATTGTTACGACGGGCCGCAACGAGGATCGCCGCGATATCTTCGTCACTGATCAACGGATCGGCGACACTCACATATGTAACGGATAGCAACGGGTCACCTCCGGAAGGCCGGCTACAGGCCGGGCAAGCGTGACCCCTCACACCCCTCCGCTTAGGGCTGGTGTGGTTTATTGGCAACGCGTTCGTCGCAAAAATCGGAAGTCGTGGAACCAGCGGCCGCTTTCGTCGTTGCTCTCCCATGGCTACGCAAGGCAACAACAGGATGAACGGGAAGGGTACGCTTCACCCCGGCGCCGATGCGCCGCGCCGCACGCAGGGGAGCTTTCCCGGCACCGGCGGCGACCAGTGGCATCGCACTCTCACCGGCCGGCAGGCACCCGAGCCGGTGAGCGCCAAGCTGCGCATGATCTATGGCAATATCGTTTCCGAACAATTGCCCGACAACATGCTCGACCTCCTGTCCCAGCTCGATCAGAAAAGCCCGAAGCAATAATGACCGGAACCACCGCCGCTGCTTCGCAGCCGCAGGCCGACACCCTGTCAGACAGCGAATTCAAGGTGTTGCTCGCCGGCGTCATTCCCCATTTGCGCGCCTATGGCCGCAGCCTTTCAGGCAACCCCGATCTCGCCGACGACCTGACGCAGGATACGATGGTCAAGGCGTGGGCATCGCGCGAGCGATTCGAGCGCGGAACCTCGATCAAGGCATGGACCTTCGTGATCCTGCGCAACACCTTCCTGTCGCAGATGCGCCGCAACAAGTTCGTCGGCGAATATGATGAAACCGCGGTCGAACGCACCATGTCGACTCCGGCGAGCCAGGAAGACAGCGGCGAAATGGCCGACCTGCAGCGCGGCCTGATGGAATTGCCGCAGGACCAGCGCGAGGCGCTGATCCTCGTCGGCGCGGGCGGCATGTCGTACGAGGAGGCCGCGAGCATCTGCGACTGCGCGCTCGGCACGATGAAAAGTCGCGTCTCGCGCGCCCGCGCCGCGCTCGAGGAAATCATGAACAGCGGCCAGTTCTCGCAAAAGCGCGCCGACGCCCCGCCGGCGAGCGAAGCGGTCGATGCAATCATGGACAGTGTCGAAACGATCACTGCGCGGCGCGAGGCGGCGAACCGCTAAGCCCCCTCGACTTTAGGCGGCAGCGACGCCAGAACGGGACGTCTTCCCCAGCAAAGCGAGCCTTCCCGATGAAGAACCTGCCGTCCCTCACCCTGATCGCCGCGCTGGCCGTCGCCGCCTGCTCGGCGCCTGCCACGACCGAGGCCGCCCCGGCCGACACCGCCAAGCTCGATGCCTCGGGCGAGCAACCCGCGACGCCGCTCGCCGACGCCCCGTTCACGGTCAAGGAGATCGCGAGCTTCGACGAACCCTGGGCGATGACCTTCGTTCCCGGCACCCGCGCTGCGCTGATCACGGAAAAATCGGGCAAATTGAAGTTCTGGCAGGAAAATGGTCCGACGCAGGACGTCGCGGGCGTGCCCGCGGTTGCCTACGGCGGACAGGGCGGTTTCGGCGACGTCATCGTCGCGCCCGATTTCGCGACCAGCGGCACTATTTACCTGAGCTGGGCCGAGGCCGGCAGCGGCGGCACCTTCGGCGCAGTCGTCGCCAGGGCGAAGCTTGTTCAGGGCGCCGCACCGCGGCTCGACGGGTTGCAGATCATCTGGAAACAGGATCCCAAGGTCCCCGGCCGCGGCCATTATTCGCACCGCCTCGCCTTCTCGCCCGACGGCAAATATCTCTTCATCGGATCGGGCGAGCGCCAGAAATTCGACCCCGCGCAGGATATGAAGGCCAATCTCGGCAAAATCCTTCGCCTCAATCCCGACGGCAGCATCCCCGCCGACAATCCCTTTGCGGATCAGGACGGCGTCACCGCGCAAATCTGGTCGCTCGGCCACCGTAACATTCTCGGTCTTGCCTTCGACGGCACCGGCAAGCTGTGGAATCAGGAAATGGGTCCGAAGGGCGGCGACGAGGTCAACCTTGTCGAGGCCAAGGCCAATTACGGCTATCCGATCGTCTCCAACGGCGACCATTATGACGGCAAGGATATTCCCGACCACCCGACGCGCCCCGAATTCGCCGCGCCGAAACTGTGGTGGAACCCGTCGGTCTCGCCCGCAGGGCTCGTCTGGTACGGCGGCGACCTCTATCCGGGCTGGAAAAACAGCCTCCTGATGGGCGCGCTGTCCGGCGAAGGGCTGATCCGCATGGCCATCGACGGCGACAAGCTGCACAAGTCTGACCGCTGGGACTTCGGCCGGCGCATCCGCGAAGTCGAGGTGCGCGACGACGGATCGATCTGGCTGCTCACCGATGGCGAAGACGGCAAGCTGGTAAAGCTCGTCCCGAAACGCTGATCCGTTTTTTGTCATCCCGGACTTGATCCGGGGTCCGGCTTCCCCATCTCGAAAGGGCAAGGGCCACAGGATTCCCGCTTTCGCGGGAATGACGATTATGGGATTAGGCCCACGATGATCCGCGGCTTCCTCACCCGGCGGGCCGAATGGCCCGCGCGCATTCCCGATCCCGACACGCCGCCGCCGCTGAAACTGCTGTGGCGCGAGATCGGGGCGCTTGCGCGCGCGATCGGCGGCCGCATCCGGCCGCTGCCGCCCGAACCCAATCCCGACAGCGAGCATCCGCCGGTGATGGTGCTTCCCGGCTTCCTGTCGGGCGACTGGGCAACCAAAGCCTTGCGCGCCGACCTGCGCCGCTCGGGCTTTCGCTGCTACGCGTGGGGTCTCGGGTTCAACCGCGGCGCAACCGCCGACATTATCGAGCGCATCGACACGCGCGTCCGGTGGATCATCGACCGCACCGGCTACCCCCCCGCGCTCGTCGGCTGGAGCCTCGGCGGCATCTACGCGCGCGAATATGCCAAGCACCATCCCGACCGGGTCGCGCGCGTCGTCACCCTCGGCTCGCCCTTTTCGGGCAGCCGCCGCGCCAACCGCGCGTGGCGCCTCTACCACCTGATCGCGCGCCATCCCGTCGACAATCCGCCGATCGATTTCCACCCGGCACCGCGCCCTGAAATGCCGACCTTCGCGCTCTGGTCGAAGCATGACGGCGTCGTCGCGGTGAACAGCGCGCGCGGGCTCCCGCACGAAAGCGATCGCGAGGTCGAGGTCGACTGCAGCCACATGGGCTTCGCCTATGCGCCGACTTCCGTCGCGGCGATCGTCAAGGCGCTGACCGAAGAGGTGTCGCAGGCCGAGTAATCCTCCCTGTGGCGCTGCCACCTCCCCATCGCTTCGCGACAGGGAGGATCGAATATCAGCACACGTCGATGCGCCAGGCGGGCGCCGCACGCCAGCTCATCAGCATCCGCCCCGGCCGCTTCCCCGCGCGTCCCGTCGAGACGAAACCGATCCGGCGCAGGAGCGCGTGCGAGCGTTCATTGTCCGGATGGCATTCGGCGACGATCGAGCATCCCGGCCGCGACGCGGCGAGCGCGCTGACGACCGCACGCACGGCCTCCGTCGCAATGCCCCTGCCCCGCACGCGCGCCGCGAACCAGTAACCGATCTCATATTCGTCACCCAAACGGCGATGGACGCCGATCACACCGTTGAGGTCGAGGCCGTTTTCGTCGCGCACCGCGTGAAAGACATCGCCGCCGCCCGATCGCGCGATCAGCGCGCGGGCGTCAGCTTCGGTGAAGGGCGCGGGCAGGAAATGGACCCGCGAGGTCACCGTTTCGTCGGTGATCGCGGACAAGGCGCGCGCATCGTCGGCAAACAGCGGCGTGATGCGGCAATGGTCGGTCGACAGGGCAAGCAAGGTATCGGTCATGTCGCGTCTTCTTCAAAAAGCGCACGCCGTGACCGGGGGGGTAGTGGTGTGATGATAACCATTCGCCTGTCCGAACACGGCGGCGATGGTCACAGGTGATGCCATGCCGCTCCTATGTAAAGGAGCGCCAATACGCCTTGAATCGGGTGGATCGGTCGTTGGTCATCGTGGGCGGACCTAACAGCGCCGCGCTCTGCGATCAAGCCCCGGGGGTTGACGTCCGCGTTTCACGCACTATTTAAAGTTACATGAAACGCGACAGCCGACTTTCGGGCGTGCTCCACGTCCTCCTCCACATGGCGGAACAGGGCGAACCGATGACCTCGGACCAGCTTGCCAAGGCAATGCAGACGCACCCCGTCGTGATCCGCCGCATCCTCGGCGGGCTGCGCGACGCGGGCTTCGTCCACAGCGAAAAGGGCCATGGCGGCGGCTGGACGATCGCGCAGGACCTTTCCGGCATCACGATGCGCGATGTCTATGACGCGATCGGCCGCCCGAGCCTGATGGCGATGGGCAACCGCACCGAGGCCCCCGGCTGCCTCGTCGAGCAGGCGGTCAACGCCGCGCTCGATAGCAGTTTCCTGGAAGCCGAGACGCTGCTGCTCGCGCGCTTTGGCGAGGTCACCCTCGCGCAGCTTGCCGCCGATTTTCATGCGCGCATGACCGCGCGATCTTCCACGCACGCACAGGAGCATATCCATGGCTGAAGGCGCCCGGCATTTTCTCGACAGCTTCAGGGACCCGGCGGCGGTCGCCCGCTATACCGAAGGGCCGCGCCGCTTCGTACCCGGTCTCGACGGCCTCCACCGCATGACCGGGCTGCTGCTCGCCGAGCGGGTTCCAGAGGACGCGCATATCCTCGTCCTCGGCGCGGGCGGCGGCAGCGAGATGAAAGCGATGGCCGAGGCGCATCCGGGCTGGCGCTTCACCGGGGTCGATCCCGCCAGACCGATGCTCGACCTCGCCGCAGAGGTTCTGGGCCCGAACGCGCACCGCGCCGACCTTGTCGAAGGCTATATCGACGACGCTCCGGCAGGCCCGTTCGATGGCGCGACCTGCCTCCTCACCCTCCACTTCCTCGCCACCGACGAACGCATCCGCACCGCCGCCGAAATCCGCGCGCGACTGAAACCCGGCGCGCCCTTCGTCGCCGCGCACGGCAGCTTTCCGCAGGGCGCCGACGAACGCGACCGCTGGCTCGACCGCTATGCATCCTATGCCATTGCGTCGGGCGGCGACCCCGAACAGGTCGCGAAGGGCCGCGAGGCGGTCGCCACCCATGTCGCGATGCTCAGCCCCGAAGCCGACGAGGAGGTACTCCGCGCTGCGGGCTTCACCGGTATCGAACAATTCTACGCCGCCTTCACCTGGCGCGGCTGGGTGGGTTACGCCTGATATTGCCCTGCGTCCGCCGCGCGCTAAGATGGGCCATGGTTCGCGAACTGCCCGTCGGTCCGGCGCTGCGCCGCTTTCGCCGTCTCAACGGCATCAAGCAGGGCCATATCGCCGAACTCCTCGCCGTGTCGCAGGGCAGCGTATCGCGATGGGAAAGCGGGGCGCACGAACCCGATGCGTTGCATGGTGAAAAAATCGCCGCGCTCATCGCCGCGAACACGGCCGATGACAGCGACCGCGCGCTGAAACGGCTGGTGGAAACATCGACGCAGGCGGTGCACCTGATCTGCGACGCCACGCACCGGCTGTTGGCGGCGTCGAAGGCACGAACCGCGCAATGGGGTGGCGCCGCGCAATCCTATATCGGCACCTCGTTGTGGCGCTTCGCGACCCCCGAAATCATCCTCGCCGAAGAAGGACTCGGCGATGCCGGCTGGTTCGACCGCCCTTTCCAGTCGCTGCATTTCGATACGGGCGGCAACGGCAGCAACGAGATTCCTGTTACGCCGAGCCGCATCTGCTGGGAAACGATCCCGCTTTCCGGTGGCCGCACCGGCCGGCTCACCACGACCCTCGGCGACCACGCATAATTTTTGCGTTCCGGCGCGCGAAGCGGCTGCCTATGCCCCCGCCATATTCTTCGCCGGGAGCAACCGATGGAACAACCAGCCGCAATCGACGCCGCCCGGCTCGAGGGCATCGCCGCCTTCGTGCAGGGGGCAGAGAAACTCAAGGACACGCTGCGTAGCGGCATCACGTCGCAGGGCCGCGCCGAAAGCACCGCCGAACATAGCTGGCGGCTCTGCCTGATGGCGATGCTCTTCGACCGCGAGCTGGGCGAAATTGATCGGCTGAAGTTGCTCAGGCTTTGCATTGTCCACGATCTGGGCGAAGCGATCTCGGGCGACGTTCCGGCGACGCTACAGGTCGAAGGCGACGGGCGCGCTGTCCAGGAACGCGCCGATCTTGTCACGCTTTGCGCACCGCTACCGGATGATCTGCGCGAGGAAATGGTCGCGCTCTGGGACGAATACAGCGCGGCCGCCTCGCCCGAGGCGATCCTCGCGAAGGGCTTTGACAAGCTGGAGACCATGCTCCAGCATCTTGTCGGCAAAAATCCTCCCGGCTTCGATTACCGGTTCAACCTCGATTATGGCGCAAAGCACACGGCGCGGCATCCGTTGCTCCGGCAATTGCGCGGCTTGGTAGATCTGGAGACACAAAAGCGCGTGACCGCAACCCCGTAACGAGCGGGTCAAAATCCATAATGAAGGCGCACGCATCCCCGATCGAGAGCGCTGGCGCTGATCAAGCGCAGACCGTGCCGGAATCCGGCGGGAGGAAACAGCGGCTTTCCGCCCCCGAGCAGCTCCGGCATCACATAGATTTCGATCTCGTCGAGCGCACCGCGTTCGATGAAGGCCATCTGCAACCGGCCGCCGCCCAGCATCCAGACGTCGCCGTCGTCGAGGCCGCGCAATTCCGCAACGAGCGCGTCGACGTCGCTCCGTGTCTCTAGCGGCCCTTTCGGATGCGGTATCGGCCGCGAGGTGACCACCAGCACGCGCTGATCGCCATAGGCCCACGGCGAACCATCCTTCTCCAGAAAATCATAAGTCGCCCGGCCCATCACGACGGTTCGTACGGTCTTGATGAACTCGCGATAGTCGTGCCTGCCAAGGTCGAGGCCATCATAGGCGAACAGCCAATCAAGGCTGTCATCCGCGGCCGCGATAAAGCCGTCCAGGCTCGACGCGATATATCCCACAATCCTTGCCATGCGACTCACCCTTGAAATAACCGAATGATCGTTTATAAATTCCTGTCATGGGCAGGATCAAGAGAATTTCGGATGAAGATGTCCTCGGCGCGCTGCTCGGCGCGATGGAAGCCACAGGCCCGGCCGGACTGACCTTCGCGAAAGCGGCGGCGGTCGTCGGCCTTTCCTCTGCAACGCTCGTACAGCGGTTCGGCACGCGCGATGCAATGATCGAAGCGGTGTTGCTCCATGCATGGGATCGTCTCGACGCACTGACCGCCGCTGCCGACAGCGAAGCGCCGGAAACGCCGGCCGGGGCGATCGCCTTGCTGCTCCGCCTCATGCCCGGCGACACGGCAGAACGGGATGTGACCGAGGGGCTTCTCCTGCTGCGCGAGGATCTGCGCAACCCCGCGCTGCGGGCACGCGGGCATGCCTGGGGCGATTATCTTGCGAAATCCCTGAGCCGGCGGCTGCCTTGCCGAAGCGGGCAAGCCGGACAAACGGGATGGCAAATGCTCTCGATATGGCAGGGCGCGATCATCTGGTGGGCGTTCAAACGCGACGGCGATCCCGAAGCGGCGATCCGGTCCGCGCTCGAAGGCTGGTGGGCCAGTGTGGGCAGCGGGACGCCGGCCGATGCGCGCGACTGATGCCCCTGCCCGAGGGCATGCACCCTAGAACCGGATTTCCACCGACGACGCGCTGCGCTGATGCTCGCCATGATAGACGGCCTCGATATTGTTGCCATCGGGGTCGAGCAGGAAGGCGGCATAATAGCCCGGATGATAGGGCCGCTCGCCCGGCGCGCCATTGTCGCGCCCGCCGGCCGCCAGCCCCGCCTTGTAAAAAGCGTCGACCGCGGCGCGGTCCGCGGCCTGGAAAGCGAGATGATGCCGGCCGGTGAGCTGGCCGAGCGCCGCCTCGCTATCGGCGGTCGATACGAACAATTCATCGGCCCAGAAATAATCCTCCGCCTCACCGCCGATCGGCACATCGAGCACGTCGAAAACCGCGCCATAGAATGCGCGGCTTGCCTTCAGGTCGGCGACGACAAGCTGGATATGGTCGATCAGGCGGCCGCGATGCAGCTCTTGGGTTTCCATGGTGGCGCTCCTCTTTTTCGCGCTGGCTCCCGCCATCGAAATACCAATTTCCCGGATGTTGGTTCCGTCCGCCGCTAACCCCGCAAAATCGAAGCCCGTCTTGCGTTTCCCGATAATACAATATATTGCGCAATATATTGTAAGAATTGCATCGCAGACGGGATACAGGATGAACAAGAAGCGCTGGACCATATTTCTCGCCGCCACGACCGCATGGCTGGCGACCGTTGCCGCCACGAACGAAGCCCCGCTCTCCGCGGCCGACAAGCGCGCCGTGGTCGAACAGCTCGGCCAGACGCTCGAAGCAAACTATGTCTTCCCGGACAAGGCAAAGACCATCGCCGCGACCTTGCGCCACAACCTCGACGCCGGCAATTATGACGCTGCCCCCGACCGCCCAACCCTCGCGCGCGAACTGACCGACGACCTGATTGCCGCGAGCAACGATCTGCATTTCGCCGTCGGGGTCGATCCCGAATGGGTCGCCGACTATGCCGCCCGGCAGGACCCCGCCCGCGCCGCCGCGCTGCGCGACGAGGAACGCCGCGACGAGGCGCGACAGAATTTCGGTTTCGCGGGCCTGCGCTATTTGGACGGCAACATTGCCTATGTCGACCTGACGCATTTCGCCGACCCCGAGACCGGATATGACGCCGCCGCCGCCGCGATGCGCTTTATCGAAAATGGCGACGCGGTGATTTACGACCTGCGCTACAATAATGGCGGTCATCTGGAGATGGCGCAGCTGCTCGCGAGCCAGCTTTTCCGCGGTGACAAGGATCAGGAACTCTTCGACTATTATTATAATCTCGACGGTCGCCGCGTCGAACGCGGCCAGTGGGTTCTCCCCGCGCTGCCTGCGAAACGACTGACAGGCAAGCCGGTCTATGTCCTCACCGGATCGACCAGCTTTTCCGCCGCCGAATGGTTCGCCTACACGCTCAAGAAACTGGGCCGCGCGACCCTGGTGGGCGAACGCACCGCGGGCGGCGCGCATCCGGTCGACCGCAAGCCCGTCGGCACCGACTTTTTCCTGCAGGTGCCGATCGGCCAGATCCGCGACCCCGTCGATCGCGGCGATTTCGAGGGACAGGGCGTCACGCCCGACCGTCCGGTTGCTTCCGCCGATGCGCTTGCCGTCGCGCATCGCCTCGCGCTTGCCGACCTAGCCAAGGCGGATCCAGCCAAACGCGCCGACGCCGACTGGCTCGCGCCCGTGCTGGCAGCGCGCCCGCAGCCCGCCACGGCGGCGCTAAAGGCGATCACCGGCCGCTACGAAGGACGGCGCATCGACCTCGTCGCCGGCAAATTGATGTACACCTGGCGCGATCGTTTCCGCCTGGCGCTCGAACCGCTCGCCGGCGACCTGCTCGCGGTCGAGGGGGTACGCGACTTCCGCTTCCGTATCGTGCGCAAAGGCGGCAAGGTCACCGCACTCGAACGCATCAACCGCGACGGAACGACCCTGACCTATGCCCGCCTCGACTGACATCCCGACCGACCTCGACGACATCTCGTTCCTCGGTCGCCTCAGCGAAGCGCTGAGCCAGCGGATCGAGGAACAGACGCGGCCGCTGTTCGAGGACGCCGGGATCACCGTCCCCGTACGCTCCTGCTCCCTGCTCAGCGCGTTGAACAATGCGGGCGAAGCGACGGCCGCCGAACTCGCGCGCACGCTCGGCCAGTCGCACCAGCTTGTGATCCAGAAATGCCCTGCGCTGCTCCGCCTCGGCCTTGTCACCCAGCATGCAGATCCGAACGACGCGCGGCGCAAGATTTTCCGGCTGACCGACGCAGGCCGCGACCAGTTACGCCGCCTCGATGCCTATAGCGCGCGGATTACCGAGGTCTATCGCACACTTTTCGAAGAGGTCGGCGATGTTCACGGCGCGATATTGAAAGCGCTGGACGCACTCGCCGACAAGCCGCTGGCCGTCCGCATCAGGGAATAGTCAGAGGCCGCGGAACATCACCAGCGCATCGACGCAGCCCGCCGCAGGATGGTCGAATGCGCCCGGCAGGCGGCCGACTATCTCGAAACCCAGCGATTGCCACAGCCCCACCGCACGCACATTGGTGCTGACGACGAAATTGAACTGCATCGCGCGAAAGCCACGCACTTTCGCGTGCCCGATCGAATGGAGGCACATCGCCCGCGCGACCCCGCGCCCCATGGCTGCCGCGCCGGTCATATAACCCGCATTGCAGACATGATTGCCGCCGCCTGCCTGATTGGCGCGCAGATAATAGGTCCCGAGGACGACGCCGCCCGCGTCCTCGGCGACAAAAGTCTCCTTGTCCGGACCGAACCAATAGGCGAGCGCGTCCGCACGGCTCATATCGCGATCGAGCGTATAGGTTTCGCCCGCGCGGATCACCGGCTCGATGATCGCCCAGATCGCCGCTTCGTCGTCCGAAGTGGCGGGCCGGATCAGCAGCGAGACCGTCATGCCGCGCCGATCCCGCGCTGCATCAGATACGATCCCGGTCCGTAGGGGCCCTCGCGCTCGCCGCCGACATAGGCGAACCCCTGCGCATGCCAGTAGCTGTCGGCGCCCTGAATCGCGACGAGCCGGATATCGCGGCATCCTTCGATTTCGGCCTGCTTCGCGGCAAACGCCGTGGCCGACGCCCCGGCGCCCGTTCCGCGCGCCGCAGGAAGCAGCGCGATGTCGTGGAGATAATAGCTCTCCGCCGCCGCGACGGGCCCCAGCACGGCACCGAGCTTGGGCGGCCCGGCTTCGCGCGGCCACGGATGGCTGATCAGATAGCCGAGGGGTTCACCCGCACGCTCAAGGATCGCGCAGCCCGCGGGATAATGGGCGAGCCGGTCGGCAAAAGTCGCGAGCGGCTCGGTAAAGTCGCCGTGCACGACGTCCGAAATCGCGACAACGGCGGGCAAATCCTCCGCACGCATCGGCCGCCACAGCGCCGCGCCGCTCACCGTGCGTCCTCCGCGAAGGGCGCGACCACTTCCGCCGTCACCCTCAGCGGCCGGCCGCTCGCCTTGTCGAGCAACGCCCAAACGGTGCGGGCGCGGACATGCACTTTCCCGTCGGCACCGGTGAATTCCATGAAACGGTCGAACTTTGCGCCCTGCGGCTTGTCGGCGACCCACGTCCGCGCGGTCACCGCCTCGCCGGGTCCCAGCGCGCGCAGATAATCGATCTCGTGGCGCACCACGACCCAGATATACGCGTCCTTGTGGCTCTGCGGCGCCGCGGCGTCCCAATGCCCCGTCGCGACCTGCTGGATCCACTGGACCCACACCGCATTGTTGACATGCCCCAGCTCGTCGATGCTCTCGGGCGTCGCCGTGAGTTCGAGCGTAAATTCCCTCATGCGAGTTCGACGGTGGTCACCATATAGCCCGCATCGCGAAGCGCCGCGACGAGGCTGTCGAGATGCTCGCGATCGCGCGCTTCGCACTCGATGTCGGTGATCAGGCCCTTCGCGGGCAGCGTCGTGAAGATGCGCTGATGATAGATTTCGATGATGTTGACCTGCTTCTCGTCGAACAGCTTCATCACCTTGAACAGCGCGCCGGGACGGTCCTGCAAGCGGATGCGCAGCCGCGCGATGCGGCCCGAGCGCGCAAGGTCGCGCAGCAGCACATTTGCGAGCAGCCGCGTATCGATATTGCCGCCGGTCAGCACGAGCCCGACCTTGCGGCCCGCGAACTCCTCCGGATGCGCCAGCATCGCCGCGAGCCCCGCCGCGCCCGCGCCCTCGACCACCGTCTTCTCGATCTGGAGGAGCAGGCTGACCGCGCGTTCGAGATGGCGTTCGGCGACGAGCACGATGTCGTCGTTGAGTTCGGCGACGATCTTGCGCGTGTAGGCACCCGGCTCCTTCACCGCGATGCCCTCGGCCAGCGTGTCGCCCTCGCACGCCATGTCGACGCCGTTCAGTTCGGCGTACATCGACGGATAAAGCTCGGCCTGCACCCCGACGAGGCGCATGTCGTTCTTGATCCCGCGCGCCGCGGTTCCCATGCCCGTGAGCAGCCCGCCGCCGCCGATCGGCACGATCAGCGTGTCGAGCTCGGGCACGTCCTCGAGCATTTCGAGCGCCACCGTTCCCTGCCCCGCGGCGATATGCGGGTGGTCGAACGGATGGACGAAGGTCAGGCCGCGCTCTTTCTCGAGCACCCGCGCATGCGCCGAGGCGTCATCGAACTTCTCGCCGAACAGCACGATCTCGGCGCCGTGGCTCGCGGTCTGCGATACTTTCACCTGCGGCGTCGTCTTCGGCATCACGATCGTCACCGGCACGCCGAGCCGCTTGCCATGATAGGCGAGACCCTGCGCATGATTGCCCGCCGACGCCGCGATCACGCCGCGCGCCTTGGCTTCGTCGTCCAGCAGCAAAAGCGCGTTCAGTGCGCCGCGTTCCTTGTAAGCCGCTGTGAACTGAAGATTTTCGAACTTCAGCCACACTTCGGCGCCGACCATTTCGGACAGCGTCTGCGAATGAAGCGTCGGCGTCCGCACGACCGCGCCGTTAATTCGCTCCCCCGCCGCGCGCACATCGTCCAATGTGATCACCGGAAAATCGGCGGCGGAGGTCAGGGTGAGTTGCTCTGTCATAACGAGAGGCGCCGTAGCCCATCTGGCGCGCGAAGCAAACAATGCTATGGACCGCGCATGAGCGAACAAAAATTGCGTATCAGCTTCATCGGTACCGGCGTCATGGGCGGACCGATGGCGGGCCACCTCGCCAAGGCGGGCCACGCCCTTACCGTTTACAACCGGACGCGCGCCAAGGCCGACGCCTGGGTGGCGCAGCACGGCGGGAGCGCCGCAGCAACCCCCGCCGAGGCG
>NZ_DATMST010000040.1:0-6892 GCF_035565275.1 Sphingopyxis sp.
GTCTCGCGCTCGCCGATCCCGACGCGGTGCCCGCCGGCAAATATGCGAAAGCGGCGCTGACTGCGCTCGGCGTCTGGCGCGGCGTTGCCGCCAAAGTGGCGCCCGCCGAAAATGTCCGCGCCGCGATGGCGCTCGTCGAACGCGGTGCCGCGCCGCTGGGTATCGTCTATGCGACCGACGCGCGCGCGTCGAAGGCGGTGCGCATCGTCGGCACCTTCCCGGCATCGAGCCATCCGCCGATCCGCTATCCGGTCGCGGTGCTGAAGGCGTCGCGGCACCCCGATGCAGCGGGATTCCGCGCCTTCCTCGTGTCGAAGCAGGCACGCGCGATCTTCGCGCGCCACGGTTTCGCGGCGCCCTGATGCTCTCGGCCGAGGAGTGGGGAATCGTCGCGCTGTCGCTGAAGGTCGGTGGCTTGGCGGTGCTCGCCACGCTGCCGGTCGCCTTCGCCATCGCATGGATTCTCGCGCGCTACCGCTTTCCGGGGCGTACGCTCGTCGACGCGCTCGTCCACCTGCCGCTCGTCCTGCCGCCCGTCGTCACCGGCTGGCTGTTGCTCATCGCCTTCGGGCCGTTCGGCCCTGTCGGCCGCTGGCTCGAAAGCTGGTTCGGCATGACGTTGATGTTCCGCTGGACCGGTGCGGCGCTTGCGGCCGCGATCATGGCGCTGCCGCTGATGGTGCGCGCGATGCGGCTGTCGATCGAGGGCATTGATCGTCGGCTCGAGGGCGCGGCGCGCACGCTCGGTGCGGGGCGCTGGCATGCCTTCCGGACGATCAGCCTGCCGCTCGCGCTTCCCGGCGTGCTCGCCGCGCTTGTGCTCGGCTTTGCGCGTTCGATCGGCGAGTTCGGCGCGACGATCACCTTTGTCTCGAACATCCCGGGCGAAACGCGCACCCTGCCACTCGCCATCTATTCGGCGCTGCAGGTGCCGGGCGGCGAGGCGATGGTGACGCGCCTCGCCCTGCTGTCGGTCGCCTTGTCGCTCGGCGCGCTCGTGCTGTCCGAATGGCTCGTTCGGCGCACCCATGCCGGAAGGCAGCGCCATGGCGATTGATATCGACGTCGAAAAGCGGCTTGGCGACCGGATGATCGTCGCGCGTTTCGCCGCGGGGCCAGGGCTGACGGCGCTCTTCGGTCCGTCGGGTGCCGGCAAGACCAGCATCCTGAACATGGTCGCGGGGCTGCTGAAGCCCGATCGCGGCCATATCCGCATCGACGACCGCATGCTGTTCGACGGCGTAACCGACCTGCCGCCCGAGGCGCGCCGCGTCGGCTATGTCTTTCAGGACGGGCGGCTGTTTCCGCACCGCCGCGTGCGCGCGAACCTGCTCTACGGCCACGACCTCGCCGATCCGGCTCACCGCTGGATGAGCCTCGACGAAGCGACCCGGTTCCTCGGCATCGGCAATCTGCTCGATCGCTGGCCGCAAAGTCTTTCGGGCGGCGAGGCGCAGCGTGTCGCGATCGGCCGCGCGCTGCTCGCCGGGCCGCAAATCCTGCTGATGGACGAGCCGCTGTCGTCGCTCGATGCGGCGCGGCGGCAGGATATCATGGTCGTGATCGAACGGATTCGCGACGAGCTCGGGCTGCCGATCCTCTATGTCAGCCACGATCGCGCCGAGGTCGACCGGCTCGCGACGCAGGTGGTGCAGATCGGAGAATAAAGTTTCACTTGAAACCATTTTGATGATAGAAGCTTGCCCATGGAAAGCCAGTTTACCCATGTCCATGATACGCCGCCGCCGGGCGTCGCGGCCGACTGGACGATTTCGCAAAATTGGGACGCCTTCACCGCCGACGAGCATGCGATGTGGGATCGCCTCTTCACGCGCCAGTCCGACATGCTGCCCGGCCGCGCCGCCGACGCCTTCCTGCGCGGGATCGACGTACTGCGGCTCGAAAAGCCGGGCATCCCCGATTATCGCGAGCTCAACGCGCGGCTGATGGCCGCGACGGGGTGGCAGGTGATTGCGGTTCCGGGGCTCGTCCCCGACGACGTGTTTTTCGACCATCTCGCGAACCGGCGCTTTCCCGCGGGCAATTTCATCCGCACCCCCGAACAGCTCGATTATCTGCAGGAACCCGACGTCTTCCACGACGTCTTCGGCCATGTCCCGATGCTCGCCGACCCGGTGTTTGCCGATTATATGGTCGCGTACGGCGAAGGCGGCCTGCGCAGCCTGAAGTTCGACGCGCTGAAACAGCTCGCGCGGCTTTACTGGTACACGGTCGAATTCGGGCTGATCCGCGAGGCCGGCGGCCTACGCATCTACGGCGCGGGCATCGTCTCCTCCTTTGCCGAAAGCGTCTTCGCGCTCGATTCGGACAGCCCGAACCGTATCGGTTTCGATCTCGCGCGCGTGATGCGCACCGATTACCGGATCGACGATTTCCAGCAGAATTATTTCGTCATCGACAGCTTGGGCCAGTTGCTCGACACGACGGTGAACACCGATTTCGCGCCGCTTTATGCGAAAAACGCGGCGCTGCCGCCGATCCCGATCGCCGATTTCCTGCCCGAGGATGTGGTGATCACGCGCGGCACGCAGGATTATGCGACGGCGAAAGCTTAAGCCTACCAGCTCCCGAAACTGGCATCCGACGGGCTCGCGCGGTGGAACGCGCGTTCCTTGCGGCGCCAACCGTAACGGCGGCGCTTGATCAGCAACAGGCACGGCCATTCAGCGCTGCCGCCGCGCGCGGCGAGGCGGAAACCCTGCGCGCGATAGGCGGCGAGCACCGGCTCCATCTGCCGCGCGATCAGCCCCGCGAGGATTGCATGGCCGCCGGGCGCAGTCGCCGCGGCAATATCGGGGGCGAGGGTGATCAGCGGGCCGGCGAGGATGTTGGCGATGACGAGATCATAGGGCGCGCGGTGTTTGATCGACGGGTGATTGGTCCCCGGTGCGACTGCGAGCGCGAGCCGCCCGCCGCCGCGGCCCAACGGCACGTTATTGATCCCGGCATTGTCGCGCGTCACAAAAATGCTCGCAGGGTCGATGTCCGACGCGATCGTCTTTGCGCGCGGCCACAGCGCCATCGCGGCGAACGCGAGCAGCCCGGTACCGGTTCCGATGTCGGCAATATTGCGCGGGCTGGCGCCCTGCTGCGCCAGCCGGTCGAGCATCGCCAGGCAGCCTGCGGTCGTGTCGTGCCCGCCGGTGCCGAATGCCTGGCTCGCGTCGATCAGGAAGGGCGTGCTGCCCTCAGGGACGCGATCGGCATAGCTGCTCGTGTGGACGAAGAAGCGCCCCGCCCGCACGGGTTCGAGGCCCTGCTGCGACAGCGTCACCCAATCTTCTTCGGGCAGTTCCTCGACGACGGGTTTCTTGCCCTTCGCGCTCGGCGCGAACGATTGCAGCAGTTTCAGCAGTGCCGCGCCGGGCTTGTCGTCCATATAGGCATCGAGCTGCCAAAGCCCCGCGTCCTCGTCGATCTCGCGCGTCACCACGACCGGAGCCTCGGAAAGCGCGTCGAGTTCGGGGATTTCGCCCGACAGCGCCTCGGCCTCGTCACGCGTGCAGGGGAGGGAGACGATCCAGCTCATTTAGCGGACGTAGCTCGCGCCGTTGACGTCGAGCACTGCGCCGGTCATCGACGCCGGCGCTTCGGTGGCGCACCAGCGCGCCATTTCGCCGACCTCGTCGGGCATTGCGACGCGGCCGAGCGGAATATCGGCGAGCAGCTTGTCGCCGCCGCGGCTCGCCAGATACTCCTCGGCCATGCCGGTCATCGTGAAGCCGGGGCAGATCGCGAAGGCGAGAATGCCGTCCTTGGCATAGGCGCGCGCGATCGTCTTGGTCATCGCGACCATTCCCGACTTCGATGCCGCATAATGCCAGTGCGCAGGGCTGTCGCCGCGGTACGCCGCGCGGCTCGCGATATTGATGATACGGCCGCCCGACCTGCGTTCCTGCCAGTGCAGTACCGCATGGCGGCAAAGCTGAGCGCTCGCGGTCAGATTGACCTGCAGCGTGCGGTTCCAGCCCGCGAGCCAGTCGGCGTCGCCGCCGTCGAGCGGGTTCGCCTCGAACACCCCGGCATTGTTGACGAGCACGTCGATGCGGCCGTCCAGCCGGTCGAGGCTCGTCTGCCACAGCGAGTCGGGGACGGCGGGGTCGGATAGGTCGCCGTCGGCGCTCGACAGCGCCACGACCTTCGTCCGCTCCGTGGTCAGCGTCTCGGCGATCGCGGCGCCGATGCCGCGGCTTGCGCCGGTGATCAGGATATGTGTCGTCATGCCCTCGCCTTAGGCAGCGGGGCACGGCTTGCCAAGCGGGTGCGGCGGCTGCGTCAGGCGACGCGGCGGCTGAATTCGCTCGCGGCCTTCTCGAGCTGCTGCAACCGGCCGCCCATTTTGGCGAACTCCTGGCTCAGCACGCTGATCTCGCTTGCTACCATGCCCGAATCGTTGCGGATGCTCGCGATAGTCGACGACATCGAGTCGGCCGCGAGCGCGGTTTCGTCGACCGCGGCGGTGATCGAGGTGACCGTCTGCGCCTGCGCGTCCATCGCGTCGCGAATGCGCTGCGCCGAATTCTGCACCTCGACGATCGTGGCCTGGATCGACTGGTTGGCGCTGACCGACCCGCGCGTCGCCTGCTGGATCGCGGTGATCTTGCCCGCGATATCGTCGGTTGCCCGCGCGGTTTCGTTGGCGAGACTCTTCACCTCCTGCGCGACGACGGCAAAGCCGCGGCCCGATTCGCCCGCACGCGCCGCCTCGATCGTGGCGTTGAGCGCGAGCAGGTTGGTCTGGCCCGCGATCTCGCGGATCAGGCCCAATATGGATTCGATCGATTCGGCGTGATGCGACAGCGCGTCGGACATCGCGACCGCTTCGCCCGCCTGTTCGGACGCGCGCGTTGCAACGGTTGCCGAGGCTTCGACCTCGCTCCGCGCATCCTCGATCGCCCGGATCAAGCCCGCAGCGGTCGATGCGGCCTCGCGCATCGCCATCGCCGACTGTTCGGACGCCGCGGCGACTTCGCTCGTCTTCGCGATCATGCCCTTCGCCGCCTGGTCGGCCGACGCCGCCTGCTTGGCGAGTTGATCGCGCACGCCGTCGGTGTCCTGCACCAGCGACGCGATCGATCGGTCGAAATCGCCCGCGAGCGTCTGCCGCTCGCTCGAAATCACCGCGCGGTCGAGCTTTTGCGCATAGCGATGCATGATGTCGAATTCGAGCAGGCCGAGCCGGTTGATCGCGCTCGTCAGCCGGGACAGGCGCTCGGCATCGCCGAGGCACGCCTCGACGACATATTCGATGGTCAGCCGCTGGCTTTCGGCGATGCACGACATCACCGACGCGAGCGGGAGTTTCACCCGCCGCGCCATATGGGTATTCTGGCAGGCGATCGTCGCGACCTCCTGCCCCGCGGCGTCGGCGTATTTGACCGACGTATGGCGCGCGCTGCCGCGGATATAGGAATCGAGCAGTTCGCCCTCGACCTGCCGGTCAATGCCGGGCAGGCGGTTGAACGCGTCCCAATAGGCTCTTGCGACGGCTTCTTCGCGGCCGGCGATGACGGCGTGGATTTCGGCGGCATCGGCGGCAAGGCGTCCGTCGAGGTCATAGAGGGGAAAGCGATCGGCCATCGGCACCGGATCGATCTGCTGCTTATGAATCGGATTTTCCTTCACCATGATCCTGCTTCCCTGATCGATGCCTCGAAGACGCGCGGGTCTGCCGTCCGCATGCGTCCCATGAAACTGGTGAACGGAATATGCGATGCGAGTGGTAAAGGCGCCGTTAACCCGGAGAGGTCAGCGGCATTCTTCGGCGCTTGGTACCGGATAGCCTTCGAACGCCTTGATCGTGCGCAAGGCAAAGGCGCTGTGCATCGCCGCGACGCCGGGCAGGCGCGACAGGCAGTGGCGGTGCAGCCGGTCGAAATCGGCGACGCTGCGCGCAGCGACGCGCAGCCGGTAATCCGACGCACCCGACAAAAGCTGGCATTCCAGTATCTCGTCGAAGCTTTTGACCGCGCTCTCAAAGGCGGTGAGCGCCTCCTCGCTCTGCGAGGTCAGGCTGATGTCGACGAAGACGTCGAGCCCCAATCCGATGCGCTCGCGGTCGAGCCGTGCGGTATAGCCGTGAATGATCCCGGTCGCCTCGAGCGCGCGGATGCGGCGATGGCATGCCGATGGCGAGAGTCCGACCGCGTCGCCCAGTTCGACTGCCGGACGCGGTCCATAGCGTTGCAGCAAGTCGAGCAGCTTCGCATCGATTCGGTCAATCATCTTGCATGAAACCTGACAATGGCGCAAAAATCTTGCACCGCGATGCGCTATCGCACGCGCATATGCAAGCACCTCGCGCCCGTTTCCTGCTAAAAGCGCCGAAAGTTTTCGGCGGCTATATTCATCGCCGATGACGCCATATCTTTCGGAGAGCGACCATGATCATCGGCACCCCCAAGGAAATCAAGAATCACGAATATCGCGTCGGCCTGACCCCCGAGAGCGCGCGCGAACTCGTCGTCCATGGCCACCGCGTGCTGGTGCAGACCGGCGCGGGCGAGGGCATCGGCGCGCACGACCGTTATTATGTCGAGGCGGGCGCCGAGATCGTCCAGACCGCCGAGGAAATCTTCGCCACCTGCGAGATGGTCGTGAAGGTCAAGGAGCCGCAGCCCGTCGAGCGCGCGATGCTGCGCCCCGGCCAGATCCTTTACACCTATCTCCACCTCGCGCCCGATCCCGACCAGACGCGCGATCTGATGAAATCGGGCGCGGTGTGCATCGCGTATGAAACCGTTACCAGCCCGCACGGCGGCCTGCCGCTGCTGAAGCCGATGAGCCAGGTCGCGGGCCGCATGTCGATCCAGGCCGGCGCGACCGCACTCGAAAAGGCGCATGGCGGGCGCGGCGTGCTGCTCGGCGGCGT
>NZ_DATMST010000041.1:0-15957 GCF_035565275.1 Sphingopyxis sp.
GCCGCCACCGTGTCGGCGGCATCGCTCGCGCCGGGTGCCGGACCCGCGGGTTCGCAAACGGCCTCGGAAACGCCCTGGTCGCAAGATGCCGTCGCGGCCGCGCAGGCCGAGGGCAAGGTCGTCTTCGTGAATTTCACCGCCGACTGGTGCGTCACCTGCAAGGTGAACGAACGCGCGGCGCTTACGAATGACGGGACGCGCGCGTTGTTCGCCGGCGGCGGCGCCGTTTACATGGTGGCCGACTGGACGCGGCGCGACGACCTGATCGCGCGCGAGCTCGAGCGCTTCGGCCGCTCCGGCGTCCCGCTCTACCTCGTTTATGCGCCGGGCAAGGCCACGCCCGAAATATTGCCGCAGCTCCTGACGCCGGGCATCGTTGCCGACGCGGTGAAGCGGGCTGGGACCAAAAGTTGAATGTAATGATGACCGAGAGGAGAATAGCCGTGAGACATGCATTGCTTTCGATCGCCGCCGTGTCGGCGCTGATGCTCGCCGGTTGCGGGCAGCCCGCCGAAAAAACGGCCGAAGCGCCTGCCGGGAAGGAAAAGACCGAGGCCGCCGCGGGGCAGGTGGCGCCCGCCTTCCAGCTTGCCAACGCCAATGGCGAGCAGATCTCGCTCGCGGATTTCAAGGGCAAGACCGTCGTTCTCGAATGGACGAACGAGGACTGCCCCTATGTGAAGAAACATTATACCGGCGCAATGCAGGCGTTGCAGAAACAAGCGGTGGGCGATGGCGTCGTCTGGCTGACGATCATTTCGTCCGCGCCCGGTGAGCAGGGCTTTGTCGAGGGCGAGCGTGCGAAAAACTGGGGACAGCGTTTCAACGCAGGCTTCACCCATTTACTTCTCGATCCGACCGGCGCGACGGGCAAGGCTTATGGTGCAAAGACGACCCCCGACATGCGAGTGATCGATGGCGAGGGCCGGATCATCTACGCTGGCGGTATCGACGACAAGCCGACCAACAAGGTCGAGGACCTTCAAGGCGCCAGGAATTTTGTCCGTGCGGCGCTCGACGATCATGCCGCGGGACGGCCGGTCGCAACGGCATTTGCACAGCCCTACGGCTGTTCGATCAAATATGCCGATGGAGCGGCAGTGGTACCCGCGAAGGGCTAGTCAGCTCGAAGGCGATGACCGCGACGCGGTTCGCTCCGCCATCGCGGTCATTATGCAGCTCGCTTGGGCATTGAAAAGAGGCGCGGCATCGATCCGCGCCTCTTGATGATTTGCTTTGCGTAATGTTCAGGCCTTGCAGGGACCGACGTTGGTGCTGGTGACCTGCATCTGCATTTCCATGTCACCGCCTCCCATGGGCGACTTACCCTTCGAAGTCACGAGGACGTCGGTCTTCTTGGCGTCGAGGGTGCCAGAAAGGGCGAGTTCGACCTTCTGCGCGCCCTGCGTGCAGGTGCCCGCGACGTCGATCTTGCCGCTGCCAATCTGGTTCTTGCTCCAGGTGCAAGCTTCGCCATAGCCCTTCGACAGTGCGCCGGCGACATCCTCCTTGTCGGCCTGCTCCTGTGTGAGGCACTGTTCGCTGCCGCTGGCGGCCGCGAGTTGCTTTGACATCTGATCCTTCACATTATCGGGGACGCCCGGCATTTCGAACTTGACCAGCTTCACGTCTGTCTTCCAGTTGCCTGCTTCGCGCTTCACTGTCCCGGCCGGCGCGGCCTTGTCTTCGCTTTTGCCGCAGCCGCCCAGTGCCAGCGCCGCGCCAATCGCGGCGACCGTCAGAAACTTCTTCATGGCTTAGATAATCCTTCGATTGTTGCTCTTGGGTCCCCCGAGAGGTCGCAATCACTTCACGCCCAAGTGATCGCGAGCGCGCATGTATCATGATTACAATGAGATGCACGTCCAAAGTCAGAAGATTATCTATCGGGTGTCATCGGCCGTCCACCGGCTCGATAGCGGACAGCGACGTCCGCCTTCTTGCGATCGCTTGCCAGCTGCGATCGGTCAGATTTGGCTCACAAACCTCTTGGGGATTAGGGGATGCGCTATACATGATCAAAGACGGGATTGTGCCGAATGACAGCTCACGACCCCGATTTGCTGGCTCGGCCGCGCGACGTCATGTCTTCGGCGACCGCGTCCCGGCCCTTGACCCTTTGTTCGGAGCCGGTCGGGCATTCAGCACCGTCGGTACTGCAGTCGATCGAACCAGCACCGCGGTTGATGCCGGCCCCGGCCCCAGTGGACGGTCGATGATACCTGGGGAAAAAATGGAGGAGAGTGAGGGATTCGAACCCTCGGTACCGTTGCCGGCACTTCGCATTTCGAGTGCGACGCTTTCGACCACTCAGCCAACTCTCCTCGCTGAGAGGTGACGCCCCTAGCGATGGTCCGCCGCCCTTGCAACCCTCTAGTCGCAAAAGTGGCGGACCGGACGCAAAATCATGGCTTGTCCGCCTCCCACCAATAGGGCGCGCGCTTGCTGTCGCCCGTCTCGGCCTCGTTCAGCGTCAACGGGTCGTAGAGCCGCCCGCCCAGCATCACGCGATGGATTCGCTCGGTATTGCGGATGTTTTCGGTGGGATCGGCGTCGAGAATGAGCAGGTCGGCAAGTTTCCCGGCCTCGAGCGATCCGACGTCCTTCGCATATCCCAGCGACGTGGCGGGCATGATCGTCGCGGCGCGGAGCGCGTCGATGTTGCTCCATCCGCCGCGTACGAACGACCAGATTTCCCAATGCGCGCCCAGCCCGGCCTGCTGGCCATGCGCGCCGATCGATACCATCCGACCCGTATCAGCGATCTTTTTGGCTTCGCGCGCCGAATCATCGTCGACATAATCACCCTCGGGCGCGATCACGCGGCGCTTGTTCTCGGCGGCGAGGATTGTGGGCGGAATGTGCCGCGCGACGATCGGCTGCTCCCATACATTGGTATGCGCGCGCCAATAGGGATCGCCCGCCAGCCCGCCAAAGGTCACGACCAGCGTCGGGGTATAGTCGGTCTCGGTCTGGCCCCAAAGCTGCACCAGATCCTTGTAGAAGGTGTGGAGCGGAATGTTGTGCTCGACGGTGGCGTTGCCGTCCTGGATCAGCGTGACGCCCTGCGTGTACATCGATCCGCCTTCGGGGACGACGGTCATCCCTTCGGCCTGTGCGGCACGCACGACCATCTGGCGCTGTTCGCGGCGCGGCTGGTTGTAGTTCTTGACGCTGTGCCCGCCCTGCGCCTTCAGCCGGCGCACATGCGCGAGCGCATCCTCGTAGCTGTTGATCTCGGCATAGACGCCCGCCGCCTTTGCGCCATAGATGACTTCGCCGGTCGAAAAGATGCGCGGCGCGAGGATCAGCCCCGCACGCTGCATTTCCGACGAGACGAAGATTTCCGATGCGCGCGACGACGGATTGTGGCTGGTGGTCGTCCCCATCGCGAGGTTGACCATTTCCGACCAGTTCTGCTGCGGCACCAGTTCATCATCACCGTGCGGACCGTGCGCGTGGCCGTCGATGAAGCCCGGCACGATCGTCTTTCCGGTCGCATCGACCGTGACGGCGCCCGCGGGAACGGTGATCGCGCCCGCCGGACCGACCGCGGTGATCCTGTCGCCCTCGATCACGATCGCGCCGTTGTCGATGATGCCGCCGTCCTTCGCTGCCATCGTGACGATCTTCGCGCCGGTGATGACCACCGTCCCGCGATGCTTCGCCGCGGCCTGCGGCATCGACAACGACACACCCGCGGTCGGCGGGGTGAATTCGGGCGCCTTGTCGTCCGCCGGCGCATTGCCGAACAGGCTGGCGAGATCGGCACTGAACAGTGTCGGGCCGCGCGTCCAGTGGAGACGGCTGCCCTGGTTCGACCAGTGGACATAGTCGGCGCCGCTGTCGCTCACCCGCGTGACGGGCAATGCGCCGCTTTTCGTACCAAGCGCGACGTCCTGGCCGCCGGGCATCAGCGGCGTGACATAGGCATCGTAATTCTGGCGGAAGGCGAGCGCGCGGCCGTCGGGGGAAATCTCATAATCGGTGACCAGTTCGCCACTCGCGTGGACGCGCTTGTCCTGTCCATGGATGTCGGTGCTCACGAGCTGGCTCTTGCCGTCCGCCGCCGCAACCATGAAGATGCGGTCATTGCCGGCGCCGAACTGCGGCTTGGCGCCGTTCAGACTGACGCGCTCCGGCGCACCGCCGCTCGCCGCCACGCGATAGACGCCGGCGTCGCTTCCCCAGCGCGTCGAAGTCAGGTTGCCGCCCGCGCGCCGTTCGAAGGCGATCGTCTGGCCATCGGGCGAGAAGCGCGGCTCGGCATAATGGCCGGGCACGCTCGTAATCCTGCGCGACGCACCGCCTCCCGATCCGGCGACATGCACCTCGCCCAGTCCTGCGTCGGTCCAGCGCACAAAGACCACCGAACGCCCGTCGCGCGACCAGCTCGGCCACATTTCAAAAGCATTGTCCTTCGCCGAAGTCAGCCGGCGTGCAGTCCCGCCGGTCGCCGGCTTGACCCACAATTTACCGAGCGTTTCATAGACGACGCTCCGCCCGTCGGGCGAGACCTCTGCCCAGCGCGGCATTTGTGTGTTGAAACTGTCGGGCGCGACTTCAACTGCCGGATGCGCCGCATCGACGATGACGCGGTCGTCATTGATGCTGAAGGGAATGACGCGCGCTTCGCCGCCGTCGCCGCTCACCCGCCGCAGTTTGCCGCCCGCCCAGAAGACGATGTCGCGGCTGTCGGGGGTCCAGTCGATGTTCGGGTAGACGCCGGTAACCGCCCAGGTTTCCTGAACATCCTGATCGAGCGCGTCATAGAGTTTGCGTTCGGCGCCCGATGCGAGATCCTTCACATAGAGTTTCGATTCCATGCCTTCGCGGCGGACGAAAGCAAGGCGCTTGCCGTCGGGCGAGGGCGACGGACGAACCGCGCCGCCGGGCCCCGACGCCACCGTCGAAACCTCGCCATCGTTCAGGTCATAGCGTTCGATGTGGAAGAGGTCGGTGTTGCTGTCCTGCGCATATTCGAAGATCGGCCCGGGCGTGACGTTGCGCGTGTAATAGACGCCCTTGCCGTCGGGCGCGAAGGTCGGCTCGCCAAGCTCCTTCTGGTGGCGCTCGTTCGGCTTCTTGACCAGCGGCACGCCGGCGCCGCCCGAGACATGGTACATCCACACTTCGCCGGTGCCCAGCGAGCGGCCCGTGGTGAAATGCTTCTTCGCGACGATGAATTGGCCATCGGGGCTCCAGCTCGGCTGGTTCAGAAGGCGAAAGTCCTCCTTGCTGAGCTGCCGCCTGTCGCTGCCATCGCGGTTCATCAGCCAGATATTGTCGCCGCCGCCGCTATCCGAAACGAACGCGATCCGCTTGCCGTCCGGCGAAAAGCGCGGCTGGTGCTCGTAAGCGAGGCCTTCGGCGATCCGCGTCGGCGTGCCACCCTCGATCGGCATCGTGTAGATATCGCCTAGCAGGTCGAATGCGATCGTCCGTCCGTCGGGAGCGACGTCGACGTTCATCCAGCTTCCTTCGTCGACCGCGATGTTGACCTTGCGCGTCGTCATGCCAGGCGGGGCGGTCACGTCCCATTTTTCCGGCTTCGCACCCGCCGCTGCGGGCACGGTCTGCGCCCAGACGGAGGTCGAACAGGCCAGTGTCGCGGCGAGGGCGAGAGCGAAACGCGTCATATGATAATCCCCTTTTGATTTTCGTATACCATATGGCTTCGGGCAGCGAGCGCAAGCGAAGGCTTTCGATCAAGGCGCTGGTCGCATCGACAAGCTGCTGCTAGCTCCAGAGATCGAGCCCGCGAACGGGCCGATGAGGGAGAGCCAGGGTGCCGCTGACGGGAATTCGCGTCATCGATTTCGGCCGCTATATCGCGGGCCCCTATTGCGCGGCGCTGCTCGCCGATTACGGCGCGGACGTCATCCGGATCGAAGCGCCGGGCGGCAACGACGATCGCTACACCGTTCCCGTTGCCGACGATGGATCGGGCGCGATGTTCATGCAGATGAACCGCGCCAAGCGCTGCCTGACGCTGAAGCCGGGCAGCGCCGAGGGACGCGAGATCGTTCGCCGGCTGGTCGCGACGGCCGATGTCGTGGTCGCAAATCTGCCGCACGACGCCCTTGTGAAGATCGGGCTCGATTACGACAGCCTTGTCGCGATCAATCCGCGGGTCATCCTTGCGACGGCGTCGGCGTTCGGCAGCGAGGGGCCGCTGGCGAGCCGCGTCGGGTTCGACGCCGTGGGGCAGGCGATGTCGGGAACGGTGCACCTGACCGGCACACCCGACCAGCCTCACCGCGCACAGGTCAACTATGTAGACTTCGGCACCGCGCTGCACTGCGCTTTCGGCGTCATGCTCGCGCTGCGCGAGCGCGAGGCAACAGGGAAGGGGCAATGCGTATCGGGATCGCTGCTCGGTACCGCACTGGCGATGTCGAACGCGCTGACGATCGACCATGCGCTGAACGGCATCGACCGCCAGCCGATCGGCAATCGCAGCTTCAGTTCGGGGCCGACCGACCTGTTCCGTACCCGCGATGGCTGGATCGTCACCCAGATCGTCGGCGCGCCGATCTTCGCGCGCTGGGCCGAACTCGTCGGGCGTCCCGATCTGATCGACGACCCGCTGTACGCCAGCGACATTTTGCGCGGCGACAATGGCGTGGAACTGAGTGCGATCATGCAGCGCTGGTGCATCGAACGGTCGAGCGCCGAGGCGATCGCCGAAATGGGGGCGGCGCGCGTTCCGGCCGCACCGGTCCTGCGTGCCGGCGAGGCGCTCGCACAGCCGCAGGTCGCGGCGATGGGGTTGGTCGAAGCCGTGGCATATCCCGGGGCAAACGCGGACATCCCCATGATCCGCACGCCAATCAGCCTTTCGCACAGCGACAAGACCGCAGCGAGCCGGGCGCCAAAGGTTGGCGAGCATAGCGACGCAATCCTCTCCGAACTCGGATATGACGCCGGGGCGATTTCGGCTTTGCGCGCGGCAAGGATTATTTGAGTCAGGGAGGGTAGACAAACCGCAATCGCTCATTAAGTTACCGGTCAGTACAAAAATCAGCCCAGGAGCTTTCGATGACCGTCAACAGCGAATATGTGCCGCCGAAGATCTGGACCTGGGACAAGGAAAGCGGCGGGCGTTTCGCCAACATCAACCGCCCCGTCGCCGGCCCGACGCATGACAAGGACCTGCCGATCGGCAAGCATCCGCTCCAGCTCTATTCGCTCGGCACGCCCAATGGCGTGAAGGTCACGGTGATGCTCGAGGAATTGCTCGCTGCCGGCCACAGCGGCGCCGAATATGACGCATGGCTGATCAATATCGGCGATGGCGACCAGTTTTCGAGCGGCTTCGTCGATGCCAATCCGAACAGCAAGATCCCCGCGCTCGTCGACCGCAGCGGCGCCGAACCGATCCGGGTATTCGAATCAGGTGCGATCCTGATCCATCTCGCCGAGAAATTCGGCGAATTCCTGCCAACCGACCCTGCGAAGCGCGCCGAAACGCTGTCATGGCTGATGTGGCAAATGGGAAGCGCGCCGTTCCTTGGCGGCGGCTTCGGCCACTTCTATGCCTATGCACCGTTCAAGCAGGAATATCCGATCAACCGCTACGCGATGGAGGTAAAGCGCCAGCTCGACGTACTCGACCGTCGCCTTGCGGAGAGCGAATATATCGCGGGCGCCGACTATACGATCGCCGACATGGCGATCTGGCCCTGGTACGGCGCGCTCGCCAAGGGACTCGTCTATGACGCCGGCGAATTCCTGCAGGTGGAAGAGTATCGGAATGTCCAGCGCTGGACCGATCGGGTCGCCGCCCGCCCGGCGGTCAAGCGCGGCCGGATGGTCAACCGCGTGATGGGGGATCCGGCGAGCCAGCTCCACGAGCGGCACGACGCATCGGACTTCGACCTTCGTACGCAGGACAAGCTCGAGGCTGCGGAATGATGCGAATTCTGCGGGGTGCGATGCCCCCGCAAGGTTAGCGACTTTTCAAGAACAACGGTGCGCCGTCGGTCCGCACCGGATCGCGCGCCGGAAAAATCCGCAAAATACGCAAAAGCGGCGTCGGGTGCTCTCGACGCCGCTTTCATTCGCGGTCGGCCAGGTTCGCCGCATGACAGTCCCTTTCCGACTCTCGCGGCATGTCCGCACAATCGTCCGGACCGGTGCAACCCTGGCGCGCGGGGAGCGCGGTGCTGCCATCGTCGAAATGGCGCTGGTGCTGCCGCTGCTCCTCGCGTTGCTGATGGGCATATTGGTCTATGGGCAATATTTCATGCTCGCGCACAGCGTGCAGCAGGCAGCAAACGACGGTGCGCGCGCCGCGATCGTCGGCCTCGACGCCGCCGACCGCCGCAGCATCGCGGTGCGCGCAGTCGGCCGCAGCCTTCAGGGTGTGAGCGGGACACGGGAGGTCGCGGTATCCGAGACGACCGAGGCGGTCACCGTCGCGGTCACCTTCACGGTTCCGAGCAGCAGCTTCCTGCGGTCGGCGCTGGTTCCGTCCCCCGGCAACGTCATCCGCGCCGGCGCGACCTTCGAACTGCCGGTGGATTGAGTATGGATATCCGGACCTTCATTCGCACTTTTGTCGATGACCGGCGCGCCGGCATCAGCATCGTGACGGCCTTTGCGATGACGATGCTGATCGGCTCCGCGGCGCTCGCGGTCGATGTCGGATCGCTCTATCTCGACCGCCGCAAGCTGCAGGGCATTGCAGACGCCGCCGCGATGGCGGCCGCGGACCGTCCGGGCGAGGAAGAGGCCGCTGTGCGGCGAATGGTCGCGGCCAATTGCGATTGCGGCATCCGCATCGAAACATTGACCAAGGGCACCTATGTCGCCGACCCCGCAGTTCAGGCCGAGCAGCGCTTTACCGGCGGCGGCACGTCGCCCAATGCGGTCCGCATCACGCTGACCCGCGATCGCGCGCTCTATTTCGGCGGCTTCCTGACCGGCGACCGGTCCCGCGTCATTCGCGCCACCGCGACGGGCGCGCGGCGCGGCTATGCCGCCTTTTCGCTCGGATCACGCGTCGCCGCCGTCAACGGCGGCCTGCCGAATGCGTTGCTTTCGAGCCTCACCGGGGGCCAGCTCAACCTGTCGCTGATGGACTATAATGCACTAGCCAGCACCGACATCGACCTGCTCGCCTTTTCCGACGCGCTGCGTACCCGGATCGGCGCCGATGTCCTGACGTTCGGCCAGACGCTCGATACGCAGGTGACGCTGCCGCAAGTCGTATCGGCGTTGGCGAGCGCATCGGACGGGCAGGCGGGGGCGGCGCTGGAACATATCGCATCGCGGGCGCTGCCGCACAGCCTGTTGCCCTCGCGCGCAATCGACCTCGGCCCCCGTTCATCGAGCATCCGCATCGACGCCGCCAATCCGGTGAAGGTCAACGCGCTCAGCCTGCTTCGTGCAATGCTGCTGCTGGGCAATGCCAATCGCCAGCTCGACCTGTCGCTCACAGGCAATATTCCGGGCGGATCGGGGATCGATATCGCGCTGATGATCGGCGAGCCGCCGGCCAATTCCCCGCTGATCGCGGTAACCGATACCAACGATGTCGTCATTCGTACGGCGCAAGTCCGACTGAAACTCGAGACAAAGGTGCAGACGCCGCTCGCCAGCGTCCATCTTCCGGTGCTGGCCGAACTCGGGTCGGCGTCGGCGCGCATTGCCGATATCGACTGCCGGCCCGACAGCAGCGCGGCGGTGTCACTCGCGGTCGTCACGTCTCCGGCGACGCTGGCGATCGGAACGGTCGACGACGCCGATTTCCAGGACATGACGCGGCCGCTCGATCCGAAGCCGGCGCGCATCGTGAAGCTGCTGCTGGTCAACGTCGATGCCGAAGCCGAACTGGTCCTGTCGGACCTTGGCGAAAAGCAGGTTGCCTTCTCGCGCCGCGATATCGACGACGGCCAGGTCAGGACGGTATCGAGTACGGGGCTGGTCGCGGGTGCGGCGAAATCGCTGTCGGACCGGATGGAGCTCAGCGTCAATGGCCTCAATCTGAACCTGCTGACGAAGGTGATCGGCGACACCGTCGCGCTCGCCGCGCCGGTGCTCGACACCGTGCTATCGGATCTCACCGGCATATTGGGTACCCATGTCGGACAGGCGGACGCGCGGGTCAACGCGCTGCGCTGCGGCAAGGCGCGGCTGGTCTGATCACACCACAACGGCGCCGCGCCGGACATATTTCCCGGCCCGAACGCCGCAAGGCACCCCATAAGGTCACCGACAGTCCGGCAAACGGGGAGGGCAGCGATGGCGGCGCAGGAACCACAGCGCGTTTCGGCAGCGGATTTTATCCGTGGCTTTGCGAACTGGAGGATGCAGTCGGCGCGCAAGCCCGTCGTCGTGACGCATCACGGCAAGGACGCGCATGTCCTGATCTCGCTCGACGATTACCGCCGCCTCGACGGTGACACCGCGAGCGAAATTTCGGCCAAGGCGAACGCCTTGCAGGGATCGCTCGCCGGGCTGGTCGATTCGATCCACGACGCGGTGCTGGTGATCGACCGGCAGGCGCGGATCGCCGCGGCGAATCCCGCCGCCTGCGACCTGCTCTGCTCCTCCGCCGCGGGGCTGACCGGAACCGGGCTGGCGGCCGCGTTGCCCGGCCTTGACGGCAGCCTGCTTTCGCACCGGCTGAGCCGCCTGCTCGATCATCGCGAGCGCTTTTCCGGCGACATTCCCGGCATCCTGCGGCCGCGCCAGTGGCTTCGTGTCGATCTGGTGCCCGTCCCGCTCGGTGGTGCGATCATCCTGCGCGATGTCAGCGACGTGATGGAGGATTGCGCTGCCGGCGACGCCCGCAACGCGCTGGTGGCGGCCGTCGATGTCCATGGGGGCATCGGCCACGCCCGGATATCGGTACGCGAAACGGTGACGGCGGCAAACGACGCGCTGACCGCCATGATCGGCGTCGACGCAACGGCAATCCGGCGCGTCCGCTTTTCAGCCCTGCTGGCGATCGGGCAGCGGCAAGCCTTCGTCGAAGCGCTCGAAGAGGTCTTCCGGACGGGGGACCCGGTGCGACTTGGGTCCGGGATCGTGACGCGCGAAGGGGCGATCCTCCCCGTTACGCTGGCGATCGTGGAGATGCGCGGCGCCTATGCGAGCGATGGCGCGATCATTCTCGTCACGCCCGCCGCCGCCTGAAATTCCGGGGCTGCGCCGCCGCCGCACGCTGGACAACTCCCCCGACAACGCGCAATCATCGAACGACGAAAAGTTGCAAGCAGCAACTTGCCGTTTACGTAAAGGTGAGCGCCCGGTATAAGGACGCCATTGCCCAAGGGAGAATCGTCATGGACATTGAGTTCAGCCCCGAAGACCTCGCCTTCCAGCAGGAAGTGCGCGACTTCATCGCCGAAAATTACCCCGCCGAACTGCGCGGCAAGCAGGATGAGGGCGAGGAACTGTCCAAGGAGGATTTCCTCGCCTGGCACAAGATCCTGTACAAGAAGGGCTGGATCGCACCCGCGTGGCCGGTCGAATATGGCGGCACCGGCTGGACGCCGACGCAGCGTTTCATCTGGTCCGAGGAAACCGCGCGCGCCGATTGCATCCGCCTGATGCCGTTCGGGCTCGCGATGGTAGGCCCCGTCATCTACACCTTCGGGACGCCCGAGCAGAAAGCGCATTTCCTGCCGCGTATCCTGTCTGGCGAGGATTGGTGGTGTCAGGGCTATTCGGAACCCGGTTCGGGCAGCGATCTCGCATCACTGCGCACGACGGCAGTCGCCGATGGCGACGATTATATCGTCAACGGGCAAAAGACGTGGACGACGCTCGCGCAGCACGCCGACTGGGGCTTTTTCCTCGTGCGTACCGACAAGGATGCGAAGCAGCAGGAAGGCATTTCTTTCCTGCTGATCGACATGAAGTCACCCGGCATCACGGTGCGCCCGATCATCACTTTGGGCGGCGAGCACGAAGTCAACGAAGTGTGGCTAGAGGATGTGCGCGTGCCGCAGTCGCAGCGCGTCTATGAAGAAAACAAGGGCTGGACCTGCGCCAAGTTCCTGCTCGCGCACGAACGCACAGGCATCGCCGGCGTCGCGGCCTCGAAACGCGGGATCGAGAAGGTGAAGGCGATTGCGCGCACCGAACTCGACGGCGACAAGCCGTTGCTCCAGAATCCCTTCTTCAAGCGCAAGGTCGCCGAGCTCGAGGTCGACCTGACCGCGCTCGAATTCACCGAACTCCGCAGCTTGGCCGGCGCCAATGCCGGAAAGGGGCCGGGACCCGAATCGAGCCTGCTCAAGATCAAGGGTAGCGAAATTCAGCAGCGGTTGACCGAGCTGACACTCGAAGCCGTCGGCCATTATGGCGCACCTTATTTCCGCGGCTTCGGAGAGGGCGACAACGAGCATCCGATCGGGCCCGATTATGCGCACCGCGCCGCGCCGACCTATTTCAACATGCGCAAGACGACGATTTATGGCGGATCGAACGAGATCCAGCGCAACATCATCGCGAAGATGGTTTTGGGGCTTTGAGGAGCGTCGCCCCCGTGAAGGCGGGGGCCGCCATCGGCCTGGCTCATCGCTCCGGTTGAATAACGACAGCGGCCCCCGCCTTCGCGGGGGCGACGAGGATAAGAACAATGGATTTCACCTACACCGAAACGCAGGACATGATCCGCGACACGCTGTCGCGCTTCCTTGGCGACACCTATGATTTCGAAACGCGCCAGAAGTTCATCAATAGCGACAGCGGCCGCGACCCGGCGATCTGGACCGCCCTCGCACAGGAACTCGGCATGCTCGGGGCTGCCTTTGCCGAAGAACATGGCGGGCTCGGCGGCGGCGCGCTCGAAAATGCGATCGTCATGGAAGAGCTGGGCAAGGTCATCGGGATCGAACCCTATCTGCCGACCATCGTCATCGCGGGCGGCGCGCTGAAGGCCGTTGGCGGAGCGCAAGCCGACGCAATGATCCCCGAGATTATCGCGGGCAACGCTATCGTCGCCTTCGCCTATGCCGAACCGCAGGGGCGCTACGACCTTGCCAATCTTCGCACCACAGCGAAGAAGGACGGCGCGGGCTACCTCCTGAACGGGCACAAGGGTGTCGTCTACGCTGCGCCCTGGGCGACGCATCTGCTCGTCACCGCACGAACCGGCGGAGGACAGCGCGACCGGGACGGCGTGTCGCTGTTCCTGATAGATGCAAACCTTCCCGGCATCGTTCGCCGCGACTATCCCACCGTCGACGGCAGCCGCGCATCGGAAATCTATTTCGAGAATGTCGCGATCCCGGGCGACGCGCTGCTCGGCAGCGAGGGCGGGGCCCTGCCGCTGGTCGAGCAGATCGTCGACGAAGCGACGGTGGCGGTCTGCGCCGAGGCAACCGGCGTGATGCAGAAACTGCACGAAGGCACGCTGGAGTATACGCAGCAGCGCAAGCAGTTCGGCGTGCCGATCGCAAAGTTCCAGGTCCTCCAGCATCGCATGGTCGACATGTTCATGGAGGTCGAACAGGCGCGGTCGATGACGATCATGGGCACGCTGAAGCTGGACCTGCCGGCGAACGAGCGCATGGCCGCGGTATCGGCGTGCAAGGCGAAGGTCGCACGCGGCGCCAACTTCGTCGGCCAGAATGCGGTTCAGACGCATGGCGGCATCGGCATCACGCAGGAACTGGCGATCGGCCATTATTTCAAGCGCGCGACGATGATCGAGAGCCAGTTCGGCAGCCACGATCATCATATGGAGCGTTTCGAGCGGCTGACCCTGGGCGAATAATCCGCAAATTGCGTTCGGCGTCGCCTAATAGGCGACGTCGATAGCGACCCGAAGCGTGCGCGGGCGCAGCGGCGTCAGAAAGCCCTCATTGCCTTCGAGGTAGGGCGTCCCGAGCGAGAAACGGTTCCCGCGCGAATCGAACAGGTTGGTCAGCGTCAGCGACAGACCGCGGCGTTCGTTACCTACGCGCATGGCGACGCCGGTGTCGATATAATCGCCCTGCTTTTCACCGAGTATAGGGCCGATGCCCAGCCGCGACGGACCGATGTAATTGGCCCAGCCATTCAGGCGAAAATCCTCATCGCCGATCACGGTCGCATAGTTGACCGACCCCCGCACCGCGTGGCTCGCGACATTGGGAATGCGGCCGAGCCGTCCCGGCGCGAGGTCGAACACCGGCAGGATCTGCGGCGAGAGATCGTCGACCCGACTGTGGTTATAGACCGCACCCAGCTCGAACGTCAGCGCATCTGTCGGCCGGACCGCGACCGCGCCCGACAGGCTGGTGATACGGCCATCACCGATATTGGCGGTGGTGGGAAACCCGTTGCTGTCGATGAAATCGGCCTGGATATTGCGCCAGCGGCTGTGCGAAATCGACAGGCTCGCGTCGAGCAGGCTGTGTCCCCTGTCGCCGAAGCGGATCCCGCCCTCCCATGTCCGGACCTGGTCGTTGAGAAAGCGCCGCACGAAATTGCCGTCGACGGCGAGGCCGCCGGGCCGAAAACCCTCCTGATAACGTGCATAGAGCCGGACATTGTTCAGCGGTGTCGCCAACAGCGAAAAGGACGGCAGCAGGTCGGTTTCGTTGCGATAGGCGGTCGTCGCGCGTCCGGCCTCGGCGATCGCGAACGGAACCCCCTCCGCGGTGCCGCCGAGCCGCGCGCGCGACAGGCGGAGCCCCCCCGATGCGATCAGGTCGGGCATCAATTCGACCGTCGCTTCGGCATAGCCGGTGAATTCGGTGATCCGGTTGGTCACGCCGGGCAGGATCGCGCGGAGCGGCCCGTAACCATATTCGCGGTCCTGCCGCGCCCGGTTGTCGATGAAACTCGCGCCGATCACCCAGCCAAGGCCGTCATGATAGGGACGCGACAGCCGGTTTTCGCTGACGAACATCCGCGTGGAATTATGCTGGTCGAGGATGCGAGGCACGTCGTTGAGCGGCGTGATCTGGACCGGCGCAAACAGGCGGGCCACGTCGACGGCGCCGATCGAGGGCGGCATCTCGCCGCCGCCGGCCGGCGTGTCGGTGCCGAGCCGCGCTTCGGGCAGGCTGGCGTCGAACCGTTCGAACAGGCGGTGGTTGATATAGGCGTTCGACGACCGGAAATGCAGGTCGCCCCAATCCTTCATCACGACGAGCGTCGCAAGGCCGTAGCGCGCCTTGGCATTCTGCTCGACCATCGAATTGCGGGTCAGCGGCGGCGCATCCTTGTCGGCATATTGCGCATCGTCGGACGTGATCTCCTGATAGATGCCTCCGACATCGATCGTCCAGTCGCCGCCGGCGTCGAGGCGGAAGGTCCCGCGGCCGCCGCGGACGAACACGCGGTTGACGTCATTCTGGCCGCGGAGCGGATTGTCGATATAGCCGCCGTCGGTGATCATATAGCCGACGAGGCGCAGCGCGTTGCCGCCGTCGCCGACAGGGACGTTCGCGATCGCGGCGATGTCGCCGCCCGGGTCGCCATGCTGCGTCACCGAGACGCCAGCGATCGCCTGCACGGTCATCCCGCTCGGATCGGGCGCTTTCGGCACGACGCGGATGATCCCCCCCAGCGATCCCGCGCCATAGAGCGTGCCCTGCGGCCCTTCGAGGATTTCGACATTGTCGATGTCGTAGAGCCGAAGGTCGGGGTCGGGCGCGTTATAGCTGAGGCGGATGTCGCCCAGATACTGGCCGACGGTCGCCTGTGTCGGGCCGGTGAAGCTCGAATCGGCGATGCCGCGGATGAACAGCTTGTTCCGCCCCGAACCCAGATGGGTCGACGAGACCGTCGCGGTTCGCGACAGGATCGATTCCATTCCACGCTCGCCGCCAAACGCCAAATCGCCGCCATCCAACTGGGTGACGACGCCGGCAAAGTGCGAGTAGGGAATTTCAGCCTTCGACGCGGTGACGATAATCTCGTCCTGCGCCGACGCGACGGTATCGTTCGAAGGCTCGCGGGCCCTCGGCTGGGGCGCCTGCGGCGGCGGCTTGGCGCGATGCGCGACGC
>NZ_DATMST010000042.1:0-8470 GCF_035565275.1 Sphingopyxis sp.
GGCGGCGACCGCGACCTCATCGGTCACATCGGCGGGGGCGAAGGCACCGTCCCACGCCCCCCGGTCCTGCAGGTCGATAACGCCGACCCGGGCACCCGCTTCGCGCAGTGCCCTGGCCGTCGCGAGGCCGAGGCCCGAAGCGCCGCCGGTAACGACGATGCCGCTGTTATCGAGCTTCATGACATCCTACTCCGCGAGTGCGGCGAGCGCGGCTTCCGCCACCACCATGTCCTGCGAATAATGGCCGCCGCTGATGCCGATTCCGCCGACGATCTGTCCATCGACCTTGACGGGGTAGCCGCCGCCGAAAACGACCAGCCGGGGCGTGTGGACGATGCCGTGAAGCAGCGGCGGATCACCCTTGATGAAGTCGAACCACTCGTGCGTCGCAATTCCGAAGCTCACCGCCGTATAGGCCTTGTTGGTTGCGATATCGACCGACAGGAGCGGGGCGTTGTCCATGCGGCGAAAAGCCTTCAGCGCGCCCGATTCGTCGACCACGGCGATGACCGCCGGCACGCTGATTTCGGCGGCCTTTGCCGTTGCCGCCTCGATCAGCCGATCGCACGCGGCTTGCGTGATCGAGAGTTTTGTTACCGCATTGGCTGTCATGATCTTCCCCAAAGTTGTATGCATTAATGCACTACTATATCGCATAATCGGCGAAATTTTGTAGAGGCGCCATTATTATTGCATCCAAAAATTCGCATGTCTATGCTCTTCTTGATAATCAGGCGCCTCGCAGGAGGCAGGCGGGAGAGCGGTCGGTCGTGGGAATATCCGGTATCAACGAACCATCGGGCACGGGCTTTGGTGGCGGCTCCAATCCGCAGGATGCCGGAGCCACGCTCCGGTCGCCGGCATGACGAATATTGCGGCGGTGAAGGCGGGCGAATCCGGCAGCGCATCGGGTGCAGGGGATCGCGGCGCACGCTGGATGGTGACGCTGCTGACCATCGGCTACGCGCTCAATCTCCTTGATCGCCAGATCATCAATATTCTCGGCGAGCCTATCAAGCGCGACCTGCATCTGGCCGACTGGCAACTCGGCGCGCTCAGCGGCATTTCCTTTGCCCTTCTATATAGTGTGGCGGCGCTGCCGATCGCGCGGCTGGCCGACCGGTCCAATCGCGCGAGGATCATCGGAATCGCCATTCTGGTGTGGAGCTTCTTTACGGCGGCCGGAGCCGTCGCGGCCAACTTCGTCCAGCTCCTGCTGCTTCGCATCGGCGTCGGGGTCGGCGAAGCGGGCGGCGGTCCTCCGTCGCAATCGCTGATTGCCGACAGCTTTCCTCCCGAGCGCCGTTCGGGCGCGCTTGCGATCTTTTCGCTCGGCGCCCCGGTCGGAGCGTCGATCGGACTGATCGGCGGCGGGATACTCGCGGGCGTGATCGGCTGGCGCTGGACGCTGGTCTGCGCGGGTGTCCCGGGCCTTGTGCTTGGCGCCCTCGTCCTGCTGACGGTCCGCGACCCGCACCGCGACGTGCCGGTGAAGCGCGAGGCGCCGTCCCTGCGATCGGCGCTCGCGATGCTCGCCTCGAGCCGCGCCTTCCTGCTGATCGTGTTCGGCACCGCGCTTTTGAGCTTCGTCAACTATGGCGCGATGGCGTTTGCCGGATCCTTCTATCTCCGCATCCATGTGGTCGAGCTGGCCGCGCTTGGCGCGCGCATCGGCCTCGATCCCCTCGGCGTGGTCGGGCTTGGCCTCGGTTTGCTCGGCGCAACCGGCGGGTCGCTGGGCGCGATGGTCGGCGGACGGCTGGGCGACAGGCTGGGTGTGCGCGACGTTCGCGCGCTGGCGCTGATCCCCGCCGTCGGGTCGGTCCTGTGCGCGGCGAGCTATGTGGTGATGTTCACGCTGCCGGGGGCGGTCGCCTCGCTGGCAAGCTTTGCCGTCGCGTCCTTCTTTTCGAGCCTGTGGTACGGCCCCGGCACGCTGGCGATGCAGCGGCTCGCCGGCCCCGATTCAAAAGCCACCGCGCTCGCGGTGGCGTTGCTGGTCAACAGCATGATCGGACTCAGCCTCGGTCCGCTTCTGATCGGCGTGGCAAGCGATGCGATGGCGCCCGGCCTCGGACAGGCCGAAGGGCTGCGGGCGGGCATATTGATGGGGCTTTCCGCGGGGCTGGTATCGGGGCTGTTGCTGTGGCTGGCCAGCCGGCGGATCGCTGCCGATCTGACCGAACGCGAAGGAGTCTGACATGAAGATCGAGGGTAGCGGAATCATCGTGGCGGGCGGCGGATCGGGGCTGGGCCATGCCGCCGCGTGTGCGCTGCGCGACGCCGGCGCGAAAGTCGGTGTGATCGACATGCGGCAGGGCAACTGGGACGGAGCTTTTGCCGCGGCCGATGTGTCCGACGCGGATGCGGTGGAGAATGCGTTCGATGCGCTTGCTCCCGCGATCGGCACGCTGCGGGCGATGCTGAACACGACGGGGCGCCAGCCGGCGATGGGGGGCGGGGACAGCCATGTCGGCATTTCGGCGGGGCCCGGGCGCAGCGTGACGGCCGCCGCGTTCCGGCGCGCGCTCGACGTCAATACGCTGGGCAGCTTCATTCTGTCGCAAGCCGCCGCCGAGCGGATGATCGCGGCGGATGCGGACGATCAGGGCGAGCGCGGGATCATCATCAATACCTCTTCGATCGTCGCCATGGAGGGGCAGGTAGGCACGGCCGCCTATGCCGCATCGAAAGGCGGCATCAATGCGATGACGCTGCCGCTCGCGCGCGAATTCGCGCCCTTCGGCGTCCGCGTCATGGCGATCGCGCCGGGCATTTTCGAAACCCCGATGTTCTCGAACGCCCGGGGGCCGATGGTCGACTGGCTGAACCGGCAGGTGCAATTCCCCGCCCGCGCGGGCACCCCCGGCGAATTCGCGCAGGCCGTCGAAAGCATCATCGGGAATCCCATGTTCAACGGGACGATATTGCGCGTCGACGGCGCGATGCGGGTGCCGCCCGGCCGGCGCGACTGGTGGGCGGGCTGACAAACGCCCGTCTCGACGCCATCGACAGGGGTGGTATAGAGGCGGGGGCAACAGGGTTCAGGAGGATGAATGGCGGAGGCGGTTGATAGCGCCTATCGAGCGGTCCGCGAGGGGATCTTGGCTGGCGAGTTTTCCCAGGGATCGCACATCACGGCAAGGCAGCTGGCAGAAGCGACCGGATTGAGCCGCACGCCCGTTCGCGAGGCAATGCGGCGGCTGGACGCCGAAGGACTGATCACGCTGATACCGAACCGCGGCGCATTCGTCGCGCGGTGGAGCGAGGACGAGATCACGCAAATCTACGAACTGCGCGTCCTGCTGGAAAGTTTCGCGGCGCAGGTCGCCGCGGAGCGGATCGGCGACGCGGAGCGCGAGGAGCTTCAGATGCTGGCCGACGAGATGGGCCGGCTGGTCGAGGAACGTCCGATCGACGTCGATGCGATCGCGGAAGTGAACGACCGTTTTCACAAAGGCGTGCTCGAGGCGTGCGGCAACCGCCGGCTGCGCGACCTTCTGGGCACGATCACCGAAGTGCCGTTGCAGCTGAGCACCTTCCGGCGCTATACGATCGATGAGTTGCGGCGGAGCGCGGCGCAGCATGCCGAGCTGGTTTCGGCACTGGCGGCCGGCGATCCTGATTGGGCGCGCAGCGTGATGACGGCGCACATCCGGTCCGCGCGGCACACCTTGCTCAAGGTGCCCGCCGATATCGAGGGCGAAGCCGCGGACTGATACCGGGAACGAAAAAAGCGCAGGGCCGGGTTTCAGCGTTCGGCCTTGTGCGCCATTCCGCTGGTCGCAGCCGAATCGTGATAGGCGTCCATGTGCGCGATGCGGCCGTCCTCGACCCGGCAGAGGCAGCAGCACAGATCGCGAATCTTCCGGCCGTCGGGCATTTCGACGATCAGCGTATGTTGCTGCACAAAGCCGCTCGGCGTCGGCTCGCGCCGGATGTCGGCATAATGAAAAACCGTCGCGGTCTCACGGATGGTGCGCAGATTCCGGATCGTCGTTTCCACGTCGGTCAGCGCGTCGTCGGTGTTGTGCCAGACCACCGCGCCCGCCGCGAAGACCGATCGCAAATCCTCCAGATCGCCATATTCGACGGTATGGAACAGGCGGTCGCCCGCGGCGAGCGCCGCCGTCGACCGGTCGTCGATATCGTCTGCCATTCCGTCTTCCTTTCCTACCGGGACGAATCCGAAATTCCCGCCTGTTCCAAAAAGGCCGCCTTGATGTCGCGCTTCAGCAGCTTTCCGGCAGCGTTACGGGGCAGCGGAGCGTCGCACAGCATGACCGTTACCGGGACCTTATGGGCCGCAAGCCTGCCGCGAACATGGTCGGCCAGCGTTTCGAAGCCGGCGGTCGATGCCGCGCGCAAATGGACCGCGGCGCCGACGACTTCGCCAAGGATCCGGTCGGGGACGCCGAAGACGGCGGCCTCCAGCACGTCTGGATGAGCGCCCAGACAATCCTCGATCTCGGTGCAATAGATATTCTCGCCGCCCCGGATCAGCATGTCCTTGATCCGGTCGCGAATGGTTATGAAGCCTTCTTCATCGATCTGCGCCACGTCGCCGGTGCGATACCAGCCGTCCCGAAAGCTTTCCTGCGTCGCGGCGGGAAGGTTCCAGTAGCCGGCCACGATATTCGGCCCGCTGACCCATAATTCGCCCGGGTGGCCCGCAGGCACGTCGTTGCCCGCGTCGTCGACGATCCGGATGTCGCAGCAGGGAACGGAAATGCCGACGCTTCCCGGCCGGGCCATCATGTCTTCGTGGCTGTTCGCTGCCACCAGCGACGAGGTTTCGGTTGCCCCATAGCCCTGACCCGGAAAGGCGTTCGGAAAGGCCTTGCGCATGTGACGCGCGAGATCGGGCGATGCGGCCGCGCCGCCGTAACCCAATGTATCGATGCTCGAAATGTCATGATCGCCAGCCGCGATCGCATCGGCGAGCTGCCAGGCAAGCGCGGGCACGAGGGTCAGGCCGTTGATCCGCGCATCGGCAATGATGCGGAGCGCCTTTGCGGTGTCCCATTTGTGCATGAGGTGGATCGTCGCGCCGTTCGCCAGGGCCGGGACGAGCGTCGAGTGAAAGCCGGTGACGTGGAAGAAGGGGAGGGGCAACAGCAGGCGCCGTTCGGCGGTCGATGCCTCGGGAATAGCCTCCCCGCGCCGCACCGCGGCCCGCGCGGCGCGAAAGCCGGTGTTGATATGGTTGGTCAGGACGTTGCGATGCGTCCCCGCCGCGCCTTTCGGACGCCCTGTCGTTCCCGACGTGTAGAAGATTGTCGCCAGATCGTCGGACTCCAGTTCGGGATCGGCGGGCGGCTGGTCGGGAAGCGCGGCGTATCCGGAAGAAGCGCCGATGAAATCGGTCAGCGCGATGGTGCCGGCAGGAGCAGGCGCGCGTGCGACGACGAGCGCGGCGTCGATCGTTTCGGCCTGCTGCAACAGCGCCAGCCGTTCACCGTCGACGACGGCGACTTTGGCTTCGCAATCGGCGAGAAGCGCCGACAGCGTGGCGCCCGACTCCCACGCGTTGAGCGGCACGATGACCGCGCCGATCGCGATCGCGCCCCAAGCACAGATCGACCATTCGGGATAGTTGCGCATCGCGATCGCCACACGGTCGCCTTTGCCGACCCCCAGTCTTTCGGTCAGCGCGCGGCCAAAGGCGTTTGCGGCGCGCCAGTGCGCCTCGAAGGTCAGATGCTCTCCCTCGAACACCAGAAAGTCGCGCGAGCCGAAGCGGCGGCTTTCGTCGAACAGGACACGCAGCGTGCCCGGCATCCGGACATAGCTGCGCACCCGCCGGCTCCCGACGTCGATTCCCGTCATCTCGAACGGTGCGCCCGGAGCGGTGAGGATCGCCAGCGTTTCGGCGATGGTACGGGTCGGCCAGGTCACCGGATGGCTCCCGCTTTTTCCGCGAAACGCCATGCGGTTTCCGCGAGCGGACCGACACGCTGCTGCGCGAGGCCGGCGCGCGCATTGTTGGCGTTTCCGGCGCGGGCGCGCCCTGCCACGCCGTGCAGAATCGCGGCGAGGCGGAAGAGGTTGTAGGCGAGATACCATTCGAGCGGCGCGCCGAGACGGTTCCCGGTCGCGGCAAGATAGCGATCGAGCATCGCATTCAACGACGGAATCCCGAGGCCGGGGAGGTCGAGATCGGCGAGCGAATTGCGTTCGTCGCCCGGCGTGACCCAATGCATCAGCAGATAGGTCAGGTCGGCAACGGGATCGCCAAGGGTCGACAATTCCCAGTCGAGCACCGCGATTACCCGATTTTCCTCCGGGTGGAGCACCATATTGTCGAGCCGGTAGTCGCCGTGGACGATTCGCGCCGGCTGGTTTGCGGGAAGGCTGGTGGGGAGCCATTCGACAAGGCGATCCATCGCGGCAAATCTCGGCCCGTCGGATTGCAGATATTGTTTCGACCACCGTGCGACCTGGCGCGCGAAATAATTGCCCGGAGCGCCAAAATCCCCGAGGCCCGCGGTTTCGGGGTCGATCCGATGGAGCGCCGCAAGCGTGTCGATCTTTGCTTCATAAATGGCTTGCCGCGCGGCGGGTGCGAGGTCGGGAAGCCGTCCGTCCCACAATATCCGCCCCTCGACCATCGCCATGACATAGAAGGACGAGCCGATCACTGCGTCGTCTTCGCAGAGCGCATAGGCGTGCGGCACCGGAAATCCCGTGCGTCCGAGAGCCTGCATCACCCGGAATTCCCGCTCGACCGCATGCGCCGATGCCAGAAGCTGGCCGGGAGGTTTGCGGCGGAGCACATAATCGCGAGCCGGCGTCCGTAACTGATAGGTCGGGTTGGACTGCCCCCCCGCAAAACGCGCGACGCGAAGCGGGCCGGCGAACCCTTCAACCGCATTATACATCCATTCTTCCAAACGCCGGGCATCCAAATCTTCGGTCGGGCGCGGGGCTTCATGCTGGACTGCGTCTGTCGTCACGTTCGATATAACCTTTTGAATATAAAGAGAATATTATGATATTTTCTCGACTTTTTCTGCGGGTGACCGGCCGCTTCGGGGCGACTCAAATATGACACTGAATTCGTAACCCTCTTGCCATTTGCATGCAATCTAGTCAAAACATGTTATGCAATCGAGGTCAGGGGATCATATGACAAAGCTTCGATCGGTTTCATCGGCAGCGTCCGGAGAAGAGCGGCGTCCGGTGGTTTGCGCGCCGTCTGACGCAGGGTCGGGTGGCGCGAAATGAGTGGCCGCAGCCGATTCGGAATGCGCCGGATGATCAGGGCAATATATGCAGGTTGAGAGGAACAAGATGGCGTCTGACGCTTCGGCAGGGCCGCTGGACGGCATTCGCGTCGTGGAACTGGGGCAGCTTATCGCGGGGCCATTCTGCGGCCAGCTGCTGGGCGATATGGGCGCGGAAGTGGTCAAGATAGAGCAGCCGGAAACCGGCGATCCCATGCGCCAATGGGGTCAGGGCAGCACGCCCACCTGGTGGCGCGTGATCGGCCGGAACAAATATTCGGTCGCCGCCGACCTCCGTTCGGGCGAAGGGCAGGATCTGGCGCGCGATCTGATCGCACAGGCCGACATATTGGTGGAGAATTTCCGGCCCGGAACGCTCGAGAAATGGAATCTCGGTCCGGATGTGCTGCATCGCGCCAACCCCGGCCTGATCGTCGTTCGCGTGTCGGGTTACGGGCAAACCGGACCCTATTCAAGCCGGGCAGGGTTCGGCGGGATTGCCGAAGCGATGGGCGGGTGGCGAAAGATCGTCGGCTTCCCCGACCGCGCGCCGGCGCGCATGGGCATTTCGATCGGCGATACGCTGGCCGCCACCTACGGCTGCCTTGGCGCCGTCGCCGCGCTCCATCACCGCGATCGGACCGGCGAGGGGCAGGTGGTCGATGCCGCGCTTTACGAAAGCGTGCTGCAGGTGATGGAAGGGCTGATCCCCGAATGGGCGGTCGCGGAACACAAGCGCGAAAGGACGGGATCGAAACTTCCCGGTATCGCGCCCTCCAACGTCTATCGATGCAGCGACGGCGACTATCTGATCGGGGCCAACCAGAACAGTGTCTTCCTGCGGCTTTGCGAAGCGATGGGCAGGCCCGAGCTTGCGAGCGATCCGCGCTATGCCTGTCACACCGCGCGCGGCGAGCGTCAGGACGAACTGGATGCAATCGTCGAGGAATGGACGCTCCGCCACACAGTGGCGGAGGTCGAGGATGCGATGATCGCGCATGCCGTCCCGGCGGGGCGCATCTATGATGCGGAGGACATGCTGTCCGATCCGCATTTCGCGGCGCGCGAGGCGATCGTGACCGTCGAGGATCCGGAACTGGGTCCGACGCCGATGCAGGGCGTCTTTCCGAAACTGTCGCGGACCCCGGCCTCGATCCGCCGGCTCGCTCCCCGGGTGGTGGGGCAGGATACGGCGGAGATTCTGGAGCGTTGGCTCGGGGTTGCGGCCGACTGAAGGCCCGGAC
>NZ_DATMST010000043.1:0-2456 GCF_035565275.1 Sphingopyxis sp.
CCGCTCGGCGCGATCTTGCGGCGGTTGGCGAGGATGTTCGCCGCCATCGGCTCGCGGAAGCGGATACGGCGGATGGCGCCGTCGCCGCCGTGCCACTGGCCGGCGCCGCCCGAGCCCTTGCGGATCGCAAACTGCTCGACGATCACGGGGAAGCGCGTTTCCATGACCTCGGGGTCGGTCATGCGGCTGTTGGTCATGTGCGTCTGGATCACGCTGGTGCCGTCGAAGCCGGGACCGGCGCCCGAGCCGCCGGCGATCGTTTCGTAATATTGGTAGGCTTCGTTGCCGAAGGTGAAATTGTTCATCGTCCCCTGCGCGGGGGCCATCGCGCCGAACGCCGCGAACAGCGCGTCGGTGATGACTTGGCTTGTCTCGACATTGCCCGCGACGACCGCCGCGGGATAGCGCGGGCTGAGCATCGAATCGCCGGGAACGACGAGCGTCACCGGGGCGAGGCAACCCTCGTTCATCGGGATCGGGTCGTCGAGCATCGTGCGCAGCACATAGAGCACCGCGGCGCGGACGACGGGCGTCGGCGCGTTGAAATTGTCGGGCAGCGTTGCCGACGAGCCGGTGAAGTCGATGGTGACGGCGCGCGCGGTGCGGTCGACCCTGACGGCGACGACCACCTCGGCGCCATTGTCCATCGCGTAGCGGAATTGGCCGTCGCCCAAGCCCGCGATGAGCTGGCGGACCGCGGTTTCGGCCTGCCGCTGGCCGTGCGCCATATAGGCAGCGACGGTTTTTGCGCCGTGCGCGGCCGAGAGGTCGGCGAGCGCGCTCGCGCCGCGCTGGCAGGCGGCGACCTGCGCCTTGAGGTCGGCGATATTGAGAGCGGGATTGCGCGCGGGCCAGTCGCCCGCGATGAGGTGGGCGTGGATATCGGTGTCGAGGAAGCGGCCGTCATCGACGATCAGGACATTGTCGAAGAGGATGCCCTCGTCGGCGATGCTCTTGCTGTCGGGCGGCATCGAGCCGGGGGCAATGCCGCCGAGGTCGGCGTGGTGGCCGCGCGCGGCGACAAAGAAGTCCGGCGTATCGCTCCCCTCATCTTCTTTGGCGACAAAAACCGGCATGATGACGGTGATGTCGGGGAGGTGCGTGCCGCCGTCGTAGGGGGCGTTGAGCGCATAGGCGTCGCCGCGCCGGATGCCGCGGTCGTCGTTGGTCCGCTGGCGCAGGATCGTGCGGACGCTTTCGCCCATCGAGCCGAGGTGGACGGGCATATGCGGCGCGTTGGCGACGAGGCGGCCGTCGCCGTCGAAGATCGCGCAGGAGAAGTCGAGCCGCTCGCGGATGTTGATCGACGAGGCGCTGTGCTGGAGCGCGCCGCCCATTTCCTCGGCGATCGCCATGAACAGGCTGTTGAAGATTTCGAGACGGACAGGGTCGGGATGCGTGAGGTCGTCGGTTGCGGCGGCGTGCGTTTCGGCCGCGCGGGTGCGGGCGAGCAGCAAGGTGCCCTCGCTCTGGACCTCGGCGCGCCAGCCGGGTTCGACGATGGTCGTCGACAGCGGATCGATGATGATCGCGGGGCCGGCGATCGTGCGGCCGCGGGCGAGGGCACTGCGCTGGTGGAGCGGGACGTCGTGCGCCGCGCCGGCGAGCCATGCGCTGACCGTTTCGGGTTCAGCCCCGGCCGATGCGGCGGGCGGCGATATGATCGCGGGGGCGCCTCCGGCCTCGGTCAGTTCGACGCGGATGCGGTCGACGACGAGATCGGCGTGCGGGGCGTAGCCGAAGCGCTGGCGGAAGGCGGCGGCGAAGGCCTGCCTGATATCGGCGGGCGTCGCGAGCGGCAGTTCGATCGCATTGTCGCTGTCGGCGAGGCGGACGAAGAGCAGGGTTTCGCGCGAGGTTCCGGCCCCGGGCGCGAGGTCGGCGCGCGCCTGTTCGCCGAGTTCGGTTTCGGCCGCAGCGAGGATCGCGGCGCAATCGTCGTCGAGTGTCAGCGCCAGCGTGCGTTCGCGGATCGCAGAGGGCTTCGCGAGGCCCATGCCATAGGCCGACAATACGCCCGCGAGCGGGTGGAGCAATATCTCGTCGGTGCCGAGCGCGTCGGCGACAAGGCAGACATGCTGGCCCGCGGCGCCGCCGAACCCCACGAGGCTGTAGTCCTGCGTCACATCATGGCCGCGCGCGATCGTGATGCGCTTGATCGCGTTCGCCATCTGCTGGACCGCGATCGCGAGCAGGCCTTCGGCGAGGGCTTCGGGCGTGATGGTGCCGACCTCGGCGGCCATTGCGGCGAATTTTTCGACCACGACCGCGCGGTCGAGGGGCTGGTCGCCGTTCGGACCGAAAAGCCTGGGGAAATGATCGGGCTGGATCTTGCCGAGCAGGACGTTGCAGTCGGTGACGGTGAGCGGCCCGCCGCGACCATAGGCGGCGGGGCCGGGATTCGCGCCCGCGCTTTCGGGGCCGACGAGCAGGCGCGCGCCATCCCAGCGGCAGAT
>NZ_DATMST010000044.1:0-4156 GCF_035565275.1 Sphingopyxis sp.
ACCTGATCCATGCCGAGGCCAAATCGCCCATTGGGCAGGCGAAAGGCCAGCATGAACACTTCTCGCTCGGTCAGATCGACCACCCGTTACCAGCTCGGCGGCGCCGCCCGCGTCGCTGATCACGATGGGCGTGCCGCAAGCGAGCGCCTCGACCCACGCATTGGCGAGGCCTTCGCTGACCGACGGCATCACGACAAGGTCGGCGGCGCGATAAAGCTGCGGCAGGTCGGCGTTGGCGACGGGGCCCATGAAGTGGACGCGGGTTGCGACACCAAGCTTTTGCGCGAGCGAGCGGTAACGGCCTTCCTCATCGCCCGCGCCGGCAAGCCAATAGTGGACGTCGGGCAGCGCGGGCAGCGCCTCGATTACAAGCGCCTGACCCTTGCGTTCGATCAGCGCGCCGACGGTGAGGATTGCGGGGCTGGCGTCCATGCCGAGCGCTGCGCGCGCGGCGGCACAGTCGCCGGGGTGGAAGCGTGCGGTGTCGATGCCGGTGTAGTGGACGGCGACTTTCGCCGGGTCGATGCCGATCGCGGCCATGTCGCCGCGCATCGCTTCGGAGACGGCAAGCAGGCCCGCGGCTTTCCTGCCCGCTTCGATCACCTGCGACTGCGTCGCCGGGTCATGGCCGAAGTGGCTGATGTCGGCGCCGATCACGATGCGCCGCGTCTGGTTGTAACGGCGAAGTTCGGTGGGACCCGCGCCAAAGCCGATCGAGGCCACCGACTTCAACGGCACGGTGGTTCCGCGCGCGGTCGGCACGGGGAGATTTTCGATGGTCGCGAGAGCGCGGCGCGAATCTTCGGACAGCAGCACGCGGATCGGAATCTGGCGATCGGAAAGCGAGAATTTCGCGGCATTCTGGTCGATATCGCCGATCGTCGCGATGCGGATCGTCTGGCTGAGCGCCGCGGTGGTCACGCCGAGCTCGGCGGCAAGGTCCATCCGCGGGGTGACAATGATCTCGGGGCGCGGAATATCGCCCTCGATCCGCGGCGAGCGGATTTCCTTGAGCTTTTCCATCTGCGACACGATCAGGCGCGCGTGCTGCTCAAGCGCGACCGGATCGTCGCTCCCGATCACCATCGTGATGTCGCGTCCCGAAAAGCCGCCCGACTGGCTCTGGAATGTCACGCGTGCGTCGGGAATCGCCGCCAGCTGCGGCTGCAGGCTGCGCTCCCATTCGACGCTTTTGACCTCGCGCTTCTTTTTCAGCGTGATGTAGACGCCGCCGTCGTTGACGTTGACTTCGTAAAAGGCGTTTTCGACATTCTTGTCCTTCGACAGGATGGCGCTGATCTGGTTCGAGATATGCTCGCTCTGCGAAAGCGTCGAGCCCGGGGGCAATTCGTAGCGGATCTGGCTGTAGTCGCTGTTGATCGTCGGCTGGAACTGCTGCGGCAGGATCATCAACAGCACGACGCTCATCGCCAGCGACAGGAAGCCGACCCCGACGATCCAGACGCGATGGTCGAACAGACGTGCCCACGCACGCTGGACCATGAACCGGGCCCAGTTGGTAAAGCCCGATGCACGCATTCCGATGAACCAGGCAAGCGCGCCAACCAGGATCGCAAGCAAGCTCACGACCAGATAGGTCAGGATCGCCTCGACCGGGGTTTTCAGCATGAAATACATCGCCGTGTTCGGAGCATCCTGTCCGACCGGGACCGGCTGGAAATAGGCATAGATCGCATAGAGGACCGAAAGCCCCGCGAGCACCAGCGGCACGGCGAGGTAGGCGAGCTTCGTCGGATGCGCCTCGTACCGCGCGCGCATGGCATGGTGTTTCCGGTTGTCGAGGGTCCACGCAAGGATGCGCTCGTAGCGATCGACCCACGGACCCGAGGCATGATCCTGCTCGCCTTGCGCCGACAGGAAATAGGCGGCGATCATCGGCGTGATCATGCGCGCAACCGCGAGACTGACGAGCACTGCAAAGACGACCGTCAGGCCGAACTGGATGAAGAATTGACCCGAAATGCCCGGCATCAGTGCGACGGGCAGAAACACCGCGACGATCGACATCGTCGTCGCGACGACCGCGAGACCGATTTCGTCGGCGGCGTCGATCGACGCCTGATACGCCGTCTTGCCCATGCGCATATGCCGGACGATATTCTCGATCTCGACGATCGCGTCGTCGACGAGCACGCCCGCAACGAGGCTGAGCGCCAGCAGCGACAGGCCGTTCAGCGAAAAGCCCATCATGTCCATGAACCAGAAGGTCGGGATCGCCGACAGCGGGATCGCGAGCGCGCTGATCAGCGTCGCGCGCCAGTCGCGCAGGAAGAGGAACACGACGACGACCGCAAGGATCGCGCCCTCGATCATCGCGAGCATCGAGCTGCGATATTGTTCCTTGGTATATTCGGTACGCGTGAAGAGGATCTTGAATTCGACCTGCGGGTTCGCCTTCTTGATCTCGGCGAGCTTCTTCATCGTCTCGTCGTGGATCGTGACGTCGGAGGCACCCTTCGCCTTTTCGATCGAGAAGGAAAGCACCTGCTTGCCCCCGATCTTCGCAAGGTTGCGCTGTTCGGCATAGCCGTCGGTCACCGACGCGACATCGGCGAGGCGGATCGTACGGCCGCTACCGATCGAGATGCGCGTCTCGCCGAGCTGGAAGGCGTTTTCGGCGTTGCCGAGGACGCGCACCGCCTGCTCCGATCCGGCGATTTCGGTACGTCCGCCCGCCGCATTGACGTTCACCTGGCGCAATTCCTGGTTCACCTGGCTCGCGGTCAGGCCATAGCTTTGCATGCGCGCGGGATCGAGGATGACGCGGATTTCACGATTGACGCCACCCGAACGGCTGACCTTCGCCATGCCGGGGACCGAAAGCAGTTCCTTGGCAATCGTATTGTCGACGAACCAGCTCAATTGTTCGAGCGTCATGTCCGACGTCTCGACGGCGAAATAGGTGATCGGGCCGCCCACCGCGTCGACGCGCACAACCTGCGGTTCGAGAATGCCCTCGGGCAGGTCGCTGCGTATTTGCTGCACCGCCTGGTTGACGTCGTTATAGGCGCGGTCGATCGGCGTACCGATCGCGAACTGCACCATTGTCCGGCTGTTACCTTCGCCCACATAGGAGGACAGCTCGTCGACCCCGCTGACCGAGCGCACCGCGGCCTCCACACGCTGGGTGACCTGCGTCTCCAGTTCGGACGGCGCCGCACCGGGCTGCATGACGACGACCTGGACCATCGGGAATTCGACGTCCGGATTGTCGTTGACGTCCATCCGGTTGAAGCTGACGAGGCCCGCCAGCAACAGCAGGATGAACAATACGATCGGCGGCACCGGATTGCGGATGCACCAGGCAGAAATGTTGCGGAAGCTCATGATCAAACGCCCTTGTGCACTAAATCTCTATGCGCGCCGTCGGCCGGTTATCGCGACGATTTCTGAACCACCGGGTTCACCTTGTCGCCGGGGTTGAGGAAAGCGCCCGCGAGCGCGACCACCTTTTCGGTGCCGGTGAGGCCCGATGCGATCGACACGCCGCGATCGGTCACGGTCCCGACCTTCACCGGGCGGCGCTGGATCATGTTCTTGCCGTCGACGACGAGCACGAAATTGCCTTCGACGCCGCTCTGCACCGCACTTTCGGGAAGCAGCGGCGCTTCCGCCGTGCCCGCGATCAGGCGTGCATCGGCGAAACCGCCCGGACGTAGCGCCTCGCTGTACGGAACCGCGATGCGGACCGTGCCCTGGCGCGTGTCCATGTTGATGACCGGCGACTTCTGCCAGACCTGCCCGGCGATGCTCGCGCTGCTGCCAACCGGCGTGACGGCCGCGCGCGTGCCGACCTGGACGCGCGCCAGATCGGCTTCGGCCATCTGCGCGAGCATTTCCATCTCGCCGCCGCGCGCCATGCGGAACAGGATGCCGCTACCGGCGCCGACGATCTGGCCGGGCTCGACCTGGCGCGTCAGCACCAGACCCGCGGCGGGTGCGACGATATTGAGGCGATCGTTACGCGCGGTCGCTTCGGCATATTGCGCCTGCGCGACGCGAACGCGCGCGTTGGCGGAGTCGCGGGTCGCGCGCTTGCGATCCATATCGGCCTTGGAGATGAAGCCGCGTCCGACGAGCGCCTGCGCGCGTTCGAGTTCGGCCTGCGCGAGGTCGGCGTCGGCCTGCGCGACGC
>NZ_DATMST010000045.1:0-3497 GCF_035565275.1 Sphingopyxis sp.
CGCCGGCGTCGCCGCGTCGACGTCGACGGCGATTGCCATCATATCCGGACCGCAGCCGGCATGCACCGCGCCGAGGTGCCGGCACGTCCAGCCCATATTCTGTATTTTCGGGGCCCACGGTTGCGGAACGGCGCCGACGAAGCGGCCAATCCGGCGCGCGAGAGCATGGTCGACGAGGCCGTACAGCAACTGATCGCGCGCGCGCCGCCGATCGGCGGCAGCGAAATCGGGCGAGAGGCAGGCGTGCGTCACTTCGGCGACCGAGCCCTTCATGGGGGGCTCGTATATACGATCGCCGAAAGGGCCAAGAGCCGCCGAGGGTTCGCGAAGCACGCGCGCCGACGCACGGTGCTCGCCATCGGGGCCGGCGACAATCAGATAGGTCGCGCCGGGACCGTCGCGGCGATCGACCTCGAAGCAGCCGGCGAGCACCGGAAGATCCCATTTCAGGATATCGACGAAGACGCGCTTGCGCGCCGCGAACATCGACCGGAGCGCGACATGTTCGCGCGCCCGGGTCGATTGGTCGACGATGAGCATCATGCCTGCCACCCGAACGGTGCGGCGCGCGGACAAATTAAATCCCCGCGGCGGCCTGCCACCAAGGCGCGAGGAATTTCAGGCCCGCCGCGCGTCGGCGCGGCCTTGCATGTCGGCATGGCGACCCTTGGCAAGCCGGGCGGCGTCCTCAAGCCTGCCGGACCGGCATTGCTCCCATCAGGGCCGGTCGCGGGCCTTCTCAACCAGGCGGCGAACCGGCAATGGCGATCGCCGCTGGTCGGGCGGCGATTCGAACGCCTCAGGCTATCCGGCGCTCCCGATATTTCCACTATATTCGCGGAGTTACTCTCAATTTGAGAGTTGTTCTTCATGTCGCGCGGTTCCACATACGCAGCGAAGGGCGCACGCGATCCGATGTCCGTGGGACTCACGCGGCCTCGCTGGCAACTCGCCCCTTATCGCGCCTTCCCGCCATCGGGCCTTGCCGGGGGGCGCAGCGCCGCCCACTCGATTAAGGGCTTGTGTGCGGGCGCTTTTGTCATGAAACTGTCATGATGGAAGGGTCGCAATCTTCTACGGCCGACCGCGTGCGCTGGGATCGGCTGACCGAAAAACAGCGCGCCTGCCTCGACCTGCTGCTCGAACGCAGGACGTCGAAGCAGATCGCGATCGACCTCGACATCTCGAAACCGACGGTCGACCAGCGGCTCACCACGGCGCGCCATATTCTCGGCGCTACCGACCGCCACGACGCGGCGCGGCGCTATGCGCGTCTCAAGCGCCTATATGACCGGATCACATATGATCCGGTGGATATTCCCCCGCCGCCGTCGCTCGTGCCATCCGACTTCGCGGACGGCGATCCATCGCAGCCCCTGCAGCCGGATGACCGCAGCAATGCGTCAGGCGGATCCTGGGCTACAGGTCTGCCGTTCGGGAAGGTCGGGAGCCACGATCATGGCTCTTCAGCGAGATTGGCGATCGTGGCGGCGATGCTCGTGGCCATCGTCATCAGTCTCCTCGGCGGGCTCGGCATCGCACATACGCTGTCGCGGCTCATTTCCGGCTGACGCTTCTCAGGTGAAACCGCATGGCGACCGGAGCGGCCCGCTCCGGCGAAGGAGAGATCATGTCCGATACGATCATGTTCATGGCGAGAAAACTTCGGCATCAGGTACCGACCGCCGAGACGCGGATCGACGATGCGTTGATCGCGGTGTCGTCGCTGATGACGACCATCGTGACCGCGCGCCGCGACGCCGACCGGGTCCAGCCCGTGAAGGGACAGGCGACCATCCAGCGTCTCGCCAAGGCGCAAATGGCGCTCATCGACGCGAGCGGCGGCGTGCTGCGCGTCCACGGCGAGCTCGCCGATATCGCGCGCGAGACCGCGGGCCTCGATCTGCACGAATGTCCGGCGGTCGCGCATGCCGATAGCGCGCCGCAGGGCGGCGGCGCCGTCGCCGGTTGACCGGGGGCCGGGCGCATGGTTTCAGACGGCGATGCTGCGGATTGCCTGTTTCCTGACGCTTCTCTTCCTCGCGACGCTCTACGCGTTGAGGAAGGGCGGCGGCCCCGAACGGGCGATGGCGGTCATCCTGATCGCGATGCTGGCGGCGGATCAACTGCTTCACCTCGTCGTGCCGGTGCGCTTCACCGCGCTCGATGCCGGGCATCTCGCGATCGACATCGCGGCGGCGGCGGCGACGCTGGTCCTGGCGCTGGCGGCGCATCGCTTCTGGCCGCTGGCGGCGGCGGCGCTCCAGATGTTGCCGCTGCTCGCCCATTTCAGCCGGGCGGTGGATCTCTCGGTGCACCCGATAGCCTATCTTTCGATGCAGGTGTTTGCGTCCTGGCTTCTCCCGCCCCTGCTATTCCTCGGAACCTGGCGGCACAGCAAACGGCTGCAAATATACGGCAGCGATCCGTCCTGGCGCGGTTCGTGGCGGCCGTCGAGCCCGAGCATGCCGACGCGATAGCGGGTACGCTTCTCGGGGAATTTCGCAGCCTGTCGCGGCTGTGGGCGCAGAGCCCCGAAGCGCTTTCCCGGGTTATCCGCGGCTGGCCTGCCGTTCTCGACCTGCTGGCAAGCGGACGCGACGTCCTCGATGAAATGATGGAGGCCGATCTCGGGGCCCGGCGCATCGATCCGCTCGACGAGCGTTTGCGGCGCTATCTGACCGCCTCGATGGGATCGCTTCCCGAGGAACGGCTCCGCGTCCTGTTTCTCGACGCGGCGCGGACGCTTCTTGCCGACGAACAACTGCAGCAGGGTACGCTCGCGTACATGTCGATCTATCCGCGCACCATCTTCCGCCGCGCGCTCGAACTCAATGCCGCAGCGATCATCCTCATCCACAACCATCCGAGCGGCGATCCGACGCCCAGCGAAGAGGATCTCGGGGCGACCGCGATGATCGAGCGACTTGGCCGCTCGCTCGATATCGAGCTTCTCGATCATATCGTCGTCACGGCGACGGGGACACATCATATGCGGAGCGGAAAGACGAAGGCGTCCGTCAAGCCGCGGCCACGCCCGTTGGCGCTGCGAAGCGACGGCGATGGAGACTCCCGCGGCAGCGACGGCCGCATTCTGCGCCATGCGATGGCAACGCAGCGGCGCCGAATCCTGCGGCGGCAATTGCTGGGAGCCGATGAGCTGTTCGGCGAACCGGCGTGGGACATGCTGCTCGACCTGTTCGTGCACGAGTGCCAGGGAAAGCAGTTGGCGATGTCGTCGCTGTGCATCGCCGCCGGCATACCCGAAAGCAGTGCGATGCGGCTCGCGCAGCGGTTGTGCGACGCGGGGCTTCTCGTTCGCCTTCCCGATCCGGCCGACGGGCGCCGGAGCTTCATGAAGATCACGCCGGACATGGCGCACCGGCTGCGCGCCTATTTTGCCGAAGGCGGAGAATAAATGCCGCGCGCCACGCCGGCCGAAGTCGCGCCGCGTGAAGCCGCGCGGCGCTCGATGCGGCGTCCTTCCCGCCCGCGAC
>NZ_DATMST010000046.1:0-2412 GCF_035565275.1 Sphingopyxis sp.
ATGACCTATGACAATGCCGAGGATTATCTGATCCGCGCACAGGAAGCAGCAAACAGCTTTGACAATGAAGGCCGCAAGGAAGGCATCAAGCAGTTTATCGATGATAAGAGCTACAAGCCGGGTCTGGGCGCTTACGACAAGTCCAAACAGAGCGCCTGACAGAGCTGGTTACGACCGGACCAGACCTTCAACATGCGCGGCCCGGCAAGAATAGCTGCCGATTTTACCTGGAGAGACTGACCCATGACGGTCGAGGCCCTGAATCCGCCCACTTGTACCGATAGCGGCACATCGCTCGACCGCCTGTTGCGCCCACGTTCGGTCGCAATCGTCGGCGCGTCCGACAAGATCGGCGCACTGGGCGCGTCCGTCCTCTCCAACCTCCTCCGCAACGGATTTTCAGGCGACATCCACCTCATCAACCCCAAACGGGCGGAGATCGACGGACGGCCATGCCTGCCATCGGTCGACGCCCTGCCCGATGGCGTGGACGCCGCCGTCCTCGCCATCCCCCGCGTCGCGGTGCTCGATACGGTCAAGGCGCTGGCCGCACGCAATGTCGGCGCTGTCGTCATCTTTTCCGCCGGTTTTGCCGAAGGCGGTGAGGAAGGCCTTGCCGAACAGCGCGAGATTGGCCGGATCGCCGCCGAAACGGGGATGGTGATCGAAGGGCCAAATTGCCTGGGCATGACCAACTTCATTGACCGCGTGCCGCTGACCTTTGTCGAAACCAGCGTACAGCCCCTGGGTGACCGTCGCGGGATCGGCGTCGTATCGCAGAGCGGGGCGATGGCCTGCGTCCTGTGCACGACGCTGGCGAGCCGCGACCTTGGCCTGTCCTTCTCTATTTCCACCGGCAACGAAGCTGCTTCGGGTGTGGAAGATTATGTCGATCACCTGCTCGGCGATGACGCGACGCAGGTCATCGCCATGATCGTTGAGCAGTTCCGCAAGCCGCAACGCTTCCTCGCCGCCGCCCGCCGCGCGCGCGCGCTGGGCAAGACTATCGTCCTCCTCCACCCCGGCAAATCCAGCGCCGCGCGGGAATCCGCCGCCACCCATACGGGCGCGATCGCGGGCGACTATCAGGTCATGCAGGTGAAGGTGGAACGTGCAGGCGTCATCCTGGTTGAAACGCTCGAAGAACTGGGCGACGTCGCGGAAATCGCGCTGCGCTGCCCCACGATCCCGGCGGGCGGGGTCGCGGTGCTGGGGGAAAGCGGCGCGTTCAAGGCGCTGACCCTGGACCTGTGCGAGGCGATCGACCTCGACCTACCGCAAGTGGATGACGGCAACGCCCCCGCCCTGCGCGCCGCGCTTCCCGCTTTCGTCCCGGTCTCCAACCCGCTGGACCTGACGGCGCAGGGGCTGGTCGAACCCGACCTCTATTATCGCACGCTCGCCGCGCTGTTCACCGACGACCGTTTCGGCAGCGTCGTCGCCGGGATCATCCAGACCGATCCGATCACCGCCGGCATCAAGCTGCCGCCGATCCTGCGCGCGGTCGATGAACTCAAACCCGAAAAGCCGATCATCCTCGCCGGACTGGACGAAGGGGCGGACATCTCGCCCGACTATATCAACCAGCTTCGGGCCTTTGGCATTCCCTATTTCCCCTCAACCGAACGCGCCTTTCGCGCCCTTAAACGCCTGAACGACCATGCCCGCCGCGATTTCCGCGAAACCGACGCCGCGCCGCTTGCCGCTCCCGGCCTGCCCGAACAAGGCGGCGTCATCCCGGAATATCGGTGCAAGGCGATACTCGCGCCGCTTGGCATCCCCTTCCCTCGCGGCGCTTTCTGCACCACCATCGATGAAGCGCTCAGCGCGGCGCTGAACATCGGCTATCCCGTGGCGCTCAAGGCACAATCCGCCGACCTCAGCCACAAAAGCGACGCGGGCGGTGTCGTGCTGAACCTTCGCGATGCGGATGAACTGCGCGCCGGATGGGACCGCCTGCATGCCAATGTCGCCGCTTATGATACGAGCATCGCCCTCGACGGTGCGCTGCTCGAAGCCATGGGCGAGCGTGGGACAGAACTCATCATCGGAGCGAAAAGCGACCCTGATTGGGGTCCGGTCATCCTCGCCGGTTTCGGGGGCGTCACCGCAGAAATCCTTCAAGATGTGCGCCTGATCACCCCCGACCTCTCGGTCGAAGCCATCGCCGCCGAACTGCACAAGCTCAAACAAGCTGCCCTTCTGCGCGGCTTTCGCGGATCTCCTGCCCTGGATGTGGAGGCGGCGGCCCAGATCGTCGCCACGCTCGGTCGCCTCATGATCGCCGAACCCTCCATCCGCGAGATCGATCTCAACCCGGTAGTCCTTTATCCGCGCGGCAAAGGCGCGGTCGCGCTGGATGCCCTCATGCTGACCGGGCCGAAAAATGCCTGACCAATCAGGCGATCACAG
>NZ_DATMST010000047.1:0-2453 GCF_035565275.1 Sphingopyxis sp.
GCAACGGCCCGCGCATAGACGCGCTCGTCGCCATCGGGACCCGGCGTCACCATCGTGACCGCCCGCCAGGGCCGCGAACGCCCGGCGAGGCAAGCCGCAACGATGCTGCTGTCGATGCCCCCCGAAAGCTCCAGCTGTACCCGCGCAAAGCGCTCGCTCCATGCGCCGACGCACGCGCGCACGACATTCGCCAGTTCCTCCGGTTCGGCGCGTCGCGGCGGCGATTTGGCATAGTCCCACGGAAGCCAGCTGGCGGCCAGACGCCCCGGCCGATCCAGCCGCGAGATTTCTCCGGGCAATATCTCGGTGACGCCCGCGATACCCGACCGCGGCGAGCGGAGAAGCGGATAGCGCAGATAGGCGTCGATCACCCCGGCGTCGGGCTCGTCGATCGGGAAACCGAGCGAGCGCGCCAGCGCCAGGTCCGTGAAAGCGCAATGGGTCTCCTGCAAACCCCCGACGCCGTCCACATTGTGACCGGTCTGGAAGATCGCCGGACCTGTCAGCGGGGAGCGGAGCAGAAATATCTGCCCCGCATTGCCTTCCCACATCAGGATAAAATTGCCCCAAAGGTTGGCGACCGCCCACCCGCCCTCGCTGGCGATAATCCGTTCGACGGCATCGCGGCCAAGTTGGAGATAGGACAGAGCGCCGTTGCGCTCGAATGCAAATCCGACAAGAGCGGCCCGGCCGCAGGACGACGCTATCGCCTCTCCGTCGCCGATCAGTCGCGCGCTTCCGATTGCGGCGAGTTCGCGGCTTCCTGCCGGAAGGTCAGGAAACACACGGGCTGGCTGGACGAGGGCGACGCGAATGGTCACAGCCGGAACACCGGGCTGTACTCTGCGACCGTATTGAGCTTGTCGGAGAGCAGCAAATCGCCGCGTTGCACCCAGGCATGTGCCATGAAGGGGTTGAGCCGGACGCCGAAATGGACATCGGCAGCAATACCGCGGCGCCAGAGCAACGAGGCCAGAGCAAAGCTGTCGGGAACGCAAAGCCGTCTCGCCGGAAGCAAAACCCGCGCCCTTGCATAAGCCTGCGCGACGGATACCGCGGCCTCACCCTCGTAATCCATCACTCGTCGCTGCCGATAACGGGTTCGGAGGCGCCGCCAACGAGCAACCGTCGCCTTCAGGCCGAACAAGCGAAGGTGCAAGCCTGCGCTTGCGCGATATCCGGCGACTTCGACCAGCGGCACGCGGCGTCGGGCAGGCGCTGCCTCCAGAGCAGAGTACAGAAGCGCGTCGGCAACGACTGGTGCGACCGCTTTGCCATCGCCGCTCGCGATCAGGCGCCGCCGCAGGAGGGACTCGAACTTCGCTATGCATCCCGTGCCGTGATAATTTGCGTCATGATCCGAGAGCGACGCAAGCGCCGCCGCTTCGCCAGGAGCGATCAACAAGTAGCGGTCGGCGTCGAGGTCCAGCGCCACGGCGCGTTCGCCGAGGAATCCGAAACTGACGTGCGATGGGAGATGAAAATCCATTGGCCTAGAGGGCGCGACGTTTGGGCGTCGCACCCTCCGATCCGTCATTCGGCCGAAATACCGCCGCCCAGGAAAAGCTGGACGCCTTCGGTTTCGGGATTGTTGGAGATCTGCCCGAGCGTCTCGACGCTCGCGACACCGAGTTCTTCGATGCCGTCTTCGATCAAGTCATTGCGGTCCATGGGACCCTCCTTTTCGATACCGCGGGATTGCGGCATCGAAAAAATTAGGCGCCCGAACTCATATAGGAATTTTATAGTTCGAATATTTTCCGAATATATTCCGGCGTTCATCCGAGCGGCTGTTCGCGCGGCCGCATCTCGGCGATCACGCGGCCGGCAAGAGCGAGGCGGCGGCGATGAAAGCGCGTGATCTTCGCGCGCAGCGCGCTCCAGCGGCGGAACCGGAAATCCTCCTCCATCGCCGCGATCGCCGCGCGGCAGCCGGGGTCGACACGGACCTCCGCCACACGAAAGACGTGCGATCGCTCGATCAGATTCGCCGCGGCGAAGCGCAGTTCGCGATTTTCGCTGAGCCGGGCGATCGCACGAAACAGACGGGCGACCTCCGCGGCATAATCGGAGTCGCGATCCTCTGCTCGCGCCCGATCGGGCAAGGACGGATCGGGCATCTGACGGGCAACCGCCAGCGCGAGGAGGGCCGCGGCCCATCCATAGAGATCGCGAAGATCCCCCTCGCCGACGATCGGCTGGCGAAACCCCTCCTGATGCCAGCTGTCGACGAGCCGCTCGCCCGAGAGGCGGTGGAGCGCGTCGCGCACCGGTGTCGGGCTGGCTCCGAGATCGCGGGCAAGGACCGAGGGATCGAGGCGCTCGCCAGGCGCGAATTCTCCGTGCATCACTTGCGCCTTGAGCACGCGGTAGACGCGTTCCATCGTCGCCCCCGGGCTCATGACACCGCCCGCCCGGCCACAGTCGGCCGCGCGATCCCGGCCCGCGCGAGC
>NZ_DATMST010000048.1:0-21706 GCF_035565275.1 Sphingopyxis sp.
CATAGGCTGTCGATGTCGCGCCGACGATCGCGACGCGATCGCCCGGAACCACGCCGTCGCGCTGGAGAGCAGCGGCGGCGGTATCGACGAGGCTGTCGAGAGCGCGGTAATCGAGTTTCCCGTCAGGCGCGACAAGCGCGACTTGCGCAGGGCGCTCTGCCGCATGGCAGCGGACGAGGTCGGACAAGGTACCGAAGGACCCCGCGAGAAGATTTTCCGAGTTTTGCATCAGCCGTCACAAGAAATTCCCGGTCCGCAGATGCGGACCGGGCAAGGTGGAGAGGACGAGGGTCGTTCAGAAGCGCGCGCGCGCACCCACGGTGTAGTAGCGACCGACCATGTCATAGAAATACGGGTTGGTCTGACGCGGGATCGTGACGGCGCCCTGCGGCGCCAGCGGCGGCTTGCGATTGAAGAGGTTGTTGACCGTGAGGAACATCTCGATCCCGTTCGCGGGTTCGCCGATACGCTGCTTCAGCGTGGCATCGGCATAAAAGACCGCGGGCACATGGTTCTGCTCGACCGGCAGCGCCGTCGGACCGAGCGTGCTGTCATATTTGCCGCCCGACAGATATCGGCCCTGCACGAAAACGGTGGTGCCGCCAGCCGACGCATAGCTCACCGAGCCGGTGAGCGTCCATTTGGCGACCGCATCGCGCAGTCCCATATCGCCTGCCCGGTCGACAGTGATCCCCTCGTTCGTCGTCTCGAGTTCGAATGTGTGGTTGGCGAGCATGCGCAGCGAAAGCTGCCCGTCTCCCAGATCGGTCCGGTAGCTCGCCTCGATGTCGAGCCCGCTCGTCTTGACCTGCGCAAGGTTGAGGAAGGGCGTGACGATCGAACTGATCGAACCGCCGGGCCCGTCACGGGTTATGAGCCCGCACAGTTCGGCATTGCCGGCGGCGCAGCCATCGATCACCTGTTGCAGCGTCGATTGGGTGATCGCTCCATCGATCTTGATCGAATAATAATCGACCGAAAGATTGACGCCCGCCACCGGCGTCACGACGATCCCCGCCGTCACCGTGTCGGCGACTTCGGGCTGAAGCCCCGGATTGCCCCGTGTCTGACGCGTGATCGGGGCGACTGCCGGGGCGCCCGGCAGGGTGGTATCGCGCGCCGAAAGGCCGGCGGTTTGCTGCGAAGCGGTGAAGAGTTCGGCGATACCCGCCGCGCGGATATCGCGCGAGCGCGTGGCGCGCAGGCGAATGGCCGAAATCGGTTCCCATGTCGCGCCGATCTTCCACGTCCAGACCCCGCCGACATTGCTGTAATCGGCGTAGCGGACCGCGCCGTTCAGATCGAGCGAGTAAAGGAAGGGCACGTCGCGCGCGAGCGGAACGACGATTTCGGCATAGGCTTCCTTGACCGAGAATTCGCCCTCGATCGGCTGCGGATTGCTGAGCGCGAACCCGCCCGGCTGCCCGTTCGCCGAGGTCGGGAAGCCGCGGATGCCCTCGCTGCTCTTCACCTTCCCCGAAATGGCGTCGACCCGCTGCAACGCCGTTTCCTTCCGGTACTCGGCACCGAAAGCAAGCGAGACGGGGCCCGCCCAGGTGTCGAGCGGCGAACCGCGAAAGTCGAGCATGACGTTGGTCTGGTTGAGATAGAGATCGGCCTTGGCGGTTCCGGCAGCATAGGCGATCGCGTCTGCGCTTGCCGAATTCTCGCCGAAAAGATCGATCGCAACGCATCCCTCGCCCTGCGGAAGGCCGAGCAGCGTCGACCGGCACACCGGAAGATTGGTCGCCGGATCGATGACCGAATCCGCACCGTTGAAGAAATTCTCGACGATCAGGTTGCTGCGGCTGAACAACTGGTAGTGGGCGCGGCTGCGTTCGAGCGCGAGCGAATAGGTCCACGACCCGCCAAGGCTGCCTTCGATCCCCGCGACGCCGCGCCAGGTTTTGGTGTTGGTGCGAATGCGGTTGGGTGCGATTTCCTTGTTGGCGCGCCCCATGCGGAACGAGGTGATCCCGTTCGCCGTCATCACCGAACGCACCGCGTCGGGCAGGAAGGCATTGTCAGCGAAGATGGTGAGCGCGGTCGACCCCGATGTGATATTGGACGGCGCACCGAGATATTCGGTGTTTACGTCGCCATAAATGCCCTCGGCGAACAGTTTGATCGCGTCGCTGAACTCATACTGCGCGCGCAGATAGGCGGTGTTCGTCCAGTTGCCGGTCGTGATGTTGGTCCGCACCGCGGCGCCGCTGCCGCCCGAGGCGACCGACGAGCCGGCATAATCGCCCCTGACGAATGGACTGAGCGTCCCGTCGGGGTTGAAGAACATGTTTGCGATCGGACAGGTGGCGCCGGCGGGCAGGCAGCTCTGGATCGTCCCCCCGAAGGTCGCGCCGTTCAACCGGACGTCGGGCGCAAAAATCTGCGTCGTGCCGCTCTGTGCGATCGTGCTCGGAATGATGCCGTATCCCGTCGCCGCCCAGTCGCGGGCGCTGGCATTGTCGATGCCCCTCGTCCGGGCATGTTCGAAGCTTGCGATGATATGGCCGCGGTCGTCGGCAAAGGACTGGCCGCCGGCGACGCCGACCCGATAGGAAAAGCCATCGCCATAGGTCGATATGCCGCTCTGCGCCTCGGCGCGAATACCGCTGAACTTCGTGTCGACGATGAAGTTCACGACCCCCGCGACCGCATCCGAGCCATAGGCGGCCGACGCGCCGCCGGTGACGACATCGACGCGACTGATCAGCATCTGCGGAAAGAGCGTGACGTCGGTCGCATTGGTCTGGATGCTCGAGGCGACGGTGCGCCGCCCGTCCAGCAGAACGAGCGTCCGCGTCGGAAGCAGCGCGCGCAGGTTGAGGTAGTTGCCGCCGTTGCCGCCCTGCCCCGACCCCGACGAGCCGGTGCTGTTGGGGCGGATCGACGACGCGAAGACCGGGAGCTGGTTGAGCCCGTCGATCAGCGAACTGGGCGATGCGGTCTTGAGCTGTTCGTTCGACATCACCGTCACGGGCGTCGGCGCGTTGGTTCCGTCGACGATCGCGCGCGAACCGCTGACGATGATCACGTCGTTCGCCGCGCTTGCCGTGCCGCTATCGCCCTCGCCGGCCGCTGCCGGCGGATCGTTGGCCTCGGGTGCTTCCTGGGCATTTGCATTGCCTGCCAGCAGGAAGGCCAGCGCGACCAGGCTGGCGCGCGCCGTCCAACGGCAGTTTATCTCTCGATATTGCATAATGGCTCTCCCCTTGGGCTTCTTGGAGCCCAGAGGCCGGCCCGTTACCGGACTCGGCCCTTTACGATGACATGGTCGATCTCAAGCCTTTACGGGCTGGATGTTGAGGGCTTTCGGCCCGTAACGCTGCGAGAAGGCCTCGGTCTCGATCTCCTCGAGCTCGATCTCTCCCGCGAGGACCGCGGTTTTCCACGCTTCGTGCGCCGGGATATTGGCGTGAAACTCGGGCATGACCTCACGCGCAAAGAGCTCAAGGCTGTCGCAGATATCCTGATGGCTGTTCATGCCCGCCTGATTGAGCAGGATGACCTGGTCGATGTGCGATTCCTCGAACTTCCTCAGCTTGCGGCGCAACGTCTCGGGCGATCCGATCAGCCCGCCCTTCAGCGCTGCGGTCGCCGCGTCCGGGTTCGCGCGTTTCCAGTCGTTGTACAGATCCCACATGTTCACCGATCCGGCGGCCGGGCGTTGGCGGTCCTGGCTCTGTCCGTAATAGCGCAGGCAGAACTGGAAGAAGGTGGCACCGTCGGCCTTGCGCTGCGCTTCCTCGTCGGTCTCGGCGCACATGAACATCGACACGAGCGCGATGTTCGGGTTCGGCTGATAGTCGGCCAGCGCGTCGCGGCGTTTCGTGAACGCGTTGTAATAGGCGTGCACCCACGCGTGCGCCGCGTCCGCGCTCACGAACTGGAAGCCGAGCGCGCCGAAGCCCTTTTCGCCGGCATAGCGGATGGTTTCGAGTTGCGAGCAGGCCGTCCACATCGGCGGATGCGGCTTCTGCAGCGGCTTGGGCACGACATTGCGCAGCGGAAAATCATGGAAAGGACCGTGATATTCGACGGGCGCGTCGCCGAACATCGGCGTGATGCAGCGCACCGCATCCTCGAAAATTTCGCGCTTGTCCTCGAAATTGACGCCGAAGGGTTCAAGCTCGGTCACGCTCGCACTCTCGCCCATGCCGAATTCGACCCGGCCGTTCGAGATCAGGTCGAGCGCCGAGACCTTCGCCGCGATCTTTGCCGGATGGTTGGTCGTGAGCTGGAAGATGCCATGGCCGAGCCGGATATTCTTCGTGCGCTCGGCCGCCGCGGCGAGGAACACTTCGGGCGCCGAGCTGTGCGAATATTCCTCGAGGAAGTGATGCTCGACTTCCCATGCATAGTCGTAGCCCAGCCGGTCGGCGAGTTCGAGCTGTGCAAGCGCATTATGATAGAGATCATACTCGCTCTTCTCGTGCCAAGGCCGCGGAAGCTGCAACTCATAGAAAATCCCGAACTTCATCTCTCGTCCCTTCTTTCGGTGCGCCCGCCGGCGCGGGATCGGGAGTCGAACTGACCGATCAAAACGCAATTTGCAAGAACAAAGTACATTATTTTATAATTATGTTCTATTATATGGAACAATGCGGCATTTTATGCGCTGGAATGCCGGAAAATATGCTCTAGTTGTTGGCGCGGCTCCGTTGGTCGCCTAGGGGGACAGAATGGAATCAACGATCGTCAAGGGCGTGAGCGTGCTCGAACTGCTGGTCCGCAACCGCGGGCCCGTTCGTCTGTCGGCCATCGCGGCCGAACTCAAATTGCCCAAGAGCGGGGTGCATCGCCTGCTCGCCACGCTGATCGAACTCGGCTTCGTCCGGCAGGACGAAGATTCGGGCCGGTACAGCGCGACGCTGAAGCTCTGGGAATGGGGACAGAACATCATCGCCGACCATCCGGCGAAGCGCGCGGCCGCCCCCTATATGGAAGAACTGCACCGTCTGACGCAGGAGACGATCAACCTGCTCGTCCTGGACGGCGACGAGGTCCTGTTCCTCGACAAGATCCTCGCGGCCCGTCCGCTGCGTTTCTCGACCCAGCCCGGATCGCGCGCGCTGGCGGTGATGACCGCGCCGGGCAAGGCGATGCTCGCGCACGAGCCCGATGCCGAAGAGATCATCGAACGCTCGATCGCGACGCGCGAGCGCGCCAAGGGGCTCGACGTCAAGCAGGTTCTCGCCGACCTCGAAGAGGTGCGCGCCAAGGGATATACGAGCGCCAACGGAAGCTGGACCGTCGGAATCTGCAGCTATGGCGCCCCGATCATGGGCCGCAACGGCCGTGCGGCGGCTGCGATCTCGGTGACGGCGCCGACCGAGCGCGTCGACGAGACCAAGGACGCCCAGATCGTCGAGGCGCTGCTTTATACCTGCGCCCGGATCGCGGAGACTGTCGGCCAGCTCTGAGGCCACCGCACGGAAGCCCCCGCCGCCCTTCGGGGACTTCCGGCCATTGGCCCTCCCCCGATCGGAGGAGGGCGCCGGGCTAGGCGGGCGCCACCCCCGTGACCACCTCGATCTGCTCGTTGTCGTAACCGATCCAGCGCAGCACCTCGACCGTGTCGACGCCGGTCGTCTTCGCCCCCTCGGTGATGCCTCGCGCGCTGCCTTCGAAGTTGAGCGGCGACCCCACAAGCTTCATCCGGCCGACGCGCTCATGCTCGATTTCGGGGGTCATATCGAGGTGCCGGACCTGCGGATCGTCGAAGACCTCGTCGATTGCATAGATCGGTCCGCACGGAATCCCGGCCTCCTCGAACGCCCCGACCCAATATCCGGTTGTCCGCTCCGCTGTTTTTGAAGCGATGGCGGCATGGACCGCCGCGCGGTTGCGGCTGCGGTCGGCCTGGCTCTGCCAATCCGGACGGTCTAGCCACGCGGGTTCGACGATACGGCACAGATTGGCCCATTGCTTCGATGAAGAGGCGCCGATGTTGATCCAGCCATCGCTGGCCGGGAACACCCCGGTCGGCACCGCGGTCGGATGATCATTGCCCACCTGGACCGGGACGACGCCCGACTGAAGATAGCGTGCCGCCTGAAAATCGAGCATGAAAATCTGGCTTTCGAGCAGCGAGGTATGCACCCAACGCCCGCGCCCCGTCCGGTCACGCTCGTAAAGCGCCATCATGATGGCAAGCGCCAGCAGGTTACCCGAGGTGAGATCGGCCACCGCGATGCCGACGCGCATCGGCCCGCCGCCCGGCGCGCCGGTGATCGACATCAGGCCGCTCATGCCCTGCGCGATCTGGTCCACCCCGGCGCGATGCGTATAGGGACCCGTCTGGCCGAACCCGCTGATACTGCCGTAGACCAGCCGCGGATTGACCTCGCGCAAGGCCTCCCACTCGATACCGAGGCGGTGCTTGACCGGCGCCCGCATGTTTTCGACCAGCACGTCGGCGCGCTTCACCAGTTCCATGAACGCCGCGTGGCCCGCGGCGGTCTTGAGGTCGAGGGTCACGACACGCTTGCCGCGATGCATGTTCTGATAGTCGGAGCCATCGCGCCGCCCGATCACTTCCTCGTCGCCGGTGTCGGGCGGCTGCACCCGGATGACGTCTGCCCCCCAATCGGCAAAATGCCGCACGCAGGTCGGACCGGCACGCGCAAGTGTCAGGTCGAGTACCAGAAGTCCGGCGAGCGGCAGCGCTGCGTTCCCGGGCGATTCCCGACGGGATGCGGTCTCTTTGGCGATCACGAAAACTCCCCTTCTGGCCGGCGAACAACGCCGCCTGCGATCCTGATATATTATGGAATACTGTTCCACATGATGGAAATCAATTGGAGTTTTTCTCCAAGCGATCGAATTCCGGACGAAGCTTCGTCTCACGGAGCCGCTGCGAAGGGCAAAAGACACGCGAAGCGGCGATCTATTCCGCGTTCCATTTAATAGAACTTTGTTCAAAATTATCTTGATCTGGTGTGACGCGGCGTTTAGCTACCGTTATCGAATCCGGAACAGACCGGACGATCGAGGGAGCAGGACGCGCGATGGCGCCGTGGACATACGCCGATATCTGGGAACAGCTGGCGCTGGCACAGCCAAGCCAACCCGCGCTCATACAGGGGGAGCGGGTCATCGACTGGGACGGGTTCGACCGCGCGGCGTGCGCGATGGCGGGCCATCTGCGCGCCGCGGGACTGCAGCCCGGATCGAAACTCGGCATCTACATGCCGAATGCGCCCGAATATCTCGTCGCAGTCAACGCCGCGTTCAAGGTGTCGATCGCGCCCTTCAACATCAACTATCGCTATGGCCCCGACGAGATCGCCTATCTCGCCGACAATGCCGATGCCGAAGCGATCGTCTTCGACATGGCGTTCGCCGGCCTCGTCCACCAGATTCGCCGCGACCTCCCCAAGGTGCGCCGATGGATCGCAGTGAAGCGCGAAGGCGTACCCCTTCCCGGCTGGGCGGAAGATTTCGCCGAAATCGCGGCAGGCCCGTTCGAACGCGGCATCGGCACCAGCGGGCGTTCGGGCGATGACCTGATCCTGCTCTATACGGGGGGCACCACCGGCCATCCCAAAGGGGTGATGTGGCGGCAGGAAGATTTGCTCGGCGTCGGCAATTACGGCGCGTCGCCGGTGCTCGGCCTGCCCGCGCTCGCTTCGCCCGAAGAAGCCCCGCGCCGCGCCGCGGCCTCGGGATCCGTGTCGACGCTCGTAGCCTGCCCCTTCATGCACGGAACGGGGCTGATGAGCGCCTGTTCCTCGCTCAATTCGGGCGGCTTCGCAGCGATGCCTCCGCCGGGCGCGTTCGATGCCGCGCGGCTGCTGGACGAAGCCGAACGGCTGAAAGTGGACCGGATCGCGATCGTCGGCATGGCGTTCGCGGGCCCGCTTCTCGAGGCGCTGGATGCCGCGCCCGACCGCTGGGATCTGTCGAGCCTGCGCAACATCAATTCGTCGGGCACGATGTGGAGTACGGAGAACAAGCAGGGTCTGCTCCGGCATCTGCCGCAGGCGACGCTGACCGACACCTTCGCCTCGTCGGAGGGCTTCCAGATGGCGACGTCGCACTCGTCGGTCGACGACACGGCCGGAACGGCGCGGTTTACCCTCGGCCCGAACGGGGCGGTTTTTACCGAAGACGGACGCCGCATCGAACCCGGTAGCGACGAGCCGGGTCTTGCGGCGGTCGCCGGTCCGATCCCGCTCGGCTATTACAAGGATCCGGAGAAGACGGCGCGCACCTTCCGCATGATCGACGGACGGCGCTGGTCGGTGCCGGGGGACTGGGCACGGGTGGAGGCCGACGGGACGCTGCTTCTCCTCGGGCGCGGCAGCCAGAGCATCAACAGCGGCGGCGAAAAGATTTTTCCCGAGGAAGTCGAGGAGACGCTGAAGCGTCATCCCGCGGTGCGCGACGCAGCGGTGATCGGCCTTCCCGATCCGCGCTTCGGAGAACGCATCTGCGCAGTCGTCGAATATCATCCAGCCAGAGCGGATCCCGGATTCGATACGCTCGCACGCTTCGTCCGCGAGCGCATCGCGCCCTTCAAGGCGCCCCGCGAGCTGGTCGTCGTCGACGACCTCGCGCGCGCACCGAACGGCAAGCTCGATTATGCCGCCATCCGCAGGATGGTGGAACAGCACAGGGGACATGCAGCATGACCGCAAGCATCATCGGCAAGGGCGCCTTCGTCCAGAGCGGCACCGGGCTTCTGCTCGGCCGCGCGGAGGGTGCGGTCGGCTGGCTGATCTTCAACAATCCTGCCAGGCATAACGCCGTCTCGCTCGAGATGTGGGCCGGGATCAGCGCCGTCCTCGCCACCTTCGCTGCCGACCCCGCGATCCGCGCCGTCATTGTGACGGGCGCCGGCGGCAAGGCCTTTGTGTCGGGTGCCGACCTGTCCGAATTTGGCGCCAAACGCGATACGCCCGAAGCCAACGCCGCCTATACCAAGGTCAGCGGCAAGGCCCGGCGCGATCTCGCCGCCTTTCCCAAGCCGCTGATCGGCATGATCGACGGCTATTGCATCGGCGGCGGCCTAGTCGTGGCGCTCGCCTGCGACGTCCGCATCGCTTCGGAGGCGTCGGTCTTTGGAATCCCGGCGGCGCGCCTCGGGCTCGGTTACGGCCTCGGCGGCGTGATCGACCTCGTGCAGCTTGTCGGCCCCGGCGCCGCAAAGGACATGCTCCTCTCGGCGCGCCACCTCGCAGCCGAGGAAGCGCTGCGTGTCGGCCTCGTCAATCGCGTCGTCCCGGCGGCTGAACTGCAAGAGATCGCGATCGATTATGCGGCCACCGTCGCCGCGAACGCCCCGCTTACCGTACGCGCCGCAAAGCTCGCGGTGGGAGAAGCCGTCAAGGCGCCCGGCGATCGCGACGTCGAAGCGGTGACCGCCGCGGTGGAGGCCTGTTTCGGCAGCGCCGACTACCGCGAGGGCCGCGCGGCCTTCGCAGCACGCCGGCAACCTGTATTTTCCGGCGAATGAAGAGATGAGAGACATGTCGAAAACCGAAACCGGCGTCCGGGCTCTCGCCCGCTTGCGTCCCGCAGCCGCACAGGAGAATTCGGCATGACCGCCGAACGCGCCGCGACCCGCGATCCGGCCTTGGCGATCGCACCGCCGCTGACGCTTCGCCATCGCCTTCTCTATGGCGTCGGATCGGCATCGACCGGAATCAAGACGCGGAGCTTCACCGCCTTTCTCCTCATCTTCTACAACCAGGCCGTCGGGCTTCCGCCCGCGATGGTCGCAACCGTCATTCTCATCGCGACGATCTATGATTCGATCGTCGACCCGATCGTCGGGCAGGTCTCAGACAATTTCCGCTCGCGGTTCGGGCGCCGCCACCCCTTCATGTACGCCGCCGCGCTGCCGCTGGCGGTCGGCTTCTATCTTTTGTGGAATCCGCCGCTCGGATTCAGCCATGGCCAGCTCTTCGTCTACATGCTCGCCTGCCTGCTCGTCGTCCGGACGTTCGACACCTTCTTCGAACTGCCGAGCGCCGCGCTCGGCCCCGAGCTGGCCCCGGCCTATAACGAACGCACGAAGCTGATCAGCTGGCGCAAGGCGTTCGAGACCTGCGGCGGGCTGCTGATGGTCCTTTCAGGCTACCGCTATTTCATGGCCGAAAGCGCCGGGGGCGTCACCGAACGCGCGGGCTATTCGCTTTACGCGCTCGTTGCCGCTGGTGTGATCTTCATCGTCATCATCGCCTCGGCCTCCGGGACGCACGACCGCATCGTCTATCTGCGCCAGCCGCCGGACCGCAAACTCACGCTTCGCACCACGTTCAGCGAAATCTTCGCGACGCTGAACAACGCCTCCTTCGTGTTCATGGCCATCGCCGGCATGATCTATATGGCCGCGATCGGCGCGCGGGCGGCGATGGAAGTCTATTTCTATCTCTATTTCTGGAACTTCAACCAGAACGAAATCGCGATCCTGACGATCGCGCAGGTGCCGGGAAGCCTGCTGGGCGTCCTGATCGCCCCGCCGCTCGCGGCATGGCTCGGGAAAAAGCGCGCGACGTTGCTCGTGTGGTTCTCCGCGATGGTCGTGACCCTCCTCCCGCTCGCCCTGCGCGTCGTCGACATCCTTCCCGGAAACGACCACTGGATCGTCTTCCCCGTGCTGCTGGTCGAAAATGTCGTGACCCAGATCCTGCTGATCGCCGGCGCGGTTCTCGTCCCCGCCATGATCTCCGACATCGTCGAGGACAGCGAGTTGAAGACTGGCCGGCGCTCGGAAGGGCTGCTGTTTTCGGCCGACAACCTGTTCCGCAAGTTCGTGTCGGGGCTCGGCGTATTCGTCGCCGGGCTCGTGCTGTCCGCCGTCGGCTTTTCGATGAAGACGCCCGTGGGCTCGGTCACCGAGCACCAGCTCGACACGCTCGCCCTGCTCTATATCCCGATCTACGGCGGGCTGATCCTGATCGCGATGGGCTTTGTGTCGCGATACCGGATCAGCAAGGAACAGCATGAGGAAAATCTGCGCAAGCTGGCCGAGAAATATGCCGCAGCGCAGGTGGGCACGCCCGAATCCGCCGACCAATCGCTCCCGCGCGAGACACGCCCGAATCCGGTGCACCCGTGACCGGCCCGCTCGACGGCGTCCGTGTCCTCGAGATAGGACATTATATCGCGGGGCCCCATGCGGCCCAGATGCTCGCCGATCAGGGCGCGGAGGTTATCAAGGTCGAACCGCTCGCGGGCGACCCGTCGCGCGCCAACAACCGGGTCGGGCAGGTCGGCGATTCGATGTTCTACGCCTGCCATAACCGGGGCAAGAAGAGCATTGCTCTCGACCTGCGGAGCAAGCGCGCGGCGATCGCGCTCGACCCGCTGTTGCGCTGGGCCGACATCGTCGTGACCAATTATACCAGCGGCGTGCCGGAGCGGCTCGGCTTCGGCTTTCCCCACCTTCACGCGCTCAATCCGCGCGCCGTGATGGTCCACATCACCGGCTATGACGTGCATGGCCCGTGGCGCGACTATGCGGCCTTCGACGGCACGATCATCGCGATGAGCGGGCTCGCCGAAATGACCGGGCACGAAGACGGCCCGCCCGTCCTCAGCCAGATATTGTTCGCCGACCACAGCGTCGGCGCGCACGCTGCCTTCGCCGCGGCGACGGCGCTTGCCGAGCGCGAACGAACGGGGCGCGGCCGGCTGATCGAGATGAGCATGCTCGACGTGATGATGACCTATCTCGGTCACCAGGTTTCGATGATGGGCCTCTGGAATCTTGATCCGACGCGTTCGCGCACGCGCGCGGGAACGCGCTTCGTCCACCGGTTCGCGACGCGCACCGCCAACCTCTTTGTCGCGGCGATCACGCCCGCCATGTGGCGCGGCTACGCCGGACTGGTCGGGCATCCCGAATGGGCGCCGCGCGATATGGTCGAGGTTCCCGACCTCCATGCCGATACCGCGCTCCGCGATGCGGCGATTGCTGCGGGCGAACGCTTCATCGCGCCGATGACAGCGCACGAAGCCATGGCAGCTCTTCAGGCGAAGGGCATCACCTGCGGTATCATGCGCACCGCCCGCGAAGTTTTCGAGGAGGAAGGCGCCAAGGACTCGGGCGCCATCCATCGCGTCCGTTTTCCCGACGGCACGCAGGTGCCCGTTCCGGGCGCTGCCATAAAGGCCGGCCATGCACCGTCGCCCAAGGTGTCGTCGCTCGGCTTCGATGGAGAGGAGGTTCTCGTCTCGCTCGGGGTCGAGCGCGATCTCGTCGAATCGCTTCGCGCCGAGGGCGTCCTCGCGCGCCCCGAAATCGATCCGGCACGCGCCGGTTTCGTCGAACCCGTTCCGCCGCACCTGCACCACTGGATTCGCGGTTAGGCCCGAACGAGCCGCCGACCATTTTCTCCCTCTCAAGTAACGGATTCCGGCATGCCCAGCTTTTCCGCACCCCATGGACCGATCGAATATGCGGTCGAAGGCGAAGGTCGCCCGCTCGTCCTCATCTGCGGCCTCGGCTCGCAAATGATCCGCTGGTCGGCCGAGTTCCGGCGCGCGCTCGTCGACCGGGGATTCCAGCTCATCCGCTTCGACAATCGCGACACCGGGCTGTCGCGCAATTATGCCGACGGCCCGGTCCCCGATCTCAAGGCGGTTTTCAGGCTGCTCCGATCCGGTGGGGTGCCCGACCTGCCCTATCGCCTGCCCGATCTCGCGCACGATGTGGTCCTGCTGCTCGATCATCTCTGCATCGACCGTGCCGACGTCCTGGGTGTGTCGATGGGCGGGTTCATCGCGCAACATCTCGCCGCCGGCTATCCTGATCGCGTCGACACGCTCACGCTGGTCATGACTTCGACCGGGAATCCGGACCTGCCGCCGCCCTCGGCCGAGGCACAGGGGTTCATGGCGAAAAAGGGAAGTGACACAGCGGGTGGGAGTGGCGACCTGATCGAACAGGCCGTCGCCAATGCCCTCGTGATCTGCAGCCCTGCCTATCCGCCCGACCCGGATCGCCTGAGAGCCCGCGTCACCGCCGAGATCGAACGGGCGCATCTCCCGTCGGGCTATGTCCGCCAGCGCGCAGCGATCCTGACCGACGGTGATCGCAGCGCGATGGTGTCGCGCATCACAGCACCTACCCTCATCGTCCACGGCACGGCCGATCCGCTCATCCCGCACGCCGCGGGCGAGGAACTCGCCGCGCTTATCACCGGCGCCGAGCTGTGGCTGGTCGAGGGCATGGGGCACGAAATTCCCGACGCGCTCACCCACGACATCGCCGAAGCGGTCGGGCGGCTCGCAGCGCGGGACGAACCCGTCCGATGACATCGCCCGCCTTCATCCTCGGCATCGGGGGTACGACGCGCCCGGATTCCTCGTCGGAGCGCATCCTGCGCGCCGCGCTGGCGCGGATCGAGGCGCACGGCGTGGCGACCGAATGCCTCGCCGGACCCGATCTGATGCTCCCGCTCTATGCGCCCGGCCAGTCAGCTCGCGATCCCCGCGCCGAGACGCTCGTCGCGAGAATGCGGGGGTGCGCGGGCGTGGTTATCGCGTCGCCCGGCTATCACGGCACGATATCCGGCCTGATCAAGAACGCCCTCGATTATGCCGAAGACCTTGCCGCCGACGCGCGCCCCTATTTCGACGGCAAGCCCGTCGGATGCATCGCCTGCGCCTACGGATGGCAGGCGGCCGGATCGACGCTCGCCACGCTCCGCACGATTTCGCATGCGCTGCGCGGCTGGCCGACGCCGCTCGGGGTGACGATCAACTCGTCGCTCGCCGCGTCTGCGTCCGGCGATGACGCGAGCATGCAGGCCGAAGCGAGCCTCGACATCCTCGCGCGCCAGATGATCGAGCGCCTCGGATGACCATCGTGAAACGCTATACGCTGACCTGTGCCACTGCAAACGAGGGCGCGCTGCGGGCGGCGCTCGACCGGCTCGCGCGCGCGGTCGGGGTCATCGAAGGCTGCGAGCGGGTCGAAATCGAGCGGCATGAAACGCGATGCGAGATGCTGTTCGCCGAACGCTGGCGCGACGAACAGGCCATGCGGGCGTCAGCGGGTGCGATCGACAAGGCGGCGCTGCAGGACGTGTTGCGGCTGGCGGACGATATCGGGTCGGACATCTATACGGTCCTGTGCTGATAAGCCGCGGAAACCGGCGCAGCGATGCCTGCCCGGCGGCGCGGTACGGAGAGATGATGTGAAGGCGCAACCGGCACGCGAGGCGAATGGCGCGGACCTGCTCGCGGCGACACTCGCGGCGAACAACGTAACGGTCTGTTTCGCCAACCCCGGCACGAGCGAGATGCAGTTCGTGGCGGCGCTCGATCGCCAGCCCGTGATCCGGCCCGTCCTCTGCCAGTTCGAAGGTGTCGCGACGGGCGCCGCCGACGGCTATGCGCGCCTTGCAGGCAAGCCTGCGGTCACCCTGCTCCATCTTGGCCCCGGCTATGCGAACGGGATCGCCAACCTCCACAACGCGCGCCGGGCCTTCTCGCCGATCGTCAACATCGTCGGTGATCATGCGACATATCACCGCATCCACGATGCGCCGCTCCATTCCGACCTCGCCACGCTCGTCAAACCCAATTCGATATGGTCCCGCTCGGCTGAAACGGCGGACGAAGTCGGCGCACTGGCGGCCGACGCGATCGCGGCGAGCCTCGGCCCGCCGGGAGGACCGGTCAGCCTGATCCTTCCCGCCGAGCGCAATTGGTACGTTGGGCTCTCGCTATCTTGAACACGGCAGCCGCTGGCCGATAGCGGTCAGACCGCTCTTCGCGCGACAAGGGCAAAAGCGGACGTTGTCGAACGAAATCAAGACCTAATTCGGCTTCCACTCTCCCGAAGACGCCACAGTTGAGACGTCCCCGACCTGATTCACGTAGCGAAAATCCGCGCGCCAGAAACAACGTCCTCTTCAAGATATTGTATCAATATTTTTCAATGGAGAGGGCGTCGGCCGAGAAGTTGACACGACGCGCCGATACGCCCTTGCAACCCGCGCCGTGAACTCCATATACCATCCATATGGATGGAGAATGGATGTTATGAGCGAAAATGTTCATCAGCCAAGGCCCAAGGCGGATAGTGAGAAAATCACAATAAACCTCGGCTTTGTCGATCTCGGCAATATCGACCTGCTGGTGCGTGAGGGTTTCTATTCGAACAGGACCGATCTTATTCGCACCGCGATCCGGAACCAGATCGATCGTCACGCGGAGGCCGCGCAGCGGTCGCAGCTACGCAGCGAGCTCGATCTCGGCATTCGCCATTTCTCGCGCGCCGATCTGGAGGAAGCAAAGGCTTCGGGAGTCGGGTTCGATATCAATGTGCTGGGTCTCGCGACGATCGCCAGCGATGTCTCGGCCGAACTTGCGCTGAGCACGATCCGTTCGGTGACCGTGCTTGGGGCTTTTCACGCCAGCGCCGAGGTGAAGGCCGCGCTTGCGGACCGCATCCGCTGATCCAGCGGGACATTTTTCAGGGACAAATGACATGATGGAAACAATGCCTTCGATGGCCGACGCACTGCGCCTGACGCGATCGGGCGATTTGCACGGGGCTACCCGCCTCATCCAAGCCGCCTTGGCCGGAGGCTCCGCGGACCGCGAAGAGGATATGGAGAGCTATTCGGATGTGACGCCCGTCCGCCGCCCGTTGGCCCGTCCCGGCCCCGCGCCTACGGATCCGCCGCAAACGCCGCAGCCTGCAAATTACGGCGCGGGCGGACGTTTCGAGGAGCGAGATTACCTCGGAGGCGAAGGCAGATTGAGTTACAGGCTCTATGTGCCATCGGGCGTGAAGGATGGAATGCCGCTGCTGATCATGCTGCACGGTTGCACGCAGACGCCGGAGGATTTTGCGCTCGGGACGGGCATGAACCGGCTGGCCGACGAGATGGGCTTCATCGTCGTTTATCCCCGCCAGACACCAACTGCGAACATGCAGCGCTGCTGGAACTGGTTCAAACCGGGCGACCAGCAAAGGGACAAGGGAGAACCCGCGCTGATAGCTGCGGTTACCCGGTCGATTGCTTCAGAATATAAGGCGGATGCGGGCCGGATCTATGTGGCCGGCCTGTCCGCGGGCGGCGCGACCGCGGCGATCATGGGTGCGGCCTATCCCGACATTTATGCCGCGATCGGCGTCCATTCGGGCCTGGCCTGCGGCGCGGCGCGCGACATGCCATCCGCATTTGCCGCGATGCGCAACGGGCCGCCTGCCTCGGTAATACCACATCGATCCACCCGGTTCGTCCCGGTCATCACCTTTCACGGAGACAAGGATGCAACGGTTGCCGAAGTGAATAGCGGGCATATCGTGGCAAGTGCCGCGCGCGACAGCAAGACGGGGTTGCGTTCGGTCAAGGAAACCGGCGGGTCGGCAGGGCAGCACAGTTTCACCCGCGAAACGAGTTGCGATTCCGACGGCACTATCTGGATCGAGCGGTGGACCATTCATGGCGCAGGGCACGCCTGGTCCGGCGGTCATGCTTCGGGATCCTATACCGATGCGCGCGGCCCGGATGCCTCCCGCGCGATGATAGCCTTCTTTGCCCAGCATTCGCTGCCCCGCGTTTGCTAACGCGGCCGAGGCTCACGTTCCGAACCGCAATATTCTTGCGGAGCTTTAGTTCCGGATCAAATTTGAGTTTCTCAGACCCATTCCGGCTTAACAGACGCGCGCTGGGCGGCCACCTTTCTCAGCTCGCGCCAACCGCTAGGCAGCTTTTGTCGATCCCGTTCGTATTGAGGATTCATAGAGCGCGACAGGCCAAAGTCCCCTTGCAGCGCCGACCAGCACCGTTCCTGCTCTCCTCCAGTCGAGGCCACCAAGATGAACCAGATTATCGCGCCGCGCAGCGGTACCGCTTTCTCCCTGCGAAAGAATGAGACCCTGCGCGTCATCGATCCCGAAGGGGGTCAGGTCAGCGACCTGCTCGCGTTCATGTCGGAAGATGTCCGCGAAGTCATCTCGAACGGCCGGACAATCGATTATGAGGAGACAATCAGGCTCACCACCGGCAATCGCCTCTGGTCGAACCGCTCGAACCCGATGCTCGAAATCGTCGAGGACAAGGTCGGCACGCACGACTTCCTGCTAACGCCTTGCAGCGAAGCGACGTTCAGGCACTTTTATGCAGACAAGCCGGTCCATCGCGGCTGCTTCGGGAACCTCGCCGAGGCGCTCGCGCCTTACGGCATCTCCGAAGATGAAATCCCGGTCGCGTTCAACATTTTCATGAACGTGCCGGTGGACACCGACGGCAAGGTGAAGGTGCTTCCTCCGCCAACGAAACCGGGCGATTATATCCGCCTGCGCGCGCTCGACGATCTGATTATCGGCCTTACCGCCTGTTCGGCCTACGACAGTTGCGGCGGCAGCTTCAAACCGATCCACTATCTTATCGAACGCTAGGCCGGAAGCCCGCCCGACGACCGGTGCTAAGGGGGGCAATGGCGTCGCAGCAAATCAGGGCTGCGACATTGCCTCGACCAGCGCGTCGGCGAGACCCGCCTGGCTGAAAGGTTTGCCGAGCTTCACCGCGCCCTTCCGAAAGCCAACGGGCAATTCGCCGTAGCCGGTTGCAAGAATGAGCGGAATATTGGGCCGGAGAATCTCGAGCCGCTCGGCGAGCTGGGTTCCCGTCATCCCCGGCATGGCGTGGTCGGTCACGACGAGATCGATGTCGCCATGCGCTTTGAACAGGCCTAGCGCTTCCTCGCCCGAACTCGCTTCATACACTTTATGGCCGAGATCCTCGAGCAGCGCGGCGGTGTTCATCAGGATCAGCGGATCGTCATCGACCGCCAAGATGCTCAGTTGCTCGACGGGCCGCTTGCCGCTTTCGGGAGCGATAACCGGATCGAGCGCCACATCGCCGGCGGCGGCGGGCAGCCAGAGCGAGGCGGTCGTCCCTTCGCCCAGCCGGCTTTCGAGCGTGAAGCTGCCCCCGAGCTGCCTCGCGAGACCATGGATCATCGAAAGCCCGAGCCCCGTGCCCTTGCCGACACCTTTCGTCGTGAAGAACGGCTCTATCGCACGCGTCAGCGTGTCATCGTCCATGCCCGTACCGGTATCGATCACTTTGAGCCGGAGATAGTGTCCTGGCTCCAGATCGCTGACCGTAGCCGCTGCGACCTCGCAGTCCTCCGCGGTGACCAGAATGTCCCCGCCGTCGGGCATGGCGTCGCGTGCATTCACGGCAAGGTTGAGGATGGCCATCTCAAGCTGGTTCGCGTCAGCGAGCACCGTCGGGAGCGGGCCGGGAAAATCGCAGGTTACGGGCCACGCCGGCCCGAGAGTCCGGCGCATAAGGTCGAGCATGCCGCTGATCAGGGACCGCATGTCGACAAGCTCCGATGTCAGGTCCTGGCGGCGAGCGAAGGCCAGCATGCGCTGGGTCAGCGCGGCGCCGCGCTTTGAGCCCTGAAGCGCATTATCGATCAGACGGATCAGTTGGGGGTCATCGGGAATACGCTTGCGGAGCAGATCAAGACTGCTCGATATCGCCATGAGCAGATTGTTGAAATCGTGCGCGATGCCTCCGGTCAGCTGCCCGACCGCTTCCATCTTCTGGGCCTGGCGAAGCGCATTCTCGGCATTCCGGCGGCTGGCGATCTCGAGCTCGACACGCGATTCGAGTGTCTCGTTCAGATCGCGGAGTTCCGCCTCATGCGCCTTCGAGCTCGTGACATCGTAAATAACGCCGACCAGGCGGTATCCCGACCCCTCGCGCAATATCTCGCCCCGACGCGCGATCCAGCGATGCTCGCCGTCGTCGTTGCGGACGATTTCGAAGCTGCTGTCGAGCGTGGTCGGCACCTCCCCCCCGCGCGGGCCGGGGATCAACGGCGGCTGGCCGGGACTGAGAACGCCGTTGATTGTTTGCACCGGAAGCACCGACGCAGGATGCAGTCCGAGCAGCCGGCAGAATTCTTCCGATACGCTCGCGGTTGCGAAACCGTCGATATATTCGAACGTTCCGACGCCCCCCGCGGTCTGCGCGATACGGAGCCGCTCCTCGGTTCGCTTGCGCTCCGTGACATCGACCAGCAGTCCAGTAAAGCGGATCGGCTGGTCTTTGGCGTCGAAATGGCATTGCCCGCGGCCATGAACCCACTGCCAAAGCCCGTCGCGACCGACAACCCGGAACTCCTTGGAAAAAGTTTCGGCGCCCGCCAATATTCCCGCGACCGCGATGCGGATGCGCGCCTTGTCGTCGGGATGGATGGCCTGGAAGAATGTCTTGGTCGGAAGGCCGCTTGCGACGGCCGTCGGGTCGAGGCTGTAAAGCTCGGCGAATTTCGCATCGACATGCAGGACGTCACCGGGGATATCCCAATGCCATGTCCCGCTTGCGCCCGCCGCGGCGAGTTCGGACCGCAGCTGATCGGTTCCGGCGGGGGTCATGACTAAGCGTCGTCGCCGATAATGTGGACGATGAAGTCCTCAAGCAGGCTCTTGAGCGTTGCGAGCGACGGCAAGTCCATAATCATGGCGATATAGCCCCTGATGTCGCGGCTCCGCACGGCAAAGTCGATGTAGAGGAAAAGCACGAGGCCCTCGGCGGTTCCATGCTCCTCTACCTCGAACAGGCTCGCGCCCGAACCGCGCACTACAAGCGGGAGCGACATCGAAAGCGGACCTTTCAGCATGTTCGCCATCGTCGCGAGGCAGCTGTTGAGGATGATGTTGCCGGTCTCGGCGAGCGCTTCCTGCTCGATTTCGACAACCTCTTCCGACGAGAGGGCATTGCCGGTAACCGCGCGAACCAGATCGAGACTATTCGACTCCGGAAAGATGAGGAGCGCGCGGCCGTCGAAGGCGCCGGTAAAATCCTGCCGGACGGCCACGAGCTCGCCGACCTCGCGCTCGGTGATAAGCCTTGCGGCGCGCTGCTGGCTCACCACGTCGATCGACGGGACCGATAGAAATACCTGGTCGCCGATCATTTTCCGAAGGTTGGATGCGGCACGGCTTACGCCAATATTGACGATCTCGGTGAGAGCATCCCGTTCCAGTTCGGTGAGCGCGACCTGCTCGGGAATCACGCGCGCGACGACCGGAGGCTGAGCGTGGCACCGGAGATGAACGCCTCCAGCCCGTCGGCCGTCACCGGCTTCGGCACGAAAGCCGCACCGACCGCGCGTGCGCGAGCGATGATCTCGTCCTGGATGTTTGCGGTGATGATGGCGATAGGCATGGTCGGACGTAGAACGCGCAGCTCGCCCGCAAGTTCAAGACCATCCTTCTCGCTCATGTTGAAATCGACGAGTGCGACATCGACTTCGCGTCCACCGAGGATATCGAGCGCCTCGGCAGCGCTGCCGGCCTCGACCCTTGTCCATTCGGGCTGAAGCTCGGCGACCGCCTTGCCGGCGACGATCCGCGCCAATTTGCTGTCATCCACGATCATGACGGTGAAAGGCATAAATACTCCGGCGCGTTGAACAGGCTTTTCGTTATGCCTAAACGCCTGCGGATGAAAGTCCCGCGCGCGTCCGGAACCTCATCGAGGCGCAATAACGTCAGCCAAGATAGGATTTTGCGGCATTGAGCATATGTGGGGCCGCAGCGCGAGCAATATCTGTGCGACGGCGAGGTGCAGGCGCGTAACGGCCGAGGCATCGACTTCCGCGCCGGGCTCGTCGCGCAGCGCGACGAGCAGGGTCTCGGCGTCCTCGGCCGTGCAGCGGCCCTCAAGAAAGACCGTCTGCCCCTCGCGGCGCACCGTCATGCCAAAAGCTCCGGGAGATCGAGAACGAGCAATACGCTGCCGTCACCCATCAGGGTCGAACCGGTAACGCCGGGCACGGCGGCCAGCAGCCCCGCGGTCGGACGCACGAAGGCGTCTAGCCGCTCGGCGAATCCTTCGACCCGGAGCGCCACGCGCTCGCCGCCTGCCTGCGTGACGAGCAGCCGTGCCACCGGATCATCGCTCTCCCCGGCGCCGAGCAACGCGCCGAGGCTCACGACCGGGACCGTGCGCCCGCGAAGGACGCACGCGTGCCCCGATGCGACGGGTTTGAGTTCGTCGCGGCTCGCGCGCACCGTCTCGATCACCTGATCGAGCGCGACGCCATATCGCTCGCGCCCCGTCTCGACGACGAGCAGGCGGGTAGTAAGTGCGCTGACCGGCAGACGAAGGGTGAACCGCGTGCCTCCGCCCGGATCGCTTTCGAGATCGATCGTGCCGCGGAGCCTTTCGACGACGGCCTGGACCGCGCCCATGCCAACGCCGCGACCCGAGATCGAGGTAACCTCGCGCGCGGTCGAAAACCCCGCCGCGAAGATCAGGCGCTGCGCCGCGACGTCGCTCATCGCCGCCGCTTCCTCAACATCGATCAACCCTCGTTCGGCGGCGAGCCGGCGCATCGCCGCCGGATCTATGCCGCGGCCGTCATCCGATAGCTCGGCGATGATCGAATCCCCCGATCGTCGGAAACGCAGCATTATCCGGGCCTCAGCAGGCTTTCCGGCAGCCTCGCGATCGGCCGCCGCCTCGGTCCCATGGTCGATTGCATTGCGAAGCAAGTGAAGCAGCGGCTCAAAAAGCGTATCGGCGATCTGCTTGTCGACCTCGATATCGGCGCCCTCGACCGAGAAGGCGACCTGCTTGCCGAGGCTGCCGGCGATTTCTCGCGCGAGCCGCGGCAGGCGGCGAAGCGCGCTCTCGAGCGGAACCGCGCGCACCGAGCTGACGTCGCGGTGGAGCCGTGCGGTCACCTGCTCGAGGCGCGCCTGGAC